>DAIOSQ010000026.1:0-18929 GCA_036752465.1 Legionellaceae bacterium | reverse complement strand
AATTGATAATCGATTGTTGGCGGTGGATCAATCGCGTATGCCAGCCGTTCTTCTAATCTTTGCGCAATGATAGCGAGTTTCTGTTCATCCTGCGGCAAGCTAGATGGTGCCTCGTTGATAACAGTCACATGATTAATCGCTGGATTTATGTTCAAAAAACCTAACAAATCACCAAACAAGTCATCAAAAGGACTTTTAATATTGATTTTTCTTGTTAAGGGCATGACTAAGACCAACGGCAATGAGTTTATTTGTTCGCATTCTAACAAGATGACCGCAAGATATCTAGTCAATACATATGTTAATCATCCGCATGCAACCGCCAGTCTCATAAAAACCAGCGTCGCTCAAGCTAACCATGCCTGGTGCGCCCATCCTTACCTGGCAAACGCTCAGATTGGCACGGTTTGAAGCTCCCCTTGCCGAAGCGCAAGGGGATGGTCTGTAATCCGTGACTCAGAAAACAGCGGTCGAAAAAGGCTTACGTGGCACTGTCAGGCTGCTCGACGCTCCTGTAATTTTTCTTTATGTTTAACCAACTGTCTATGCAATTTATCCACCAATGAATCGATGGTGCTGTACATATCTGCTGACTCTGCCTTGGCATACATTTCTGCCTTTCGTACCAAAATCGTCGCCTCAGCAATTTGACGGTCTTTGTCGACATCGAAAATGACATGAATTGAAGTGATTCTGTCGAAGTATTTGCTCAATTTACCAAACTTTTCTTCAGTAAAAGCGCGCAGTGCGGGGGTCATGTGTACCCCATGACCTGTAAGATTAATTTGCATGATATTCTCCCTTAAGTCACTTATTGCTATCGTCCCATACAGCTGGTTTATGTGAAGCAGCAATCAAACATTGCTTTCTTTTTAATAAACATGCGTACTTATTATAAGTTTAACCAATAGCAGAAGTTAATCAAGCACAAATAAAATTCAATTTGTTTGAATTTTATAAGGTATTGGTTTGCCTCATCCTCAACTGGTCATAACAATAATGAACTAAACACCGATGCCTTACATTTCCGACCTGGACGAATAAGATATTGCGCTAAGAAGGATGAATAATCGTAAATTCCTCAAGGGGCATAACAGCTAGATCTTCATCTAGATTTTGCGAGCCTGCTCGTCGTGCTAATTGATTAGCAACCTTGTTATGATAATTATGACTGGCTACAAAAAACGCACTACGACCTAAGCGATCTCTTGCATATACATTAGCCCCTTTCTTAAGGAGGGCTTCAACGGATTCTGACGCACCTTCGCAAGAAGCAATCAGAAGTGCGGTATTGCTAACAATATTCGATACTTCAGTATCCGCATCAGCATTTAATAGCAATTTCACCATTTCATGGCGGTTAAGTTCAGCAGCTAAAAACAAGGCAGTTTCCTTGTAAATGGATTCAGCATTGATCGATGCACCTGCTATGATCAACATCTTGGCTGCAGTTATGTTGTTATGTATCACTGCAATCATTAAAGGTGTATGCAAATCAGGTTCTGCACCATTGACTGTAGCTTCTATATTGAAGTTAGCATCCAATAAAAGTTTTAAAACTGCAGGATGGTTTTTTTCAATACTCAGATGAATGGCTTGGTACCCACGCTCATCTGCACACTCCCGATTCAAGCGTTTATTTTTTATTCGTTTACGAACCTGCTCTATATCGCCTATTTTTACTGCATGTAGGAATTTCGATTCTAAAGTCATGCAAATCTCAATGTGATCCAATGTGATACTACTTTATCAAAAATAGTATTGCATTGCAACTGGCGGGGAAGAATTGCAGTGTTGTCGCGGCAGTCATAGCGTCAATTTATTTGCAATGAATGGTTGAATCGCTCAAAAAAAAGTGCCACCTCGCTTAACTCTCGGCGCCTGAACCATCACGGCACGCTCTGCTATTTGCACATGCGTTTGATAACGTTGTACTAAGTTATTTTTTGGTTTTTAATAGCCAGCTCCGTCTCGCTGAACTTATTCTGACTCAACAGACAGAATCCTGGATTTTTTTCTTCCATAATAAAACCCGCGATGGCCGAGTTCTGCTCAAGGTAATCTGACAAAATCAAGTGTACATTGGGTGAGCCTATGCGGATATGCCATGGACCATCCACGGGCGATTGCGTCACTTGAATAAATCGCGATATTGCTGAAGGTATACCTTTAACATCGTACCAACCAGCCTCTGAAGCACTCAATGTATGCGCGTTGGGTAAACTCACCGAATAAAAACCACTGCCATTGGTAAAATAACAAAGCACACCAGAAAAACCTGTATTACGAATATCGCTATTGGCAAGCCAAACTTCACGAAACCATGCATTTTTAGCAGCAACAAACTGTTCTTTCCCTTCCTCTAATTGCACATGACCATTTAACTGCCCTGTCTGACTGATAAGAAAATTCATACCGGGTCGCAAGTTTTGTGTGACCGGCAAACGCTCTTGCTCCTTAAGCATGTCAACTTTGAAATTAAACCCTTTTTTGTCTTTGGTCTTCATCCCAAAAACCCAGCTATCATTAATGGCATTAAAGCGCAGAAATGTATTGCCAATGCGCCAATCAAAAGACGAGACATCATCAATAGAGGCCCGACCTTCCTCTTGCAAAATCACTGCTTTGTTCTGGCCATCAAACAGTGCTGACATCACATGATAGTCATGGACATTTTTCTCCACTTGGAAAAAGTAACCAAACTGATCGCCGTTTTCATTGGCCACTATGCCGGCAAACACCCAACTGACATGCAAGGCATCGGCCGGTTTATAGTTAGGCTGCAACTCATCCGCAAATGCCCCCGTCATAGAGCAAAAGACAACCAACATGATCATCTTTTTTAAGTGGCACATTATCATTTCAAATCAACCCTTGTAGTTTATCATGTGACCAAAATGCTTGCCAAAATGCCTCGCTCAGCTCAGACCTTATAGGTAAAACGTACATACTTTCTGTCGCAAATGTTCGGCATTTTATCGCGTCTTTTTCTGTCATAACGATAATTTTCTCTTGCAGATCCAATTCGCTTCTTGAAAATACATGGTGATCGGCAAATATATATGGCACATAGCGCAACCCCATCTGCTGCAACAGGGCAAAAAATCGTTGTGGGTTACCTATACCTGCAACAGCTGCCACTGGCTGTACTAATTGCTCAAGCGTGACTAAAATTCCAGAGGACAGCTGTACCAGCGGCTCTGGCAATACTTGCATGACATAACTGTCCGTACAATACCCGCCGCCATTAACGACCACAAAGTCCATCTGTTGCAAACGTTTGGCACGCTCACGCAACGGACCAGCCGGCAGACACAAACCATTACCTAAACCTCTTTGACCATCAATCACTGCTATCTCAATAGCTCTGCCCATACGATAATGTTGTAACCCATCGTCACTGATAATCATATCTACAGGATGATGGCTTAGTAAATAGCTCACCGCGGCATTACGTTTTTTCGCGATGACCACAGGCACCTGCGTTTTTTGCACAATCAGCAAAGGTTCATCGCCCACATGTCTTGGGTCATCTTGCGCGGTAACCAACCTTGGCGTGCTATTCTGGCTAGCACCATAGCCGCGGCTGACTACACCTACTTTTAGTCCACGAGCCTGTGCCGCTTGCACCAAAGCGATAACCAGCGGGGTTTTCCCTGCACCGCCTACTGTTAGGTTACCCACCACAATCAAGGGTACTGGATAGGATATTTGTCGACGTTGTAACCACGCTCGTCGCAACACACTTATTGCTTGATACCCCCATGCAAAAGGATATAACCCCCATCGCACAACATGTTTTTGGTACCAATATTTATCTATCCAAGTATGTATCATTATACCACCATATCAGACAATGCTTCAGTCTGTGCTTGTCCTTGATACAACCTGTAATACGCACCTTTGCGCGCGAATAGTGCCTGGTGTGTACCTTGTTCGATGATATGTCCTTGTTGCAACACCAAGATAGTATCGGCTTGGCGGATAGTCGATAATCGATGCGCAATCACCAGAGTGGTGCGATTTTGCATGCCACGCTCCAGCGCTCTCTGGATATAGTGCTCTGACTCGTTATCTAACGCGGAGGTAGCTTCGTCCAAAATCAAAATGGGCGCGTTTTTTAGAATAGCTCTGGCAATGGCTAGTCTTTGCCTTTGTCCACCAGACAGCAGTACCCCATTTTCCCCAATGCGTGTTTCGTAGCCAAGGGGTAATTTGCAGATAAATTCATGGGCATACGCCAATTTGGCTGCATTCTCAAGCGCCTGCTGTGATACTTCTGCGCAACCATAAGCAATATTTTTGGCAATCGTGTCATTGAATAGCGTGACATGCTGACTCACCAGTGCCATTTGTTGTCTGAGCGATTTGAGCTCAATATCAGCAATTGACACCCCATCCAATAAAATTCTGCCACTTTTGACTGCATAAAATCGCGGCAATAAACTGGCAATTGTACTTTTGCCACTCCCTGAATGCCCCACCAACGCAACTGTTTGACCAGCCTTGATCGCAAAACTGACATCATTCAACACAGCTTTGCCGTCACGATAAGCAAACGAAACCTGCTCAAAGCAAATATCACCACGTGCTCTTACAGGCAACACGGTACCTTGTGCAGACTCAAGCGGTTGCTGTAATAAATTAAAAACACTTTCTGCACCCGCCAAACCACGCTGAATTGTCGCATTCAAGGTCGTCAGTGTTTTCATGGGTTTGATGAGTTGCAACATAGCGGCAATAATCGCTAAAAAAGAGCCTGCAGACACCGTAATAACTGCTGCCAGATTAATTGCCACCAAAATAATCCCGGCAATACCTATGGCGATAATAATTTGCACCCCAGAGACATTAATGGCTTTACTGATAGCCACTTTCATATCATTAACTCTTGATTTTTCAGTAGCTACTTGAAATTTATCAATTTCGTAGTTTTCACCACCGAAAACTCGCACGACACGATAGCCATCAATCACTTCACTGGTAATTTCGGTCACATCACCCATGCTTTTTTGCACCTTGTGACTGATACGCCGCACTCTTTTGCTTGTGTAGTTAACAACAAGAGCAATAAATGGAACGGTAAGCAAAAACATGAGCGAAAGCTGCCAACATATCAACAACATCACAGTCAATAAACCAATAATCAAACAGGTGTTTTGAACAAAATCCGTCAAGGCGTCGGCGCTGACTTGAGCCACTTGCTCCACATCATAAAGAATTTTTGACAGCAATTCCCCCGAAGAGGCTTGATCATAATGATCTGCAGGAAGTTTTAGTATATGCAAAAAAACTTTTTGTCGTAAGACATTAACTAATGCACGCGCTACCCAAGTCATACAATAATTGCCTAGCGAGTTAACCAAACCACGCGCGGTAATACCAAACAACACGATCCAAGGAATATGCCTAATGAAGCGCAGATCGACATGCACGAACCCTTTGTCCAAAAAAGGCCGCATCATATACGTGAACCCTGCATCTATCAAAGAGTAGACAATATTCGCTACTAACCCCAATACTAACACCAACCAAAATGGCTTGACATATACGGCAAGGCGGCCACACAACGCTAATGCTCGGCCATTATATTTTTTTTTCATTGATAAAAAGAACACCTCGAAGGCAATTGGAACCAAATTCTACTACTTATTAGGGCGTGTGCCAATGATGATGTATTCACCAGAGTCTCGACTGCTAACACATCATTCCATAACCAGGAGCAGTTGCTTTGGATAGAGCTTGCCATCCTCAGCTATCTTTTGGCTGTTTACTAGGTAATCAAATTAATTGCAGGCAGCACTTTATGGATAATACCGATGAACTGCAACACATACATGATATAGACGACAGCACCGATAAAAACCAGCATTCGTTTGATAGGTCTTGGCAACGGTAATGTCAGATTAATGAACCAAAGAACCACACTAAACATAATTAACATGGCACATAAATTCATCAAGTCTCGATGCATAACTATCCTTACGTATTAATTATTATCAGTATTTAACCATCCCACATGAAGATGTAGGCCTCTGGCAATCGTGAAGCAAGTCATACCCTCCGCTAGCACTCATTCATTTTAATTTTATATTAGGCTTTCGTAAACATTGTACTTGATTTTCTTTTACTGCAGCACGGCGACAGCATTCAGGGTTTACGCCACATAGACTTCAGATTTTCAATGACTTGTCCAAGTTGTGCAGTGACCGTAGGCTGATCGTGGGCCGCCTCTCTTTTAATCATTGCTCGCAAAGCTCGTTGTTGCAATTGTGTATATTCTTGACGACAAGGCGATTCGGTTAAATATTGTTGCAATTTTTGGCCATGTTCTTGCGCAATTACATCACAACAGCTTTCGATATAACCTTTGTTAAAGAGATACACACAGGAATAATACAGATTTTTTTCCGGATATATGTTGTACAGGTGATCTATCTGATTGATTTTGCCATCTTTGACATCAACATGGCCAGCACACAGCACCTCACGTGACTTTGGCGGTTTTGTGAGCATCAACGTATGTAACTCTTCAGAACGAATCAGATAAACCGTACCTTTGCCTGAGATATAATACGTGTAGCGATCATCTGGCAGAGTATTTTTATGTGTAGCGCGGGGCACACTAAACTCAAAAAAACTATACAATTGCTTCACCGAATGATCAGCCCGCCGCGCGCCATCGAGTTTCCTCTGATCGTAGAGTCGATATAAAAAGCAGTTCGGGTCAAGATGCAGTTGGTAAGGTTTTTGATCAACAATACCGGCATTTATGAAATCTGCATGGGAATCCGCTCTTGTGGACACGCGTTCCCTTGATGGGTTAGCCACGATACAATGCTCAAGTATAAGTCGCAATTCCTGTCGTGAACGGCTTGGCATCTGGTCACGCTTCCTTGCATTTTATGATCTTGTTTTTCAATTATAGCACAATATTTTTTTTTGCAAGCCAAGGCTTTGTTGATCATGCGAATAGGCCAAAAACCTCTACCAGCAACATCTTCATGACTGCAAGGTCGCAGTTTCCAGAGATTCATCTAGCACTTCGCCAGCCAAACGGAAAGCTTTATGCAATGCCCGCACACCCTCATCCAGCATGGTCTCACTGATTAATACCGAAATTTTAATTTCTGAAGTGGCAATCAATTGAATGTTAACATCCAATGAGGCCAAGGTTTGAAACACAATCGAAGCGACTTCTGGATGGCTTTTTAGACCCGACCCTACCACTGACAATTTAGATAAATGCTCAACGCCCACCACATCTTGCGCATGTAACTGGTGCGCGATTTTTTGTAAATGTCTCATGCTCAGCATGTATTCATCACGATGTACCGTAAACATAAAGTCAGCACGATGATTGTCGGTTAAATGCTGAACAATCATATCAACATTCACACCAAGACCACTGAGTTCAGATAATATCCTGGATGTTACACCGGGAGCATCCGGAATGCCCAAAATCAATACTTTGGCTTCATTGCGGCTGAAAGCAATCCCCGTGACCAAAGGTGATTCCATATTATCAGCTCGCTGGTAGGTGACTAAGGTTCCTGGTCCCTCAGCATCAGAGGACAGCACCCGCAACGGAATCTTAAATTTTCCGGCAAACTCAACCGCACGAAATTGCAATACTTTTGCGCCTAAGCTCGCCAACTCCAGCATTTCTTCAAAGGTTACGCGCTCGAGACGCTTAGCATTGGGTACCACTCGTGGGTCGGTGGTGTATACGCCGTCAACATCGGTATAAATCTGACATTCATCGGCATGCAAGGCCGATGCAATTGCAACCGCGGTCGTATCAGAGCCGCCACGTCCTAATGTAGTCAGATTGCCCGCTTGATCAACCCCCTGAAAACCAGCAATCACTACCACCTTCCCCTGCTTGAGGTCTTCTAGCATCGGATGGGTATCAATCGATTGAATCCTGGCTTTTTTATACTGACTACACGTCAAAATTCGCGCTTGTCCACCCGTATACGAGCGTGCTGGCACACCTCGGTTAATCAGAGCCATAGCCAAAAGGGCCATCGATACCTGCTCCCCAGTAGCAACCAAAGCGGCATATTCACGATCATCAGGCGCTTCAGACATTTGATGAGCTAAGTGAATCAGTCTATCGGTTTCACCGCTCATTGCTGAGACGACGACGACGATATCATGCCCAGCATGTTTCGCAGTTGCCACAATATCAGCTGCTTGATTGATCCGTTCAAGGGTCCCAAGGGATGTGCCCCCAAATTTTTTCACCAATAATGCCATCTCAGCACCTCTTCTGTTGTATCGCGGATCTTGCACAGTCAGTTATCATCGTCAAGCCTTTGCCAGCACCATTGCTTTGATCTGCTCTAGTTTGTTAGATAAATCCTCGGGAAGCTCCCCCCCACCTTGTGCCATATCATCACGGCCGCCACCTTTGCCGCACAACAAGCGTACCAGCGTCGCAGCATCCGGCACGCCGCGGTCAAGTAGCGCAGGACTCACACCAGCGATCACATTGATTTTATCACCATGGATTGCGAATAATACAATCACCGCGTCTGTCAGAGCTGACTTCAATTGGTCCAGGATTTTTCTAAGCTCACCCATATTTTGCTCACCCAACTGTTTGATCAGCAACGTCAATCGCCCATGGGTTTCTGCGGCTTGCAATAAGGCTTGGCTGGATTGCGTCTGCAATGCTTGCTGCGCGCGATGTAAGGCTTTTTCTTGCTGTTTGCTGTCGTGCAAACACTGGGCAAGCTTGTCTACAGCTGAATGCGGAGAAGTTTTTAACATTTTAGCCAATTCATCTAATTGGGTTAACTGCTGATTGACCCATATAAGTGCCGCTTGACCGGTGACGAATTCAATCCGCCGCACACCACTGGCTACGCCGTACTCTGCGGTGATTTTGAATAAGCCAATATCACCACAGCGTTGCACATGTGTGCCACCACACAACTCTTTGGAAAACGTGCCAACCGATAACACCCGCACCACATCGGCATATTTTTCATTAAACAATGCCATGGCTCCGCTCTGGTTAGCCTCCTCAAGACGCATAACCTCGGTCACGACCGGGATATTGGCTTGAATTTTTTCATTGATCACAGATTCTATTGTCTGCAATTCAATAGCCGTTAACGCTTGACCGTGAGAAAAATCAAAACGTGCCCGTGTTGCTTCTACCAGTGAGCCTTTTTGCTGAACGTGTGATCCAAGCATTTGTTTTAGTGCAGCGTGTAATAGGTGGGTGGCGGTATGATGACGACGGACAGCAGCGCGTCTTTCTTGATCAATTGCCGCTGTCACCTGATCCTCAACCGCGAAAGAACCGCTAAGCAATTCACCATAATGCACTATGGCTTGACCTACCTGCTGAGTGTCTGCGACCAGAAATACAGATTCGTCTCGCGTGATCCGCCCCTGGTCGCCAACTTGACCGCCGCTTTCTGCGTAAAATGGCGTCTCCTGCAATACGATCCCCACTTTTATACCTTTTGTTGTTATGTGATCGACTTTATTATTATTATAGATGATGGCCGTAACTTTGCTTGGACACGTATGTTTTTCGTACCCATGAAAAACTGAGCTTTCATCAATATGTTGGGGATGGGTAACATGTGCTTGAAATTGGCTATGCGCTTGTGATTGTTGACGTTGTGCCTGCATGTGCGTATTAAACCCAACCTCATCAATGCTATAACCACGCTCTCTTGCAATATCCGCGGTTAAATCCAATGGAAACCCATAGGTGTCATACAATTTAAACAACACCTCGCCTGGAATCACTTTTTCTGATAAAGACATTAATTGTTCTTCTAGCAACCCGAGTCCCACAGCTAATGTTCGGGCGAACTGAGTTTCTTCAGTGTGCAGTACGCGTTCAATATTGCTCTGTTCAGCAACCAAAATTGGATAAGCTTCACCCATAACTTCAATCACTGGCACGACTAGCTCAGCAAAAAAAGGCACTGCCAACCCCAGCTGATAGCCATGTCTGACCGCTCGTCGAATAATCCGTCTGAGCACGTAGCCACGACCTTCATTGCTAGGAGAAACTCCATCAGCAATTAAACATGCACAGGCACGAATATGGTCTGCTATTACTCTAAAAGATGCATGTTGCCGATTTTTTTCCGGCACTTTTGCGGCAATGGCACCAATAATAGCCTGGAAATCATCAATATCGTAATTGTTATGCACCCCTTGCACCACGGCGGCAATCCGTTCTAGCCCCATACCGGTATCCACCGAAGGTTGCGGCAAAGGGGTTAACTGCCCTTGTTTATCCCGATTGTACTGCATAAACACCAGATTCCAGATTTCAATATATCGATCGCCATCCGCTGTCGCAGAACCAGGAGGACCACCGGCAATGTCCGCACCATGATCATAAAATATTTCACTACACGGTCCGCACGGGCCAGTATCCCCCATTGACCAAAAATTATCTTTTTCGCCACAGCGTGAAAAACGCGCGGCAGATACCCCCACGTGTTTGAGCCAAATGTCCGCTGCTTCATCATCATCCTGGTATACCGTGATCCATAATTTTTCTTGTGGTAACTGCAAAACTTCGGTTAAAAATTTCCAAGCATAGGTTATGGCCTCATGCTTAAAATAATCGCCAAAACTAAAGTTTCCTAGCATTTCAAAAAAAGTATGATGGCGTGCGGTGTAGCCCACATTTTCTAAATCATTATGTTTGCCACCCGCACGCAAACAACGCTGCACACTTGCGGCGCGCGTATATTCACGCGCTTGTAAACCCAAAAACGTATCTTTAAATTGGTTCATACCTGCATTGGTGAATAATAAACTTGGGTCATCTATAGGCACCAGAGAAGAAGAAGGCACCACTTGATGACCTTTTTGGCCGAAATAATCAATAAATGTTTGTCTAATCTCTCTCGTTTTCATCATTTTCATCTTATTCTGTGTTTATGAGTTCTTTAAAGACTTGTGAAATTGTATCAACCGCAAAGCCACGATAGCGTAAAAATTGTTTTTGTTTTTGCATATCATGATAGGAATAATTAGCAAGATGGCGATATTTTTTCAGCAGGACGTCTTTAGCACATTGTAACCAATCCGGCCGTTGCTGTAAAAAAACATCGACAATCAATTCTTTGGGAATATTAACCTTATGCAAGTCTCGCATAATTCTATCTGGGCCATAGCCTTGCCGGATGCGCGCATGGCAAAAACCCTCAACAAATCGGCTATCGCTCTGCAAACCCAGACGTTGGCATTGCTGCAATGCTGCCATACTTTCTGCGTTGTTGTAACCTTTTTGTTGCAATTTGTCGAGCAATTCACGCGCACCATGTTCACGTATCGCCAAACAACGGCAAGCTGTGTTAAACGCATTACTCATCCATATACTCTAAAACACTCTCGTTGGCATCCTTTGACACAACCGCACTCTGTTTGACCAGTAACTCAGCACGAATTTTCTGCTCCAAGAGCTCGCTTATCGCGGGATTTTCCTTTAAGTACAAACGCACATTGTCTTTACCTTGCCCTATCTTTTGTTGATTGTAACTATACCAAGCGCCTGATTTTTCGATAAGATTAAGTTGCGTAGCCAGATGAATAATTTCGCTCTCACGTGAGATGCCTTCATTGTACAAAATATCAAATTCAGCCACCCTAAATGGCGGCGAAACTTTATTTTTAACTACTTTAACACGTGTCTCACTACCAAGGATTTCCTCGCCTTTTTTGATAGAGCCTATTCTTCTGATGTCCAGTCGGACCGATGCATAAAACTTCAGTGCATTGCCGCCAGTCGTGGTTTCTGGACTACCAAACATCACGCCGATCTTCATGCGAATTTGATTAATAAAAATCACCAGGGTGTTCGTACGCTTAATATTCGCAGTTAATTTCCGCAGCGCCTGTGACATCAACCGCGCTTGTAATCCAACATGGGTATCACCCATTTCGCCCTCAATTTCAGCTTTAGGGGTAAGTGCTGCTACTGAGTCAATAATCACCACATCAACCGCACCAGATCGTACCAGCATATCGGTAATTTCCAACGCTTGTTCGCCAGTATCAGGTTGCGAAATCAAAAGTTCGTCGACCTTCACCCCTAGTTTTGCCGCATACCCAGGATCTAAGGCATGCTCAGCATCGATAAATGCTGCCGTACCACCGATTTTTTGACATTCAGCGATCACTTGCAAGGTCAATGTGGTTTTACCGGAAGATTCAGGCCCATAAATTTCTATAACCCGTCCCTTTGGTAAGCCACCGATACCCAAAGCAATATCAAGTCCTAACGAACCCGTTGAGATAGCCTCAATATCACGCCCTGTGTTACTATCGCCCATTCGCATCACAGAACCTTTACCAAACTGTCTTTCAATTTGTGATAGTGCCGCATTTAATGCTTTTTGTTTATTATCTTCCATTCCATCACCTTTGGTTGAAGGCGTGTCACCACGCCCGTTTTGAGGTAACTGCGCACACCTATTGCCACAAACTTGGCGATCGGGATAAACAGTGACATGTTGAGACTTGCTTGAATTATCCCATACAAGCGCATACTCAGCAAATGTCATCTCGGTACGGTACAATTTCACGCACCTGGCAGTGGCCTTTTGCTAGAGTCCTATTGGCTATACACAAAAACTCTCATACAATGCATGCATACGCACACGAAAGTAGGTAACAAGGATGAGTCAGCCACTCTGGAAGCCCAAACATCCAGAACACACTCAGATGTGGCAATTTATGCAATTCGTTGCAGAAACATATCATCAAACATTTCATCATGATTACCAAAATCTGTATCATTGGTCCATCCAACACCCCGCATATTTCTGGCAAGCTTTGACTGAATTTTTTCATATCACCTTTGCCAGCCCAGCCCACACTATTCTCACCAACCCCGACGATATGCTGCAAGCCAGATGGTTCCAAGGTGCAACCTTAAATTTTGCTGAAAAACTATTGTCGCGGCGGGATACTCATCCAGCCTTAATTTGCATTCAGGAACAAGGCCCGCGACGTGTCATCACCTACGCAGAGCTATATAAAGAAGTTGCCGCAGTCGCTGCCGGACTGCAAGCCCAGGGTGTGGAAGTAGGCGATAGAGTGGCTGGCGTCATGCCCAATATTTATCAAACAGTGGTCGCTATGCTAGCTACCACCGCCATCGGCGCGATTTGGTGCTGTTGCTCGCCCGATTTCGGTGAGCAGGCGCTGCTGGATCGGTTGCGGCCAATCGCGCCAAAAATTATTTTTGCGGTAGACGAACAATCCTATCAAGGCAAAACTTTTGAGATTTTGAGCAAAATACGCGCGGTCGCTGCAGCATTACCATCGGTGCAACATACGGTCATTGTTCTGCAAGGACACCACAGCACACAATCGATACCAAACGCGCTTGATTGGCATAGTTTCAAACAACATGACATAGCGCTGACTTTCACACATCTGCCATTTGATCATCCGGTATACATTCTTTTTTCTTCGGGCACCACAGGTCCACCAAAATGTATCGTGCATGGTGCCGGTGGTACATTGTTGCAACATATCAAAGAATTAGCCTTGCATAGCGATTTGCAATCGACTGACAACCTCTGCTTTTATACCACCTGCGGCTGGATGATGTGGAATTGGATGGTTTCCGGCTTAGCATTGGGTGCCACGCTGACATTATACGATGGCTCACCGGTCTATCCAAACGCATCTCGAATGTTTAGACTTATTGACGAAGAACATATCAACATATTCGGCACGAGTGCGAAGTTCATTGCCAGTGTTGAACAAGCCGGCTGCACCCCCAAGCAACAGCATACACTGTCTTCATTGCGCTGTATTTTATCCACTGGCTCACCATTGTTGCCATCACACTACGAATATATTTATCATGCGGTAAAGGCTGATCTGCAACTGTCCTCGATATCTGGTGGCACTGATATTATTTCTTGTTTTGCGCTAGGCAATCCTATGCTGCCAGTTTACCCTGGTGAAATTCAATGTATAGGTCTGGGATTACGAGTAGCAATATATCAAGAGCATGGTCACGCCGTTGAGCATCAACGCGGCGAGTTGGTGTGTACACAAGCATTCCCTGCGATGCCTGTGGGCTTTTGGCACGATCCTGGCAACCACCGTTATCACAAAACTTATTTTGCGCGTTTCCCTGGGGTTTGGACGCATGGCGATTTTGCCGAAATCACCCCGCACCACGGCGTGATTATTTACGGTCGCTCAGACGCCACGCTCAACCCAGGCGGCGTAAGAATTGGTACCGCAGAAATTTACCGCCAAGTTGCAAAAGTCCCCGAAGTATTGGAAAGTATCGTCATAGGGCAACCTTTTGCGAACGATGTGCGTGTCGTGTTGTTTGTTAAATTACAGGATAAGGTTAAACTTGACGCAGCACTGATACATGTCATTAAAAGATTCATTCGCCACAACGCATCCCCACGTCATGTGCCAGCGAAGATTATTCAAGTCCATGATATTCCACGCACCCTCAACGGTAAAATTGTTGAACTAGCGGTTAAGCAAGCGGTCATGGGCGAAGACATTGCCAATATAGGCTCATTGTCTAATCCTGAATCCTTAAACGAATATCGCAATCGGGAAGAACTACGTGAATAAAACACGATTTACTGCGGCTAAAAGAATTACCTTGTTGGGTGCTATAATCAATTTTTTTTTGGGCATGCTCAAACTTATTGGTGGTATATGGTTTCATTCGCATGCCCTGATTGCAGATGGGGTGCATTCTTTCGCCGATTTGCTCACCGATATCATGGTAATTTTTGCTTCTAAATATGGTGGTCAACCTGTCGATGATAGCCACCCCTATGGTCATCAACGCATAGAAACCGCTGCAACTTTGTTACTTGCCTTGCTATTGATTTTAACCGGCTGTGGCATTATTTGGGATTCGATGGAGATTCTATTACAAGCATATCATCCTAATCCTTCGATTTGCGCGTTACCAGTGGCCTTATTTTCGATACTAGCCAACGAGGGTTTGTTCCATTATACCCGCCATATTGGCGAGCGCATCCAATCACAGCTGATCATTGCCAATGCATGGCACCACCGCTCTGACGCTTGGTCTTCCTTCGTGGTATTGGTTGGCTTGATCGGCAGCGCATTACATATTCCGCACCTTGACCCAGCTTCAGCCTTGATCGTGGGTGGCATGATCATATATATGGGTTGGAATTATGGCTGGGATAGTGTCAAACAGTTGGTTGATACCGCTGTCGAGCAAGATGTACTGCATGCCATTGAACAAGCGATTTTACAGGTTAATGGCGTTAAAAAGATTCACCAATTGCGCACGCGCTCTATGGGCCAGGATATTCTGATTGACGTACATATTTTGGTAGCACCCTATATTTCTGTCTCAGAAGGCCATTATATAGCACAACATGTACATCGCCATTTGTGTCGCACCATTGCCAAAGTATCCGATGTTACCGTACATGTCGACCCTGAAGATGATGAAGCCAATTGTCCATCGTTTCATTTACCAAATCGTGCTTGGTTGGAAAAACATTTGTTAGTGCCCTGGCAACAAACATATCCTGACATTCAATATTGGCTGCTGCACTACCTTGATGGCGAAGTTATTATTGACTTATGGACAAACAACACGCAGCACATACGACAAGCATTGCAGAATAATATTCACAAAGATTTGCAAAACAAAGCAAATCATATCAAAATTCGCTGCTTGATAAACAACGAAGTCTGCTAGGTGCAGTCAATGCAATGCAAACCAGTGCCCCGTTGCTAGTCCGCAGAAACGCAAATGCTTTTCACAGAACATCATGCACTGCTCCACAGTACCGCAGACATATACGGATTGCGTGTTGTGAACAAAGTAACGCAGTCCAAGCGGCGTTGTAACGCTTGTCTAGCCCTAGCCAGAACCAGAGTATAAGTATGAGTAACCACATAATGATCATTGATCTGACCATATTAAAATTGATATTTGCTTTGAGCGTCTTTGCCATAATTATGCTGGCAGGCTGGTATCCCTTTAAAAAGCGCTTGCAACAGGAAAAAAATTTTGACTTCCCTGTTGGCGAGACCTTAGCCACTGGCGTTTTTTTAGGCGCAGGCTTGTTACATATGTTGCCAGAAGCCAATGTGATGTTTCATGCTCTGGGATACCAATATCCTTTTGCATATATCATCACCGGCAGTGTCTTTCTGTTGTTTTTATGGCTAGAGCATATTGGTAAGGAGTTATATCATCATGAGCACGCATCCCACCCTGCGTTTGCGATCCTAGCCTGGCTGATGCTGTCTTTCCATTCCATAGTTTTAGCGGCTGCGCTTGGTTTTAGTCATGATTACGCGCTGGTAGGCATGTTGTTTATTGCTATTATTGCCCACAAATGGGCGGAAAGTTTTGCTATTGCCATGCAGCTCAATAAGAGTAGCCTCAGCACCATCCAAGCGGGGTTGTTATTCATCTTATTTGCATTGATGTCACCGCTAGGCGTGTATTTAGGGTGGAATATGGGCCATAACATGACCACCCATACCCTATTTGACCCTACCCTTGTCGCCGTATCCGCGGGAACTTTTTTGTATTTAGGAACTTTGCATGGCTTGGAGCGCTGCGTGATGGTACAGCGTTGTTGCAATCTGCGAGATTTCAGCTACGTGATTGTTGGCTTTTTAATCATGGCGGCAGTTGCGGCTTACGTTTGATTGTGGCAACGAACAATCGCACCTGAGGTCCGTTCTCACAGTAAACGTGTGTGCACGCAACGCAACTTGACAACAAGGCGCGTGCCTAAATGGATTTGCACTGTGGTATCTGTCTTAAGATGCCTTGATACGAGTCTGACCAGCCATGTATGGCCGTAGCACAGCTGGAATATCGATACTTCCATCAGCCTGCTGATAATTTTCCATAACTGCGACCAAGGTTCTGCCCACAGCAAGACCTGAGCCATTCAACGTATGCAGCAATTGCGTTTCTTTGGCTTGCGGCGTCCTGCAGCGCGCTTGCATGCGCCTTGCTTGGTAAGATTCGGTATTGCTACATGAAGAAATTTCTCGATAGGCATGTTGACTGGGTAACCACACTTCTAAATCATACGTTTTTGCCGCGCTCGACCCCATATCACCTGTGCAGAGTGCCATCACGCGATACGGTAATTCCAGGCGCTGTAATATAAGTTCCGCGTGGTTGAGCAATGATTCTAACGCAGCATAAGAATGCTCTGGCCGGCTAATCCAAACCAATTCTACTTTTTCAAATTGATGTTGGCGAATCATTCCTTTGGTATCTTTGCCATACGATCCGGCCTCACTACGAAAACACGGCGAATGGCAAACAAAACGCAAGGGCAAGCAAGCCGCATCAACAATACAATCGCGCATCATGTTGGTAACAGGAATTTCTGCTGTTGATATCAAATAGTAAGGAGCCTCGCCAGCTAACTTAAACAAATCATCTGCGAATTTCGGCAATTGTCCAGTGCCCAGCAAGCTGTCTTTGTTGACAATATAAGGAACATATACTTCTTCATAGCCGTTTTCAAGGGTATGCACATCCAGCATATATTGTGCCAACGCACGATGTAAACGTGCCAACTGTGCTTTCATGACCACAAAACGGCTACCCGTGATTTTTGCAGATAATTGAAAATCCATCAAACCCAGTTGCTCACCTAGCTCATCGTGGGATTTCACGGCAAAGTCAAACACAGGCATTGTGCCCACTCGTCGCACTTCAACATTATCATGTTCATTTTTCCCGACAGGTACAGATGCGTGCGGGATATTAGGCAACCCAACATGTATGGCTTCAATAGCGTATAACACTTGTTCTAGCGCTTGAGTTTTAGCGTTAAGTAAGTTGGCAATCCGACTGACATCCGCTAACAGGATTGCCGCATCTTCACCCCGCGATTTTGCGATGCCGATTTGCTTTGAAGCCGAATTACGCTCGCTTTGTAAAGCCTGTGTTTCTACTTGTAAGATTTTGCGCTGAGCTTCCAGCTCAGCAAAGCTTACCGCATCAAAATAAAAACCTCTATCGGCCAAAATTTTAGCTATACCATGCGGATTTTCACGCAGTAAATGGGGATCAATCATCTCAATGCCTGTATGTCTTGTTTCTATTCACCACCACTCTAACTCTCGGAGTGAGAAGTGCCAAAAATCCATTAACGCACAATACCTCTAGTTGATTGCGTCAATGCGTCTATCATCAAGGTGACTTCTGGGCATTCGAGGCGAAGTTGCTCCAACTCTTCCACAGCTTGTTGCACAGTCAAGCCTTTGCGAAATATAATTTTGTATGCTCTGCGCAAAGCGTCTATGGTCAAAGATGAAAATCCTCTTCTGCGTAACCCCACCGTATTAATGCCACATACAGTGGTGGTGTGTCCAGCCAGCATCACATAAGGTAAAACATCTTTCGTAACGTAGGTTGCCCGAGAAATAAACGAGTACGCGCCGATGCAACAAAACTGATGCACCGCGGAATAACCGCCAATATTGGCATAATCATTTACGGTAACATGACCTGATAAAGCTGAATAATTGGTCATGATCACGCCATTGCCTACCGCGCAGTCATGCCCAACATGTGAATAGGCCATGAAAAAATTTTTATTGCCTATCCTGGTCAAGCCGCCGCCTTTGACCGTCCCTCGGCTAATCATCGTAAATTCGCGAATAATATTATCATCGCCAATTTCAAGACGGGTAGGTTCACCTTGGTACGTAATATCCTGTGGCTCATCGCCTACCGATGCAAACTGAAATATTTTATTGTTTTTACCGATTTTAGTAGGACCTTGAATGACCACATGAGGGCCAATCCAAGTGTTTTCACCAATCTCAACATCGGCACCAATTATAGAGCCAGGGCCTACTGAAACTCCGGGCGCAAGTCTTGCGTTTGCGTCAATGATTGCATGTTCACTTGGATTGGC
>DAIOSQ010000025.1:6324-19170 GCA_036752465.1 Legionellaceae bacterium | reverse complement strand
ATGGCTCACCATGCTAAGGTTCTCTTAAGTTTATCTCGCTAAACTGTGCTGCAAAAAGCAGGTGGACCACAGACCTATTGTGTCTGTTGTATAATCATGTTAATTATGAGACGAGAGGAGATCTGATGAGCAAATTTACTGATAGACAATTGGTGCAATTATACCACCAGCTTGCCGCTGATTATAAAGAAGAAATTAAATGTGCGAGGGGCCAGAGGTCCAAAGTAGATCAAAATCAGATTAAAAGTGCATTATTGGATGTTGTCGAGCGTTCACTTACGCCAGTCATGCCACTCTTCGTTGAGGCCGAACCAAGTGGGGATTATGAAAATAAATTAGGAGCTCAAGGCCAATTACCTTTCTCGTATTCTTTAGTTTCATTAAACCAGCAAGACCATTTTGATTCCCAACTATCTGAGAACCCAATGCCGACTTTGGCGGAATTAGACCATTGGGAAAAAGAAAAGGTTAGGACCGCGGCAAGAACTATTATTGAGGCACTACAATCTCGCGATGTTACTTTGGCACAGCAACCACTCGCTACTGATGGTCCTCTAGTGAGTAGTATGCCCATAAGAATCACAAGAACGCATTATGTATGTGATTGTTGCCATGGCCACCATTTAGATAACACCCTGTTTACTTGGATGGTGCTCAATGACCTGAATAGGCCCCATACTGTCTATTCTTATGGTGTAGCAACAGCACCTTCACGCTGGAAACCCAGTTCTGACACCACAGAGCACAAACGTAACCAAGCTCAAGCAGATCAGGCTAACGAATTGTATGTTGCGCTATTCATAGGCGCGGCGATTCTTGCGGGCAGTGCTCTCTATTACTTGTACCACGAGGCCATCAATAGTATGGACCGCTTGATTTTTAATGAGGGTTGGCTGCAGGCCGTTGGATCTTATCTGAGCATGTGTGCAAGTTTTCTATCTTCCGCAATGCTGTTAGGCATGTTTGCCTACCCGCCACTGATGGCGCTATGTATTACGGCTGGATTTAGCGCACCTGCGGTTGCTGCGGTATCGGTTCTTGGCTTGTTTGCTACCTTTGGCGCTGGACTAGGCTGCTTGGCTTACAATGCTATTCAAGACTGTGTGATTGCCGCCAACTCACAGGATGCTCTCGAACCCAGCGATCCTGGTCGTTTTGCTTTGACTGATCAGGATATGGAAAAATGGTCTGATGAAGCGAAAGACCTTCTAGACCCGGTGAAAGTCAAATGTGCAATTGTCGCAATTCGAGCCAGTATGGGCGATGACATGCCAGTCTCAACGGTTGCCAGCTTTTGGGCTAAATCCGAGGTGAATCAGCAAAAGAAAGCCGGTTTAGAGCTCATTCGCAAATTGCGCAAAGGTGAGATATCTCACTCCAAAATTAGTATCAACTTCGGCACAAATGCCACTGGTCCTATATTTGATTTGAGGCGAGATAGTAAGATCAGAGATGCAGAGAACCAGACACCTGTTGCTGAAGCAGTGATGTCGCCCAACGAAAGTGGAACTGTTGTTGCAGCCGAAGTATATGAATACTATGTCATAGAGCCATCTGCCCCACCTCCACCAAATTTTATGATGTAGAAATCAGTCTGACTATTATTTGCCATGCTGATTGTCGCTTACCTTGTGACGTAGCTACCGACAGTGTGGCTATGTCAGACTAAGCCTGACCTCCTGGCAGATTATCAATCAGCGAGCCAGCACGCGAAGGTTTATGGGGGCGCCAAGTCACTTGATGGGGGCATTTGCTCAAGCAGCCAGTAGGGTTAATAACACATAAAGTGAGTCTATGATGCAAACATTTGATGTTGAGTTGCCAACCACACCGCGTGGTCACACCAGTTTTTTTGCCAACTCGTCTGGGGCTTTGTCAGCAGAGGGTGGCATCGCTAGGGCGCATGCATATCCTGAGCAATTTGCTGCGGGTGTTACCTTTTTGAGGGACCTCGGGTTGTTAGGTTGCGCTGCCAATCTCAAAGCCATCGACCAGTATGCGCGTATCTGGTTTACCCCTGATGAAGCTGCTGATTTGCACGGTCTGCTGCGCGAATTTACCAGCGATTATTTTACACAAACCCACTTTGATCAGTTAGTCTCCATGACCGATTACTAC
Organism: Legionellaceae bacterium; assembly: GCA_036752465.1. Taxonomy (GTDB): domain Bacteria; phylum Pseudomonadota; class Gammaproteobacteria; order Legionellales; family Legionellaceae; genus DAIOSQ01. The sequence continues at coordinate 17,052 of DAIOSQ010000025.1, read as the reverse complement.
ATTGAGCGCGTGTGCTTGACTAGTGAGCATGATGTGCGTTTCTATCTGACGGTTGGGCTGCTGGAGATGTTCAACCAACCCGCAGACAATGATCTGTCGCTGTCAGCCAGCAGCGAGCAACATCACAAAACTTCTCGTTTGTCCATTAAAGTACCATGCGAATTGCATGCGGATGGGTTTTACTCGGTGCGCACACCATCGCCAGGACTATAAACCTGAAAAACAAACGACTAAAAATAGTGGGTTTGAGTAGAAGTGCTGGGGTGACCCAGCAGTTCTGCGTGCGCCAGGCATGGTCTGATTATTTAGGAGGTGAGTCAGTGTGCTTCTTCCAGCGCATCGATGGCGGCAACTGCATGGTAACCTGCATCCACGTGTAGCACTTCGCCGGTGATCCCAGACGCCAACTCAGAGCAGAGAAATGCTGCCGTGTTGCCGACTTCTTCGGCGGTGATATTGCGTTTCAGCGGGGTAGTGGCAGCATACGCACTTTGCATTTTACGGAAATCTTTGATGCCGGCTGCGGCCAAGGTGCGGATAGGGCCTGCTGAAATGGCATTTACCCGGATACCTTTAGGTCCTAGGCTGGCTGCCAGGTAGCGCACGGCGGCTTCTAGACTTGCTTTGGCAATGCCCATGACATTGTAATTGGGCACAGCTTTTTCTGCACCATAGTAACTTAAAGTCAAGATAGCACCCGCTGACGCTAACATCATCGGCGCTGCAGCTTTGGCTAAAGCCACCAAACTATAGGCGCTGATGTCATGTGCGATGCGAAAACCTTCGCGATTGACATGTTCCACAAAGTCACCACTGATTTGATCAGCGGGTGCAAAAGCTACAGAATGTACCAAAATATCAAATTGTTGCCAATGTGGTTTGAGATCACGAAACACCTGCTCGATATCTTGGTCACTGGCGACATCGCAAGGGAACGTTAGCTGCGAGCCGAAGGACTGTGCCATGGTCGTCACACGTTCTTTGAGTTTATCATTCTGGTAGGTAAAAGCCAGTTCCGCGCCTTGCTGATGAAACATGCTGGCAATCCCATAGGCGATCGAACGGTTGCTTGCTAACCCAACTATGAGTGCTTTTTTACCGGCTAAAAACCCCATATTAAACTCCTTAATCAATCAACGCGCCAAGTTGAGTAACTCGCGCATTTTGGCTTTAATCATATCGATGGCAATGCGATTTTCGCCGCCCCTAGGGACAATTAAATCGGCATAGCGGCTAGATGGTTCAATGAATTGCAAATACATAGGGCGAACGGTGGTTTCGTATTGATGCAGTACGGATTCAAATGAGCGATGACGCTCGACCACATCGCGCATCAAGCGGCGACTGAGACAGACATCCAGTGGCGCTGACATGAAAATACGTATATCCATCAATTCCCGCAGCGCTTTTTCAGAAAATAATAAGATACCTTCGAGCACAATGATGGCATGTTTTCCTATGAGGCGGGTGTCGGTGAGGCGTTGGTGTTTGGAATGGGAATATACGGGGATTTCTATGCCGTTACCGGCTTGCAGTGCACGTAAATGCTCACATAACAAGGCATGATCAAACGAGTCTGGGTGGTCGTAATTGATTTTTTCGCGTTCGGCAAAAGGCAAATGACTATTGTCTTTGTAATAGGCATCTTCGGAAATAACGACTACTTGGTCTGAACCAAGTTCGTTGACGATGGTATTGGCCAACAAGCTTTTACCTGATGCTGATGGACCACTGATGCCTATAATAATGACTTGTTTACTCATCACACTCATACCCATTTTTCCTGAAGAGGGTAACTGGTTCTGCGCTAAAATTCAATAGGGTCTGGTGATAATTCACTGCTATTGGCTCAACTAGCGTGGTTTTTTTAGTAAAACATAAAGTGCGCCAGCACCGCCGTCTTTCGGTTGTGCGCTATGAAAAGCCAAAATTTCGGGCAGTTGTTTTAGCCAATGCGGCACCAGATTTTTCAGTACAGGGGCTTCATGATGGCGGCCACCTTTGCCGTGAATAATGAGCAGACAACGGTGCTGGCGTTGATATTGCTGGCTTATGAACGAGCACAATGCGGCTCTGGCATGCTCGGAGGATAAACCGTGCAAATCCAGATGTGCCGTCAAGTTTATCGCGCCCGTGCGTAATTGCTGCCAGCGCTTTTTCGGCAGGGTTACCTGCTGATACGATACAATAGCTTCGGCAGTGACCAGCTCAGCTACCGCATCGGAAAGTGGGGGAGCGGGGGTATGTGACCGCTGGCTTGATTGACTGCGTTTGTGAACCAGCGGTGGTAAGGGTCGCGGTGACTGTGCGCTCCTTTTGGGCGTGTTTTTGAGTGGTTTGACCCCTCGCATGGCTTGCTGAAAGAGGATTTTCTCGTCTTCGGTCATAACCAATCAGTTATTGCCATTTCAAAATCATGCCTGCAAGTATACAATGGATTCACGTTAATGCATACTTGGAGGCCGCTATGACAGCAAGCTATCTCAGTGAAACCGCATCCTTTGAAACGATGCTAGACTTTTTACGCTTTGCTATCTCTAAAGCCAATGAGGCATCGCTGTTCTTTGGACATGGCACAGATAATGCGCATGATGACATGTCGCTGCTGATTTTGCGCAGTTTACATCTGCCATATGATTTACACCCTCACCTACTCTCAGCCAAATTGACTGCAACGGAAAAAACCTACCTCTGTCAACAATTAGAAAAACGCATCATGCAACGGATCCCTGTACCTTATTTAATTCAAGAGGCTTATTTTTGCGACATTTCGCTGTATGTTGACCAGCGTGTCCTGATACCGCGTTCACCGCTGGCCGAATTGATCAAACAACAATTCTCTCCTTGGATCGATACGATGTGTGTCACGCGCATTTTGGATTTATGTACCGGCAGTGGTTGTATTGCGATTGCTTGTTGTCATGAGTTTCCTGGGGTGGTTGTGGATGCCGTAGATATTTCGCAAGATGCTTTGGATGTTGCGTTGATTAACCAAAAGCACTTTGGCTTAGAAGAGCAACTCAATCTGATTAAATCTGATTGTTTTCAAGATGTGCCAGGGCTCACCTATGATATTATTGTGAGTAATCCACCCTATGTTGGCTATGCAGAAATGCAAGATTTACCAGCCGAATACCGGCATGAACCTAGATTGGCATTAGAAGCCGATGATAATGGCATGTCGGTGGTGGATGTGATTTTGCAGCAGGCATATGATTATTTGAATGAAAATGGCATTTTAGTGGTTGAAGTTGGGCATAGTGAACATGAAGTTGCGCAGAAATACCCTAACGTACCCTTTACCTGGCTAGATTTTGAGCATGGTGGTCGTGGTGTGTTTATTTTGACCCGACAGCAACTTAAAAAATATATCATGATCTGAGCAGTTATTAAAGTTGGGTACGTACAAAGGCATACGAGGATATAGTTGATGCAAAAAAAATATAATGTGGCCATTGTTGGCGCAACTGGCATGGTCGGTGAGGTGTTGTTGTCTGCGTTGTATACGCGCAAATTTCCGGTGAATGAGCTGTACCCTTTGGCCAGTGAGCGCTCTGTCGGGAAAACTGTGCTATTTGGTAAGCGCGAGCTTAATGTGCAAGCGTTAGCGACTTTCGACTTTGGTGAGGTAGACATTGCTTTTTTCTCTGCAGGCGGAGATGTTTCGCGGCAATATGTGCCTATAGCGACGCAACAAGGCGCGGTGGTGATTGATAATACCTCCTGCTTTCGTTACGACGCAGATGTGCCATTGGTGGTGCCAGAGGTTAATCCTGAATGTATTGCGCACTATAGTACCCGTCGCATCATTGCTAACCCAAATTGCTCCACCATACAAATGATGGTGGCGTTGAAACCCATTCATGATGTTGCCGCTATCAAACGCATCAATGTTGCCACCTACCAGGCGGTCTCTGGTACGGGCAGGCGTGCGTTACTGGAATTGGCGTCGCAGACCGGTGAGCTATTAAATGCTAGGCCCATTAAACCACAGGTTTACCCTAAACAAATCGCGTTTAATCTGCTGCCACATATCGATGAATTTCAGGACAACGGCTACACCAAAGAAGAAATGAAAATGGTATGGGAAACACAAAAAATTCTCAACGATGCCACGATTATGGTTAATCCGACAGCGGTGCGCGTGCCAGTTTTTTTCGGACATTCTGAAGCCATACACCTGGAGTTAGCTCGGCCGATGTTGGCCAGCGAGGCGCGTAGCATTCTCATGAAAGCCCCTGGTGTTAAAGTGGTGGATGATCCCAAGCGGCTGAAATATCCCACGCCACAGGAGCATGCTGCCGGTCATGATGAGGTATATGTCGGGCGCATTCGCCAAGATATCTCCGCACCCAATGGCCTGAACTTGTGGGTGGTGGCGGACAATGTACGCAAAGGTGCGGCAATAAACGCGATTCAGATTGCAGAAATACTGCAAAAACAATATATATGATATATAATTAAGCTATGCGTAAAAAAACAGATATCGACACGGGTAAGCGATCACCTGACTCCATGTTATTTGCTGACACGGAAACCATGTATCGCACCTTACGGGCTCGTGAAAAAGATCTATATCGAAGGCGGCTGGGTATCCGAGTCGCTGAGCCTCCCCATGCCAGTAAGCAAGAAGCTGCGGGCAACGAACTGGATAACTCTCATCAACCTATCAAAGAGCAGCCATGGTTGAAAAGCCAGCGGTTTGACGGGGCTCCCCCCACCATGAGTGCGGTGCCGGAGTTGAATGACGAAGCCAGAACAAATTATGACAACGCCAAGCGCGAGCAAGATCTTGATTACAAATTGCGCAATGGCTTGGTTAACGCTCCCAAATTTAATCCACGCCCGGGAGATCGCTAATCTATGACGCTTGCCGACGATATTATCAGCTGTCGAGTCCCTGATTTAGATGGTTATCTCAGTCGTGGTGAGTTACTGGATGATATCGATGAGTATGGCTTTACGCCATTGATAGAAGCGGTCATTGCCAGGCAACACGCCACGGCCAAGCTGTTGCTAGCAAAAGGTGTCGATGTTAATAAGCCAGATGTGACCACCCGCACAGCGTTGCATTGGAGTGTGGATAATGACGATCTGGAGATGACCAAGTTTTTACTGAGCAATGGCGCTGATCCCAATGCGTATACCAACACCGGCTTATCTGTCTTAGTTTATCCCATGCTGCGCGGACAAAATAGTCTGAAGCATTTGCTCTATCAGCATCACGCCAAACTTGATTTTGCTATGGATTTTATTTTGGCTAAATTACTTGGGCATCGCTTTGAACTCAAGGGCGACACCGATATTTTAAATGCCAAACATGAGTTCGTTGAAGTCGACTATGAAGGTTTTATCCTAGAATTCACCGTGGCAATTATCAAAGATTCTTTGTGTCGCTTCGTTTCGAGCTATTCGACCCGTTATTTACGAGAGTATTTCCCTTATGTGCACATGATCATCGATGCCTTTATGGTTGCCGATGACTTATTGCGTTATCAACGGCATCCCATTTTAAATGAAATCGATTATGCGCGTTTGGGTGAATTGATCAAGACGCCATTGTTGATTTTACCGGTTGCCAGCCGTGGGCATGCCTTAAGTTTTATTCGTTACCATAATTTATGGGTAAAAATTGATAGGGGAGAGAACAGTCAACGCGAAGGCTGTGTCAATGTCTACCAAATCACGCGTCCTGAGGCATTGACGGTTGCATTCCTTGAAAATAGCTTGTTTAAAAGACAGCCTAGAGAATACTTTCATCAACAGATTAACAAAAAACTAGGCTTGAAGCCGTTGGCGCAAGTTCCGCTAAGCGCACAAATTGTCGGCAATTGTTCCTGGGCCAATATCCAAGGCGTGGTTGCAGCTGCGGTGGCGGTCATCAAATTAGCTGATACAGGTGAGTTTGCAGCGCAAGAAGTGCATTACCTCTATGATGAATGGATCGAATGGGATAAAGATCGCGCACTTGACGAATGTATCCAACGCTATTACCTGGCCAGTGGTGCCCGCAAAGCCAGTTTGGTTGGGATGTTGGCGGCGGTGCTGTTTCAGTCGTGTGACAATCAAAACAGCCTGCATATGGCGCGAGCTGAAAAAATATTACCCATTCTGACGGCGACTGATAATTATTATCTGTTAAAAAATTATTTGGATGTCTATTGTGTGGCTAAACTAACCCGTAGAGGCAATAATTTATTGAAGATACTTGAGGATTATGGGTTTAATCCCAACATCGGTATCACCCCGATAGCCACCGGTCTGTTGCCACGAGAAGACGATATTTAAGCTGTGCTGTTTCGCACAGCGCAATTGTTGGCAATCAATGCCACTCATTTTAGGTGGAATGTGCACACGCGCGTTCTTGTTACGTGTGACGGCGTGTGTTATTCCCATGAGGCTAAGGTTTTTTTACGGCTTTTTCTAGCTCACTGGCCAATACTTCAGTTGTAAAAGCTGCCGTGGTCTTGCCATCCCAAAAGGTTTTGCTAGGAGGATTTTCTGCTGCAGCTGCGGGCGCAGCCCCTGTGCAATAGGTAATGATGCGGCGCAATAAGCTTTCCAATGGTTGTGATATCAGTGACCTGAACCAAGGATGGGAACGGTTGACTTGGAATGTTTGGTTTGCCGCAGCGATGAACTCTTGGCAGTCTGCCAATAGCTCATCGGGTGCGTATGATGGATCCTGGTCAAAGTTACGCAATGCCAGCTGGAATTTACTCAATAGGTTTGTTTTGCATGCAGCTGCGCTGTGATAGCGTGAGTTGTTAGTGGCGAGCTGGTCAATTCGTTGCATGTTGGTCTGATAGTTAGCGATGGCAGTACTACATTCCTTAGATATCTTTCTTCGCTTCTGCTCTGTTACTAGTTTATTAGTAGCAAACTGTTCTACTAGGTTTATAGCAGCAAACTGTTCTTTGTATTGCCGTTGCAACTGCGAGTACATGTCTTGAGTCTGATTATAGATATCTCTCAAGCTGTCCTTGACTTGTTGGTCGCTTTGCCCCGCTATTTCAACACTGTAGTAGCGCTCATACATGTTTACAATTTTTCTATAACATCGAGCACAGGTCGCAAGATCTTCACCGGATAAATTGGCTGCTATGGTGTGATTATCCTTATTAGTTTGTAAAAGATCTTGAAATGTTGCATACGTCTGTTGCATTATTCCGATAAACGGTGGGTTTTCTTTAGCTTTAACGCCTGATCTTGCTAAGAATTTTGGATATTCAGTGCCTAAGGCTTGTTCCGCTTCGGCTAAGGCTTGTATCATTGCGTGTTTACTAACTTTCTTGGTAGGCAGCGTATCGAATGATTGTGGTTTATGAGCACCTGTATCCAGCGGAGCAGCCATTGCGGCTTGTATAGTCTCTTGCATACTCGGGTATGCCGTTCGCAAGCGTATCATGCCTAGCTGAGTATAAGTAAAGATTTCTCCTAGGCGCTTGGCTTCCTCTGCGCTCGGATGCGCGCGTTCGAGATGTTTATATAAAGACATAATTGTTTGATAATGGGTTAAATATTCGTCAATATGTTCTTCGCTTAATCCCTTTTTCACCTCATATCTATTTTCAAAAATGGTTGAAAAATTGTTAAACTCATGTTCTATACGTTCGCTTGTCATATTGGATTCTGGTTCGTCGCGCGAGCTAACCCCCGCGAGAGTTTCTTTGGAGGTAACCGGACTCAGCGGCCTGACAACAGAAGTAGGCGATGGACTTCTAGATTTTCTATATTCGTCTTTTGGCATAACAATATCCTAGGGTTACTCTTATCTATGAGTATAGATGATGATACTTAAATAATCATTAAATAAATAATTTGAACTAAAAATATTTTGATTTGGCTCAGCCCATGTTTGCATATTTTGGCCGTTTGTTGTCGTAGGCTGCCTCAGCAGTGCCATGGTCAATCAGCAATTGATGAATACTAACGATTGTTTTCCTGAAAAAACGAAAGGATTGTGTGGCAGCTGTTGTCAGCTGCTGAACGCATTGTGAGGATTTTTCTGGTGACAAGATGACATTTTCGTCAACTGGGTTGGTTTTGATTTTTTTCTTTGGGTTTGCTGGGTTATAGCGGGTTGCACCATAGGTATCTCCGCTGGATAATTGTCGCAGCAACTCTGTAAAAAATGCAATATAATCAGCGAGTTTATTATCTTGAACTTGCAAAAACAGCACCAAACTTTCGCACACTATTTTTCCAAGGCCTTGTGTAAAATAATCTACCATGCGTGCGTAAGACAAGACCAGCTTCACGACTGCAGGATTGCCTTGTACCAAGGCATAAAGAAAAAAATCCAGGTTGTCATTGTTGACATATTTTTCAGGAGCTTCAGCGTTTTGCAACAGATAGCTTATCAAGTCACATTCATGATATTGGATGGCCCAATGCAAAACTGTATTATTTGCCGCATCTTGCAGCGTTAGGAGTGCACCACGCTGCAGCAGCAGTTGTAGCATAACTAATTTCTTTTGACTGGCTATGGGACTGATGATAACAAAATGTAACGCACCCAGTCCGCAAATGCTGGATTGTAGATTAACATCAGCGCCCAGGGTCAGGAGGATCTTTAGCTCGCGTTGATTGCCTTGCCAGCAGCTAAACATTAATCGAGTAAAATTTTCTTGTTCATATTGCGATTTCAGTTGATCATGCTCATCAAAGCATAAGATGGGTAAATCAACAGTGGCCAGTTGCAATTGGTCTATGTGTAGGTTTATAATTTTACTGTGCTGCAGATCCAAAGCTGGACAATGCCAATCATCCACATAATACAAAGATTGATGCTGGCGATAGATTTCTGCCGATTCTAACCAAGTATCGCTAGGTCGCAAAAAGCGGTATTCAGCGGGGCTATGCTGATAATCATCACCATAATCGATTAGCAATTGACTACCAGGCAGAATCAATTGATTGGCGACATATATAATATCGCCTTGCGGAGTGCGACAGGTGTCCAGATTGGCTATGCTGGCTGAGCCAGAATTGACCATCCCAGCCCAATTGCGCTGGGTTAAGGCATCAATGCCAAATTTCCTGCGCCCCATGGCGAATACATATGAGGTATCTGCAGTTTCGGATAAACTATCTAAGGCAATTTTTTTGCCTTGGTAGCGGCCTAAAACTGTGCCTGCGGTAATTTTTGCTTTGGTATATACCCCCATGGATTTTTCTTTGCGACCTAATTTGGCAACGGGAGCGATAAATAAATTGGGCTTTATGGCAGGCTCAACAGAGTTTTTATCACAAATATAGGTAATACTTGGGCCCAATAGGCGCTGAACTGCGGCTATCTCTTCAATGCATATCGCAGTGGGCAACTCGCCAGTGCATACTGCAGGCGAAGCTGCTGAAGGGTGTTGATGGGTCGTGCACAGCAGGTGAGGGACTTCATCAAGGCTTGTTGGTGTGACTGCTTCTTGGAGTGCTATTAGCCCAAGGGCAGCAGCGAAAGAGTTACTGTCGGATTTGATCGGCGTTCTTGTCTGCTGGCTTAGGGGAGGATTTGCATCGATGATGTCGTAAGTTTTCTTGTTCCGTAGGCCTTGGCTTGCATCCACAGCGAGGTCTATGTCCAATATGTCTTGTCGCCAAGGCGCTGCGCCTAGTTCTGGATTTAACCAATCTATATAGCTTTTCTGCAGTAAGATGGTGCGAAACTGTGTTGTAAACGTGTCCGGGTTGAGCAAACTTGCCAACGGTTTAATCAACAAATACTGGCCGTTTCTATAGTCGCAAATGACGATATGCGTCGGCAATATGACTACTTTAGGATAGATGATCGCGCGATAGCTTTGGGTTTGCTGTGCTTGGGCATACTCTATTTGGTATGCATGTAGCATCTGCGGAAGAGTCATCTTTGTTATGGTTACATATGCCTGCAATGAAATCCTCAAGCCCAACACACATGCTCTAAAATATGACTTGTTATCAAACATTGTTTGGACTGATGAGGGAACTGTGGTCGCGGTTGTTATCGTTGAAAAGTAAATGTTATAAATCGCATGGTGGTAGGGTGGTATCTCAGCGGTTTTGTTGGGCAAAGCCAGCAAAGGAAGTTGCAGCGGGGGTATGGCATATTTAATGACATTGCGTGTTCCCTGTATTTTGACAACGGCGCAGTTTATGCCTATCACCTGGTTGCGCCAGGTGGCTTGTGCTATTTGTGGATGCAAGATCGCTGCGTAACGCCCAGAAGTCACCAATTCATGAAACTGTGCTACAAACTCATGCGGTGTCAAGGCTTGGGGTAATGGCTTAATGAGCAAAGCAGAACCCTGTTCTAGATCTAAAACCAACACATCTGTCAGGGTGATGACAATTTTAGGCGCATCTTTTCTAGGTTTGGCCACATCGCGTTTGAAATCAGCATATTGTTTGCGCCAATTGGCTTGCATCTTGGGCAACTCCACTTGGAATTTAACCAAAAATTGCTGCGAAGTGATGTTGCATCCAAACACAAAATAGTTAAAAAAACTGGCATCATCAAACATGGCGCATAGAATAACTTAAGCAGTCATGGTTGGATAATCGGTATAGCCATGTGCCCCGCCACCGTACATGGTGGCGCGATCGGCGGCTGCTAAAGGTGCGCCTATTTTAAATCTTGCCGGCAAATCAGGATTGGCAATAAATAGATTGCCAAAAGATATTAAATCAGCTCTTTTGGCAAGCAATTCAGCTTTGGCTTGTGCGGCATCATAACCGCCGTTAGCGATCACC
>DAIOSQ010000025.1:0-6314 GCA_036752465.1 Legionellaceae bacterium | reverse complement strand
GGGTATATGGACGGAAAGTCCCGAGAACATCTTTGGGCCAATGCGGCCAATCATCGATGGGCATCATGGCGTTCATCAGGTGCACATAAGCCGGTGCGATGTCATTCATTGCTTGCAACAAATAAATATAGAGCGCCTCTGGATCAGAATCTATCATACTGTTAAAGGGGATAACGGGTGATAATTTGATGCCGACGCGCGCTTTGCTCCAAACAGCGACTAAGGCTTGCATGGTTTCCAACACAAAACGACAGCGGTTTTCGATGGAGCCGCCGTATTCATCTTGGCGTTGATTTGCCCCATCCACTAAAAATTGATTCGGTAGATAACCAAATGCGGCATGTAATTCAACGCCATCAAAACCCGCCTGTTGCGCGTACTCTGCAGCGAGCTGATAGTCCAGAATAGTTGCGCGCACTTCGTCTGTGGTTAGGGCCCGTGGTACCTCGTAATCCAGCATGCCGGCACTGGTGAAATGTTGCTGTCCGACAATGCGGATGGGCGAAGGGGCTGCGGGTAATTGGCCGTTACGAACTTGCGAATGCCCCACGCGACCCGTGTGCCATAATTGGGCAAAAATTCTGCCTCCTGCGGCATGTACAGCTGCCGTCACTGCTTGCCAAGCGTGTACCTGATCTTGCGTAAACAGGCCTGGGGTATATGGGCTGCCAATGGCAGCCGCTGAAATATTAATGCCTTCACTGATTATGAGCCCGGCGGAAGCTCGTTGCGCGTAATATTCGGCCACCAACGCACCCGGTACTCCCTGGGCATCGGCGCGAGCACGCGTCATCGGTGCCATCACGACTCTGTTTGACAAGCTCAGCTCGCCGAGTTGAAAATTTTCTAGCAGTGGATTATCCATGGTGTGTATTTACTCCTTGGGGGCAATGCCCTTTTTTTTCATTTGCTCCGATTTAATTGGAATCACTCGGCCAGTGGTCGCCGCAGTTGCGGTGGTTGTAGTTTTTTTGGCAGCAGCGTTGGTGCCATGTGTTTTGGCATGATGATTGCCATTGCGTTTTTTCGGCTGGCGTGATTGCTGCGGGCGTTTGTCAGGGTGTGTCGGAGACTGCTGTTGACTGGGTTTGGCTGGTAACAGATCACCGTCGTTGTTGAGTGGTTGCGATTCTACGCCATGCGCACTATCAGCAAACAAAAGACCTAGCAAGCGTTTTAAGAAAGAAGCTTGCGGTTGTTTGGCTTTTAACTGTTCGGTGTACGGTTTCACGGCGGGCTCGTCGACCGCATGTAGCTCGCCAGTACGTGCGATACTTAATTCTGGTTGTTCAATCATAGAATAACTGGGTTTTTTATGTTTGCCTTGGTTGTCTTCTTTGATACGCACAATGCTATATTGAGGCAACTGCAGGTAAGGGTTGGCAATAATTAATACATTAACGCCATGGTGTTTTTCAATATTGAGCATAAAATGTCTTTTTTCATTCATTAAGAAAGTGGCCATTTCGACAGGGACTTGCACCTGGATTTCCGCAGTTTTTTCTTTGAGAGCTTCTTCTTCAATCAGTCGAGTGATGGCCAACCCATGTGATTGGATGTTGCGTACTGCCCCACGACCTTCACAACGTGGGCACACTTCCTGGGCATTTTCTCCCAAAGAGAGTCGTAAGCGTTGTCTGGACATTTCAAGCAAGCCGAACCGCGAGATGCGGCCAACTTGGATTCTGGCGCGATCAGCTTCTAACGCTTCTTTTAGGCGATTTTCAACTTCTCGCTGGTTTTTACTGGCGCTCATGTCGATAAAGTCTATGACGACCAAGCCCCCCAAATCACGCAAACGCAGCTGTCGGGCAATTTCATCAGCCGCTTCTAAATTGGTATTAAGGGCTGTGGTTTCGCTGTCGCCACCACTGGTTGCTTTGGCTGAATTGATATCGATAGAAACCAAAGCTTCAGTGCGATCTATGACCAAAGCACCGCCAGAAGGCAGGGGTACTGTCCGTTGATAGGCTGTTTCGATTTGGCTGGCAATTTGATAAAAATTAAATAAAGGAATCGCGCTGTTATATAGTTTTAAATTAGGTAAAAATTCTGGTTTTACTTGTTCGATATACTGTTTGGCTTTGATAAAAGATACATGATCATCTATGATGATCTCGCCGATTGATTTGCGCAAATTGTCGCGTATGGAGCGGATGATGACATCGCCTTCTTGATGAATCAAGCAAGGCGCCAATTGATTGACATACGCTTGTTGAATCGCTTGCCATTGATTACAGAGCAAGTCTAAATCGGCCTGCAGTTCTTCTACTTTTTTACCAACCCCAGCCGTGCGGATGATGAGCCCCATGTCTTCGACCATGCTGAGTGCGTGCAGCGTTTCTTTTAATTCATCTCGTTCGTCGCCCTCAATACGTCTGGAGATGCCGCCTGATTTTGGACTATTCGGCATGAGCACCAGGTAGCAACCGGCCAGGGTGATATAGGTGGTCAGTGCCGCACCTTTGCTGCCTCGTTCCTCCTTGTCTACTTGCACCAGCAATTCTTGACCTTCACGAATTAAACTCGTGATGGCGGGTTTTTCACCCTCGGCAACCGGCTTGACAAAATACTCTGGTGAAATCTCTTTCACCGGTAAAAAACCCTGACGTTTGGCACCGTATTCGACAAATACCGCGTCTAAACTGGGCTCCCGCCTGGTAACGACGGCTTTATAAATATTGCCCTTTTTTTTAACTTCTCCTGGACATTCAATATCCAGATCGTACAAATGATTGTTTTTAACAAGCGCCACTCGCACCTCTTCAGTTTGCGTGGCGTTGATTAGCATTCTTTCCATTTTTAAGCCCTCTTCGAAATATAGCGCAGGCTTAAGCATGACAGGGAAAGAATAAAACCCACCATCTGTGCATCTATGGCGCAGCATGATGTGTTTTTTGTGCAACCGTCATTATCCCATTTTCGTTGTCTTGTTTGTTTGATCCAGTGGATACATGTTTGGCAAAATGCGCGTATCATGTAAATTCTACATAGAATTGTTGAATTGCTCCGGGATCGTTGGGATAATGTCATAGACAAACAAAGAACGGACGATAGACCTGCGGCATGCTGCTTTCCATTGGACAAGCTCATATGAAACAAACTATATGTGTGACATGCGTCGGTATCTGATGATAAAGTCTTCAATTTTACTCTGATTTTTGGGTTGCTTCTTTATGTCATTTTACTTAAGGTTTGACAGTATAATAACTGCTTGGCTCTTCTCCTGTAAGAGAATTAACCACGGTGTTATAGTGCCTCAAGCGCTTTGTTTATAAATATTAATGAACCGTTTTGTTGGTTTATGCTTATAATTCATGCGCAAATTTTACTGCGTTCTCAGAAATGATATCAAAAAAAACGCGCTCAGCAAATAGGTTTTGAATGACAGATGTTCGTTATATGGTGGTTAGCGCAGAAGATGAAGGCCAGCGCTTAGACAATTTTTTGTTTCGCATCCTTAAAGGTGTTCCCAAGAGTTACATATATCGCTTGATTCGGGGCGGTGAAGTCCGGGTGAATAGCAAACGGGCAGCCGTGGGCTTAAAACTTATCCAGGGCGATAGGGTGCGCATACCGCCGGTGCGTTGTTCCCCAACGAAATCTTTTGTGGTGGGCTCCCGAACCTCGCAATTGTTGCTGGAACGTATCATCTATGAAGATGACAAATGGCTGGTAATCAATAAACCATCAGGGTTGGCGGTACACGGAGGTAGTGGTCTAAGTCTTGGGGTTATTGAAGCATTACGAGAAATTCGTAGCGATATACCGTATTTGGAATTGGCACATCGCTTAGATAAAGAGACTTCAGGCTGCTTGGTGTTAGCTAAAAAAAGAAGTGCGTTGCGATTGCTGCAAGCTCAGTTAGAGCAGCGACTGGTAAAAAAAACTTATACGGCCATACTCCAGGCACCCTGGACTGGAAAAAATCAGATAACGATGGACGCGGCATTAAAAAAAAATATTTTGTCCTCAGGCGAGCGAATTGTTGTAGTTGATCCCTCTGGAAAACCTTCGCTGACCGTGTTTAAATTGATTGAGAACTTTCAAACGGGGTGTTGGGTTGAAGCTTATCCAAAAACAGGTAGAACGCATCAAATCCGTGTGCACAGTGCAGCATTGGGTTGTGCCATTTTGGGGGATGCCAAATATGGCCATGCGTCGCAAGGGTTGCCGTTGAAAATGCGACTTTACCTGCATGCCAAAGAAATTCAATTCACTATCAATGGCCAATTGTTAACATTTGTAGCCGAAGTTGATGACGATTTTGCTGCAGCGATAGCACAATTGCGCCTGAGGAGAGTATTGGGTCATGAGTAAGTCGTATCGTTTGGTGATATTTGATTGGGAAGGTACTTTGGCGGACACCCTCGGACCCATCTTGCATATGATAACCGAAGCTGCGCAGCTGTTACAGGCAGGCGATTTTGATCAACGTCAAGCCAGAGAATATGCTTCTTTAGGCTTAGGTCATGCGATAAAAAAACTGTTCCCGCAGTTGTCTTCTCAACAACATCAATGCTTGCTGCGGGATATCCAAAACAAACTAGCCAAATCAAGTGCTGCTGTGACCTTAGTGCCCGGGGCACGTGCTTTGCTCGATCAACTGGTTAAGCATAACGTACAGCTGGCCATTGCCACCAATAAAGGCCATGCAGCTTTGGTACGTGCGTTACAAGCTACCGATTTAACTGACTATTTTAAAGTGACACGCAGCGCAGGACAGGTGCCTGCCAAACCATGTCCGCAAATGTTAGAGGAAATTATGACCAGCTATCAAGCAAGCCCGCACGAAGCTGTCATGATCGGTGATTCTTTGGCAGATATTGAGATGGCGCAGCTTGCTGGCATTGATGCGATAGGCGTTAATTTTGAAAGCACACACGGCACTGATTTACATACTGCTGGTGCCATTGCAGTATTTGATGAGTATGCGGAGTTGGCTCGGTATTTGCAATTAACAGGGTAAAAAATAATGACTCACGTATTGTTTGGCATACCGAATGTCTTAACCTTAGTTAGAATTATCCTGATTCCTATTTTTATTGGGCTCTATTACTTGCCATTTGCCTGGTCACATCTGGGTGCTGCCATGATTTTTGGCTTGGCCAGCATCACCGATTGGCTAGATGGATTTTTGGCGCGAAGACTGGAACAAATATCACCATTTGGTGCGTTTTTAGATCCAGTAGCGGATAAGTTATTGGTGTCCTCGGCATTATTGCTGTTATTGGGCGCCGCTAATATTCACCATATTACTCTGCCTGCTATCATAATAGTTGGCCGTGAAATTGTGATTTCGGCATTAAGAGAATGGATGGCTGAAATCGGCAGTCGCGCCAGTGTTAAAGTGAGTTATGTGGCAAAAATAAAAACGGGTGCGCAAATGGTGGCGTTGGTACTATTGTTGATATTCAATCCAGCCGTTTCCAATTGGGGTATTCTTGGTTTTGTGCTGTTGTACTTGGCGGCAATTTTAACGATATGGTCAATGGTTATGTATATTCAAATAGCTTGGCCGTTGCTAATGAAAAAATCCAGCCAATCATATTGACAGGGTGATTAATTGCGGTAGAATTCAAACCCGAAGTGATGCGGGAATAGCTCAGTGGTAGAGCACAACCTTGCCAAGGTTGGGGTCGCGAGTTCGAGCCTCGTTTCCCGCTCCAAAATCAAGCGACACAACGTCGCTTTTTTTTTAAGAGCCAATCATCGATTCTGGCTGTGTGGCAGAGTGGTTATGCAGCGGCCTGCAAAGCCGTGTACGCCGGTTCGATTCCGGCCTCAGCCTCCATATTGCCCAGGTGGCGAAACAGGTAGACGCAAGGGACTTAAAATCCCTCGGGACTTATACTCCCATGCCGGTTCGATTCCGGCCCTGGGCACCAATTACATATTTTGTAATTGTTCGTAAAGGTTCAAATTAGTACGTAACTGATTGATAAATAATAGAATAACATAGACTTTCCTCACTCAAATCTTTCTCAACGATTCGTTAATTTTCGTATTTAACCGCGCGTACTTTGGGTAAGATTTTGGGTAAACTTTTTTTGCCTCTTTTCTCCAAGGTCACCGCTTCGTTGAGGTGATTTACAATGTTATCAGTCGCTCTAATCAAATCTTTAAAGCCCGGAGATAAAAAACGTCATAGTGACCGTGATGGTTTAGTCTTAGAACTAAGGCCAAGCAAGAAAAAACTCAACAAGGTCTTCATTTTTCGTTTTCAATGGGATAAAAAACCGCAAACAATCACCATAGGTCAGCCTAAACACTATATCTGATGTATTTCCCCGTAATTTCAACCACGTTAATTG
>DAIOSQ010000024.1:0-19319 GCA_036752465.1 Legionellaceae bacterium | reverse complement strand
TTAGCTGCTTTACTTGAACAGTGCCATATTGTGCTGAATACCCATGGCAAAGCTGGATCGAATGATTTGAGCGATGAGATTGTCAAGTCAGTTATAGCAATGCTCTCGTCTGCTCATGTCCAGATAACACAAATCAGCATGTTGCAATGCAATGCAGCTAAAGTGAATACCGCTGTGGAGCAACGGCAAAGTGATGGCCATTTACCTGCGCACCAAACCGTCAGAAATAAAAGCTCATCAATGGCAATTTTACAAGCAAAACTATGCCATCTTGAAACCACAAGGCCGCAAAATTTTGCGCTAATAGGGTTCTCGCAAGCTTATGATCCGACCCATGATCAACAATTGGTGGTTCAGATTCTGCAAGGCCATGAGATACCGGATGAAAATATTCTAAGGGTTGAAACAACAGAAATGAATGTTGCAGTTCAACAAGCGACTATGGCCGACACATTAGCCAGCTACAAGAGTGGTTTGGAGGGCGAGGTTGGTAGCAGCGAACAGGCGCTTAATGTGTTTTCTGCCGAAATTGCAAGACGCAAGAAAAAAATAGAGAATTGTATTAGCGCGCAGGAAAGTCCGGATAGAGCTTTGTCACCAAGAAGTTTTAGATTATTTAAAGCCGTAGTAGGTGAGACGCAACCAACTACTATTCAAGACTATAATAGACTACACAAACAGTGGAATAAAGCAAATCCCTATAAAACCAAAGAGGGGCAACCTGGTGCTAAATTAGATATATTTGAGGCAGTAGACGATCAGGCAAAAGCGTGTACAGGAGGTATGTTCTGAGCCAATGGGTATTATTTGAAGGATGATGACGTAAATGAACAATCACTTTTTTGAGTTGCTTCGTCTTCTGTAAAAATTGCTAGCTTTGGACCTGGTTTTCCCATGCTGGTTTGGAAAGGATTTTGTTTATTCCATTTTTTTTGTAGGAACCGATATTGAGCGACCGTGCTGGGCGTGGCTGCTTCTCCTACAACGTTTTCATATAACCTAAGACTGCGCGGAGATAGCTCGGTACGGGGTTCTTTTTGAGCAATTAAGCACAGGCTTATATTTAGAGAGCATCGCTGAATTTCTCCGGATAAAATATTTAGTGCCCATTTTTGTTGCCTTGTGTCAGGCTTTAGAGCCACATTTTCTGTGGCTAAATAGTCCTGATAATTGGTGAGTGCTCTGGCAACTTTGTCTTTTGTTTGTGCGGATGAGGCGGCTGCATCAACTGTGGTCACGTGCAACTCAAGCCCCGTGCCTGGAATACCTTGCAACAGATGCCTTACCGGCAATTCATCATCTACAGGATCATAAGGCTTATCAAAGCCATATATATGAAACGATTGTTGTGTACGCGTTGTGAGTTTATTCAAGGTTGATTGTAGCATTTGCATGGATGATCGGTGGTATACCGCGCGCTTAAATATACTCGGCGAGACATCATAATATTTTCTTTGGGCGTGCCGTGATGATGTAAAGCCATCACATATTAAAGCATACATGGCGTCGATTTTGATTCCATGAACAGAAAGTAATTGCACGCTTTTTAGAATAAAAACGTTGTCGATATCGTATTTCCCTGGGGTTCCGTGCGTATTCAATACGATATGTATGCGCTTGTTTTGCGGATATTGTTGCAATAGGAGTTCAATGGCCATTTGCAGCTGCGCGAGCTGCTCTAGGCGGCTTTTGTTGGAGAGGCTCCCTGCGGGGAGAGAAATCTCGTAGCAGCTGTCGAAATTATCGTTTATTGTTGCACGATCGGTTGCCACTTCGCTGTTCAGCTCAGTTGAATCTTCTAGTTTGCTGTCATAAGTACTGCTGATTATCAAGGCAATGCGCACGCTGTCATCCTAAAAATATAGCTGTTGAACATTATACAGCAATTTTTCGGATGTAGGGGATTTTATTGATTCCAGCCAGATAAAATATTAGTCATCTGTACTCGCAGGAACAGAGGCTCATATTTCTCCAGGACGGTTTAGAAAGCTACCTTCAAACAGTATTGTAATCTTATTTTGAACAAAATGATTGCCTGGGTGAAAATTGATTTTTTTTAAGCCTTCATGATATAATCTAAGCCTGGTCTTCTTGCAGGCGCTTATTTTACAGCGTGCAGAAAAGAAAGCGTCTTATCAGCACTTACCCGTGGATCAACTGACTAATAACCACGATTAGATAAAATAACCCAGTCTATCTATGGAAATATCAATATGAAGAAATATATAATTCTCTTGGCCAACTTGATAAAAAAAATCAATGCTCCTGAACGTCAAATGCCAGATGGACAATCGCAAATTGAGCCCATGATTCAAGAATTGATCACAGAGGCAAACAAATTACCCAAAGAAGGTGAGCCTTCATTCCTAGAGTGGATTCTTTCTCTGGTCATTAAACAAGAAGAGACAGATCGTCGTCTGGCATACTATCTTTTTTCTAAAGGCCTCAAGTTAGATGCTCCGCTTCGGTTGATGGGTCAAAACGTTTCGGTGATACCCTTTGTGTGCCAATTTAATAAGCCAGATGTTATTCAAGTTTTGATTGAGCGTTTCCATCAGAAAATAACCCCCAAAGAACCAATTCATCCCATAGCTATTGCGTCTATCAAACGCCACCCCGAATTAACGGAATATTTAACTAGCAACATAACAAGATACTGTGACTATACCCCGCTGAGTATGGCGGTGCATTTCGGTTACTCTAAACTATTTGAGCAATATACTCAGGAAAGACCCGAAGAAATTAATCAGGTCGACGCAGCCGGTTTGATGCCATTAATCTACGCAGCCAGGCCGGACCGCTTAACCTTTTTTGCTAAACTGATGGAATCAGGTGCCAATATCCTTATACAGAACTCCAAAGGGCAAACATTTTTCCACTTGGTTCCCCAAGAAACCGATTTTTTAACGTACTTTAGGGAACAGTATCCTCAATACGATATCTATTGGAGCAGCACAGAGCTTGTTGATTATGAGGGTTTACTCCCTATCCATCATGCAATTAGACGCAACCAAACGGAGTGGGTCCTCTCGCTACTCGAAAGAAATCACGAACTCCTTAATATTCAAGACAGGCTTGGTCGTAACTTAGCTTTTCATGCAGTTGCAGCTGGGGACTTATCCTTGTTGGAAAGATTGGTAGAACACCATCACCTCTCAATACTAACGAAAGATAGTGCTCAACAGAGCTTACTGGCCTTCAGCATCAAAACAAATCAATTGAATATTATACAATGGCTAGATGATAAAAAAAATATCAATCTAGCTGATGATGAAACAGCCATCCTGGCCGCGATGCAATCGGGTCAATTACTCGAGTGGTGCCTTAATCATCCTACCATGAATTTTAATATGAAATTTGCAATACGCAGAGAACCTTATAATCTACTACAGACCTTATGTTTTTTTAAACGATATGACACAATTGTTCGCTTCGACTTATTTCGCAAATATCCTCATTTTGTCTTTGAAAAAAAACGGGGTGGAAATACCGCTATCGATGAGTTCATTTGTAATGAAGATTTTTCGGCTGTTGTCACCGACAGTCATATTTTGGACTTCATGTTTTATATTGTACACTATCTACAAGCAACACATGAAAGTCCCACCCTATCAACCATAAATAATTTTCCTACTTTGATTGGTTTTTGTTTAAATCGGAAGCTAATTGAAGCAAATGATCTATTTGAGGGCAGTCCTTTATTTCATTTATGGGAAACGTATTTTTATAACCAATGTATAAAAATGATTGGCGAGTTCAAAGCGGGCAAGTGGCGCAGTTACCTCAGTAACGAAGCGCTTGCTTTGCGCGCGGTGGAAGTCTACGAAGCCAATATCAAAAAATTTACACGCACATATGCTGCGGATTTAAATTTAAACGCTAAAGATCAGGACGGGCTGCATTTTCTGGCCAAGATGATATATTCTGGCGCAAATAGCACAACTCGAATTATCTGGCTCATCACACATATTCAAGGAATAAAACTATCCAAACTAGATAGCAGGGACTCCTCTTTATTACATTTAGCCTGTGAAACACAAAATTTCGAAATGATTCGTTGGTGCGTTGAAACAGGTGGATTATCCATTTTGGCTCCACGGCCTGATGGTTTAAATGCATTAGATGTAAGTTTGGAAACGCAAAATCAAGTGATTGTCAGTTACCTTCTCAATAAATTATCGCAGAAAAAACGTGCAACATACGTTAAAAAAAATCGCGCGCATCCGCTTGTTATACAACTCGGGATTACAAATCCGGATCAATTGAGTGACTTAAAACAGCAGGTCACCGCATCTGCGCCTGAAGAGTCGATTGCCGAGATCACATCAAGCCCAATGCTGAGTGAATGCATTGAAAGTGATTCAGTGAGTGGATCTGTTGAAGCGTGTTCGTCCATGATTTTGGCTACTGCATTGCCCGAAATAGAAATAAGTTACGAGTTTTTTTTACAAGCTGTTCGCGAAAATAAACTAAATTGGCTTAAAATCCTTAAAAAAACTGAATACCAAGACCAACTCAAAGTATGGATGACTGCCGGAGCCTACGATGTCTTCCAAGCTTCTGACTATCGATATTCAGTCATTTACCAATTGCTGCGATTTGGTTGCATTCATGCACTGATGACCCCAACGCACTGGAAACAGATTATCCTCGACGTGATGAAAACACAGCAGGCGCGCACTTTGTTTTTGATATTAAATCACGAGCTGACAGCCATGCATCTAAGCCCTGAATTGGCTTTGGATATTCTCACAGATTCTCTCGAATTAAAACAAGAGGCTTTGATTTCACTGCTATTAGAGCATGAAACTATTGCTTCGACTGCCACCTTAGCGTGCGTGCTGCGGGCCATGAGACTTGGATTGACAGCAACGGTTTTTACCCTTTTAAATCTTGATGTCATTCAACGGGTAGCCCACGTGGGTGACAATCAATTATTCTTCGAAGCAGCCGCCTGCAATTATCTTGATGCATGTGAACTATTGCTGCAGCTACCTAATGTGATTGAAGCTCTGAGCGCCAATAATGGTTCTCAGATGCAGCAAATCAAAGAGGCGCAAGTTTCGGATGATGTATTGATGTTCATGCGGAAAATACCGGCGTTAGCAGCCATAATCGAGCCCTTAATTGCATTGCCATCACACCTGATGGAAAGTGTAACCAATCAAACAATGATGACACAGAACACAATCCTCTCCCCTGTGGCAAGCTGCATTTTCCCCATTTATTTTTATAATCCAAATTACTATGCGCCAATCATCAATCGCAACGCTTTTTATGATGCAATTTTGTTAAATGACACCATGAGATTATATCACTTATTTGTAACCTGGACGGGTGAATTACCGCCCTGGTTTGTTTTTGATTTGGCTTCATTCGCAATGACACATCAACAATTAACATCATTGAGCTATTTATTTCAATTAGCGACCCAGACTTTTAACTCTGCTCCAGGATTTTGTAATAAACTAACTTCTGAGGCAATCAGTAGGGGACATACGTTAATTGTTGATTTTTTACTTGAGCGTGATGTGATAAGAGAACATGCGGGTTTATATGAAAATCGGTTATTACGTCGCACAATTGATTGTGGATTGATTAATCAAGCGTTATTCTTAATGACGCTTCCGGCCGTTCGCTCGAATTTAAATGCCATGAATCATTATGCTCTCCGGTGGGCCGCAAACTTTGGATATATCACATTGATTCAAGCATTATTATCGGTAGAGGACATGCGTCGTGTCACGCCAGCCCACTTTCTTGCCTTACAATTTGCCTACCTTGGTGAACATCGAATCGTCATGCAACATCTCTTTGAACTACCCGAGTTACTCGAGTATGCAATTCAACAGGGGGGCGGCTATCAAAACGAGGTGGCATTATTCTTACAACAGAATCAAAGTCAATCGCACATCACGCCGTTGTTATGCATGCATAGTTGCATCTTAACGCAAAAAGATGTAGCAACCAATACCAAAATAGAGGAAGCCGCTATAACGTCAGATGAACTGGAAGTGGGTGACGAAGTAACACTCTGCCATTTCCCACGCTAGAGCCTGGCCTCAATCGTAATCAAAACTTTCTCGAAAATCAAGGAGCTCAGTAAGGGCTACTTGGAAAGGGCCAAAAGATACTACCTCAATTAGTTTTATCATCTATTTTAAACGCTACAAGCCAGCCATTAATTTCCATTTGCACCCTGCATGCACCCTATAATTGAATTTTGTTTTCTTGATAATGCTTACAACACTTTGTTTATATGGTCGGAGTGACAGGAATTGAACCTGCGACCCCTGCCTCCCGAAGGCAGTGCTCTACCAAGCTGAGCTACACTCCGTTCATGGGTACATCATGTTAATGATCTCGTTCTGTCGCATAACGCGCCAGGTCAATTAACGCATTTTTATACGCAGAATCCGCAAGGATTGCAAGTGCGCTGATGGCTTGTTCGATTTCTTTGGCAGCGACTTCATAGGTGTATTCGATGGCTTTGGTTTGCTCTAGTGCGTTGAGGATATTTGATAAATCGCTGAGGTTGCCTTGCATAATGCTGGTGGTGATATGCTGCTGTTGCTGCGAGGTGCCATGTTTGAGCACGTATAACAGGGGTAATGTGAGTTTACCCTCAGCCAAATCATCGCCAATATTTTTGCCTATGACCGAGGCATCCGAGCAATAATCCAGCGCATCATCTACTAATTGAAAAGCGTTGCCTAAGTGAATTCCATACTGGTACAGGCTTTGTTCAATTTCCTTAGGTGCGTTGCTGATTACTGCCCCCACGCTCGCCGATGCAGCAAATAATAATGATGTTTTGGATTGTATCACATCATAATACTCTTCCATGCTTATCAGATGGTGGCGGTTTAGCAGTTGTTTGATCTCACCGCAGCCTATTTTGTAGGCAATTTGGGTTAAAAGTTGCATGATAGGCATGCTGCCGATGTCAATCAGCAGTTGCATATACTGGGTCAATAAGTGGTCGCCTACCAGTATGCTGGCTTTGCTGCCCCAGATGGTATTTGCTGTTTCGTGACCTCTTCTAAGCGTCGAATCGTCGATGACATCATCATGCAATAAAGTGGCGGTATGAAAAAATTCGATCAAAGTGGCCAACTGGATGTGTTGTTGATCTTGATAGCCACAAGCACGACTTGCTAATAACACCAACAAGGGACGCAAACGCTTACCGCCACTGCCAACAATATGACGGGTCAAATCATCAATAAGACTGATATTAGATTGCATTTTTTCAAAGATGAGTGCATTGACTGCATCAAAATCATCTTGCACGAGGGCTTTGAGACGTTCAACAGTCACAAAAACTCCTTTCAAAGAACTATGGAGCATGCTAAGCAACCGGGAAATTCTTGTCAAGATCACTCTTGCTGGCAATTTAAAATCTAAGTATGATTCGCAGTGAAAGGAATCTTATCTAACCAACCTCAATATTAAGGAAAATATTATGTTTTTATTTGGTCCTCGAGCCTTAACTCACTTGTCATATATGAGTGATGGCGATACTTGGGATATATTGTTATCTGAAAGTGAAATGATGTTTGCTCTGCCTTGTACACTTCGTTATGTTAAAGGCATTCATTATCAAGGTCTGCTAGGTAACGCGATGATACACGCCTGGGTGGTGATGAATAATAAACACTGCGTGATGAGTCGTTTATATAAAACACTGAGCTTACAATCGATACAACTACGCGAAACTGAAATCGGTCCGGTGAAAATACCCGCTATAGATATTCAAAAATCTGTATTAATGGCGGTTCCGGAGCAACAGCGCTCACCGCAACAACGACAGTGTCTGGAACAACTGGCTCACATTAAAGAAAATCAACCGATCTTAGACTGTCTGCTGCAAGGTCGTCAGCAAATCCATACCAAAGATATTTTTTTCGATGGCTATAAAAAGCCACGCTACGTTCCGCATGATCGCATCCATTGGTGGGTGTCAGAAGCGCTAGGGTTTGCTCAGCCAACGTATTTACGCCTTATGATAAGTCCAGTGGCGATTTGTGCTGAACGGTTTGCTAAATTATCTACGCATAAACAGTATGCCTTGTTGTGTGAGGAAGCCATGGTGCTAGCAATCGAGCGCTATTTAATCAAATATGCTGCTGAAACCGATTTTGCGTTACAGGCGCTATGGCAAGCTTGTTATCAGCTGAGCGACACAGACAATCCCATCCTACAACGACTTGATGAATTATGTACGATTGGTTTAATAGCGGATCATCCGGATTGGTTGGCTGCTTGGGGAGCGGCACACAGGTCCGCCATAAAGCCGGTTTTGCAGAACTTCGTCAGTACCTGTCAAATGCATATGCCGCAGAGTTTTTTTGAATATATAATGTATTTGCGTGCAACAAGATTAACTAAGGTGGCATGAGATGTTGCCCCGTTCCTTATTGTATGTGACTTTTTTTCTGCTAGGGCTGGTGCTCAGGCCATTGATTACTAGCGTATATCCCTTCGGCAGCTGGTTAAGCTGCCATTACCGCTTAAATGCGATAGAGTTCGGCTTGCTGACCACTATCCCCATACTTTGTATGGGGGTGTTTGCTTTTGTCGCTCAAGTTTGGCAGCGCTATTGTACTAGGGAATGGCTGATATTGCTTGGTATACTGATGATCAGTGCGGGTCATCTGTTAAGGGCCTATGGTGCATCCAAAGCACAGCTTATGCTGGCGACAGGAATTGGCAGCATGGGTATTGGCATAACCGGGAGTTTGGTGGGAGGGTTGGTTAAATCATATCATCCACAGCATGTGGTACAAAGCATGGGAATTTATTCGCTAGGGATTGGCGCAGGGGCTGTGTTGGGCAGTCGTTTGTGGTTAAGTGATTGGTCTGCGAGCCAACAGTATTTGGCTGGGGGAGCGATGCTTTGTGCCTGGGTTTTCGCCAGTCGCTGTGGTCGAAGAACTATCCTGCAGTCGTGCTTACCAGTCAAATCTCGCCTTGTGTATCGCCAAGAGCGAGCCGTTCTGACTTGTTTGGTGATGATTTTTGGTTTGCAAGCGTTGCTTAATTACACATTATTGGCTTGGATAAGTTGCTACTATCAAAGTTTACCAGAGTTTCATGCGATAACGAGTCAACAGGTTGCTTTTTGCTTGCTTTTGGTACAGCTCACTGCGGCTTATCTTGTGCCGCTGCTGGCGGCCAATTCTGCGCAAAAAATCGCGCTGTTATACGGCTTGATTGCGATTTTGCTGATGGCTTTGCTCTTGCTGACCCTCCAGCCTGTGAATTTATTTGTGCTGATCATATTGGGGTTGGGGGTGAGTACAGGGGCAATTTTTCCCATCAGTATGTCGTTGCCTTTGTTGTTGGCGCATGATGTCACCCAAGCCAGCCAATGGTTCACCAAGATGTTGGGCAGGGGGTATCTGCTGTCTGCTATCGGACCGTTGTTATTTGGATTGATATTGAATTGGTTAACAACTTACCTGCTGGCATTGATGCTGTTGTTAAGCTTAGCCTTGTTGTTATGGATAGCAGTATATGTTTTACACTCTAAAATTAAGGATAATCATGACGTTGCCTATTAATTCAGCAAAAATATGGCGCTTGAAACTATTAAAAAGTGCTCCCTTCAGGTCCTTACAATATAAATCACAAGCATTGCCATTGCATACTCAGCCCTCGGCGCATAACCGCTTGACCCATTCTCTTGAGGTAGCCCATTTCAGTGAGCAATTGGCTATCAAGGCCGCTAAAAGTACCCCAGGGCATATTGAATGTATTGAACTCGCGGGCTTAGTGCACGATATTGGCATACCGCCCTTTGGACATACAGGTGAACAAAGCATCCGCGATTGGTGTAAGACCCATGGCGCGTATTTAGCTCGTCAAGCGACTGGCAGGCATGATCCACTGCCAATGGATGATTTTTTTTATTTTGACGGCAATGCGCAAGGGATGAGAATTTTGATGAAATATCCTTTCGCTGGGGATACAGACGATATTATCCCGTCTGATGTTTTAGCCGCATATCTTAAATATCCGCACGTGCCTAACGCGCAACATAGAGGTGCCGGCTATTTTACGACCGAGCGTGCTGCACTTGCTGCGCGGCTACCTTTTTTGTCGGTGCGGACCGCGCCCTCATATCTCGTGGAGTTGGCCGATGATGTTGCCCATACTGTGGGTGATCTAGAAGACTGTATAGACAATAATTGGATCAGTTTCACGCATTTTGTTAACTGGATGAGACAACATGCGCAAGGCAACTTAGCCCATTATGTGCTTGCAATGTTGCCGCAAGACCATTCACAGGGTGCTCACCGCTTGTATTTTCATCAACTTGCAGCACAGTTGCTGGATGAAATCGCGCAACATTATGTCGCTTGCTATGGCTATTTGCTTGATAATATTGCAGACTCTTTTCTTGATCATAGCTGTATTGACTTTATCAGTTTAATGAAACAATATATCTCTCGTTTCGTCTTCAGCCATGCCGATAAAATTCGTGCCGATTTGGCGGGTTATCACATGATACAGACCGTACTTAATGCCTACAGTAGATTCTTGCAACTGCCTCGTAGCACCGTGATCCAATTATTGCATCACGACGATTATGCTATCATTCACACCAATGGCTTAACTTTGGACTATAAATTGGCGTCATTATTGTCTAAAGAGTGGCTTGAGGTGTATCTACAGGCGGCTGATCCATGCGATGATCGTCAGGAGTGGCGCTTACGCATGCATTTGGTTTTAGATACAGTGACTGCCATGAGCAATCAAGAACTCGTGCACTTTCCAAATGTCAATCACCTCCCCTGTGCTGCACCCATTAAGGACCAGATCACATGAAACTATCAGCAAATATCGTTGATTTAAGCTTAGATTTGAGCGACATTCTCACCAATCAAGACGTGATGAGTCTTGAAATTGCTAAATTAGGTCATGTGGGCACCCACATTGATATTGCGGACAGTGCAGGCTTGCCACTGCAATCCTTCGTTACCCAAGGGGTTGTCATCGATGTGTCAGCGGTGGGTGATCGTGAAATTTGTCTTGCGGATCTCCCACGACCGGCTATGGCGATTCAAACAGGACAAAGTGTTTTGTTTAGAACCAATTGGCTTGCAGAAAAACAATATGGTCGCAAAGAATATTTTTCGGGTCATCCGTATTTTGCTTACGATATTTTTGACTATCTGATTGAGAAAGAGGTGCCAATTATAGGTGTTGATGCGCCCGGAATGCGAAGGGCTGCTGAGCATAAAGTTTTGGATGAGTATTGCGTAGCCAGGGGTCTCTACATTTTAGAAAATGTGAACCAAATGCAATGCTTGCCAGTGAACCAGCCATTTACGTTGTATTGCTTTCCGTTAAGCCTTAAACGCATGACAGGGGCAACTTGCCGTAGCATTGCTAGTTGGTAGTGCGAGGCTCAATCTGCCAAGCAGTTGACAAAATAGTGTAGTTTGCCATGTATGGTTCGGACCTCAACACCGTGTACATCATGCTCAAATCCAGGAAAAGCATTGTCAAATCGTTCTAACATTTGTAAATACTCAATGATAATCTTTGCCGATGGCGTGATTTTTTCTCCAGGCATCACAATTGGAATTCCCGGTGGGTAGGGTGCTAACATGCTGACCACAACTTTATCCATTAACTCAGTTAGGGGATAGTACGTGCACTGACTTTTTATCAAATATTGATACGCTTGGTTAGGCGTGGTCGCTTGCTGTGGTAAAACATCATACGCAGCCATGAGTAATTTGGTTGCATTCGCTTGCTTGAGAAATTGGTGCATGCGGTGGCATAAACTTTTAAGCGTGACTCCCTCATATACGGTGCGATGTTCTGCATATAAATCTGGAAATAAAGTTCTGATATCGGCATCTTGATCGTAAGCTTCTTTGAATAAAAGTAAGCCATTGATTAAATTCATAGAGTTACTTTTGTTGACGCCTATAGAAAACAAGAACAACAATGAGTAAAAACTTGTCTTTTCATCGACAGCCCCGTCTTTGATCAAAAAACGAGCTAATATTGGCCCAGGAATACCCATGCTCTCAAACTGGCCATCCACGCGAATGCCTGGGCTTAAAATAGTTACTTTGATGGGATCCAGCATGATAAAATTTTCTGCAAGGTCACTCAAGCCATGCCAGTTATCTTGCGGGTTGAGTTGCCACAGGCGTGCGTCTGCAAGCTCGTGGTTGTTGAGCGACACAGTAGTGGGTTGAATTTTTAAAATAGAGTCAGGTTGCCATATGTCAAAAAACCAATCCCCTTTTGCGGCAAACGTTTCTTTGATTTGCGAAATTTTTTGCCGAAATTCGATCGCTTCTAGCATGGCATTGCTGATAATGCGGTAACCAAACTCACCTTCCATCATTTTTGAAGCCACATCCAGTGATGCTACAACCGCATATTGTGGCGAAGTTGAGGTGTGCATCATGTAGGTTTCATTAAATTGATTGCGGTCAAATCCTTGGCAGCCCGCTTTGACGTGCAGCATGGATGCTTGTGAAAAAGCTGCCAACAGTTTATGAGTGGATTGAGTACTAAATATGGTTGGATGCTTGGTTTCATGAGCAGCGCTCATGGCATATCGATCTCGGTAGACTGGATGAAAGTGTGCATAAGCATACCAAGCTTCATCAAAATGTAGGTTAGCAATGTTGCTGTGTGACAGTTCGTCTTTGATTTTACCCACATGATAAATCAAACCGTCATAGGTGCTGTTGGTAACCACGGCCAATGCGGGCATGATTTTTTTATTTTCAATAAGTGGCGATGCATGAATTTTATCGACAATCGCTTGATGGGTGAATTCATGTAAAGGAATGGTGCCAATGATACCATATGCGTTGCGTGTCGGCTTGAAATAGATAGGGATTACGTCCGACATGGTGAGGGCATGTTGTAGTGATTTGTGGCAATTTCGGTCAATAATGGCGACATCCCCCTTGCCGACACAGCTCATCAGCACCATCTTGTTACCGGTTGAGGTGCCATTGGTGACAAAAAAGGTATGATCCGCGCCAAATACATGCGCAGCATACCGTTCTGCCTCGCCGTTGACACCGGTGTGATCCATCAAGGAGCCCAATTCAGGTACAGAAATAGACAAATCACTGCGAAAAATATTCTCGCCATAGAAGTCGTAAAACATCCTGCCAACGGGAGATTTGAGAAATGCCACACCTCCCATATGACCGGGGGTATGCCAGGCATAGTTATACTCTTCGGTGTAATGCTTGAGTTGCTTGAAAAAGGGGGGTAATAACGAAATTAAATAATCAGTGGTGATTTTTTTGATGCGACCGACGATAAAGTCATAGGTATCACCGTATTTCCAAAAAAAGTTGATGTCATTGTTTAGCAGCTTTAACGTGGCATCTTTCAGTTCGTGTGATTGTGTTACCACGAAAATAGGTAAGTGATGATTGATTGCTTTGATACGTTGTAAAAATAGTTCAAATTGATCATCAAATTGTTGAAAATCGTCCCAAGCAATAATGACGCCACTGATATTGGTAGAAAAAGACACCGTATCAAAACAATCATTGGCAGTTTTTGCTATGACTACCTCCATATCCTGACTTTTTAACACGTCGATCAAACCGCGACTGAAACGCCCCGCATGATCTTCTGCCAGAATACATTCATCTAATACGACCAACGGATAATTACGCAATTCTATCTTCATATACAACTCCTGTGCCGGTAAAACATCCATGATATAAAACAGTATATACCGATTTTTGTCGCAGATCCTGATTTTGGGTTATCAAATCAAGCAGCTTGAGGTGCCGTTTTCTTGGGGTCATCAGACGCAGACTGTGCTTGTCTTTTATGGTGTAATTAAAAACAATAAGCAGCTAAATTATTTCAAAAATATAAATATTATGCTAAAATAGGCGCTCACAAATTTTAAGAGTGCATGCCATGTTAAGTAGAGTTAATCGTTTATTGCCAAATACCCGTTCGTATATAAGATTTTTTCAGCAAAATTTTGCCTCTGGTCAAGTAAGTGATGAGTATATTCGGCAACAAATGCTGCTGATGCAGCAACGTGGCAAAGAGACCATTTATGGTCAAGTAAGTGATGAGTATCTTCGGCAACAAGTGCTGCTGATGCAGCAACGTGGCAAAGAAGCCACTATTGTTGCATTAAACAAAGGACATCTTTTGGTTGGCCCAGATGCAACTGATGAGTTTGTGCTGAAGGATATAGCCTGGTATGAACCTACGACATTGCTGCATTTATCCGCCGGAGAAAGCGATGCAATTCGTGCTGCTTGCCAAAGAAATTGGGCCGGATTTGCGTATGGGAGGCTAAGAGTTAACATCCAATGCGTACAGGTAAAGACTGCGGCAGGCCATCCGTACTACTATATGCATCCCTTTAAAGCAGAGTTAGATATGAAAAGTTTGCAAAAATTTGATGCGTTTGTCCAACAGATCAAATCGCAGGATACGCACGACAATTCTCCGCAGCCTTAATGTTATGGGTTTTGTCTATTTTGCAGTGGCAATAATCTGCTGAGAATCATTTCTTTTTGTGTAATATTTTTATATAAGATCCTGCAAATCCGTATAAATTGTCTATAATGATACATAATGTATCAATATGGGTGATTGTATGGTCCGAGGTATTAGAAATACTCCAACAACAAGAGTCATGCGTAACCTTGGTTATGACCGCCGGCCAGTGGTGCAAGGTCCTTCGATGGTGACACTTCAAGAGAAGTGTTTGCCTCCAAATATTTGGGATGGTGATATTGTGTTAGTTGGTGGCAATGGTTTGGTTGCGGCTGCGCTCGCATTGCCCCCTCATAAACTCGATCGGGCCACCATAATCAGTCCGTATGGCTGGACAAAGAGCGCTCATGAAAGCTGGTACCCTAGCCCATGGGGTCAAAATATGCAATATTTGCCCCGACATCTTCATAAAATTGCAAAAAAACAGGGGTTTCATCCCAATGATCGCATGTCGTTTGCCAATGTTATCATGATTGAAGAACTTGCTAGGCAAGAATTGAGCACAAAGTGTCGTTTGGTGGAAATGCCCGTTGGGAGCTTGTCCCAAAAGGATGGTCAGGTACACGCCGCCATGGTTGATGGCAGTCAGCTAACTTTTAATGGGCACCTTATTATCAATGGCGCAACTACCCACATCAGTTCACTGGCTTTTGCTCAAAAGGACATAAATGTACGTTCATCTGGCGAGATGTATAGCTTAGCTAAGGGAAAATCAGATATCGCGCTGGCGCTTGATGGCTTGGGACAAAATACTGTTTGGGCGGTGCGGGATTTCGGCGGACAAAGGCCTCTGGTGGTGCTTTATTCGGAAAGCGATCTGTGGAGACAAGATTTGTACGTGGAAATGCAAGGCCTTAATAAGCGCTCGGGTTCAAATCATGCGGCACCGTGTAGAATGTTTTGTATTGAGAAGTCCGAAATTGTAGTTAACTCATCAGGACATGTACATGTATTTGGTAAAGATGAACTCTCCGGCAAAGACGAAATTTCAACTATTGAACCAGGTAAGTTTTTTGCTGCGAGAGGAACTCAGTTAAATACTCGCTTAGTCAAGGAAGGTAACGTCCTTAATCTACAAGTAACTAGATTTAAACCAGCCAAAGAAGAAACGCTAAGAGCTAGTCTATCGAATAAGGTCGTGACTTACGACCAAAAAACTCTTGATAACTCGCATCATACGCCTATTGTGCCCCCGGGAAACTTATCCCAAAGGGCGACTAAGTGGGCGTGGATGCTGGGTAGCGACATTTCGACAGACCCGCGATCGATTAATGATCTTGAACGTTGGAAAAAGGCTGTTGTGGCGGCTGCCACCCAACTAAAATTGCAGGTTAGTGAAAATTTCTTTCATGGTGCTCTAACAGCATTTAATTATACGCATCAAAACCATGTACCTTCAGAGGAACACTTAGTAAGAGCAGTGGAAAACATGACGAAGGGTGATATTACCGAGCAGGACGGAACTGTCGTTCTTTACTCTGAATTTTGCAAAAGAATTAAAAAACTTTTGGAAAAATCGCCAACCGCGCAAAGGGATGATACACCTACGGATTCACCTCCTGCATGCTCAGGTCCAGGTTGAGAACATGGGTATCCAATTTTGTTTCTAGTATACAAAAACTTGGGTATTGATTTCGAAGCGGTACCATTGCAGGAAGGTATCTAAGGTTCTTGGATTTGGCCAAGCTGACACGTCTTCAATGAATTGTGCGAGCTCAAACTCAAACATTTGGCGATAATGCTGTTGCAAATAAGACCGCCATTGTTGTTTGGGTGGTTGAGTTTGCTGGAATAAATATACGGTTGCATCGGCTGTAAACATGGCAGTATCAAAAGTGGATAAAGGGTGCTTAAAAAACTGTGTGCTGATCTGGTTAAACCAAAGCTGGGCTAATTTTTTCGGTTGCACAAGCACTGCAAAACGGGGCGTTGCACGATCAGCTGCGGATGCGGTGGTATCGCTTGGCGTGCTCTTGCCATCTGTTGCATTAACTGCAATCAATATGGTATGAAGTTCAACCAGAAAGTATTGGTCCAGTGTTT
Organism: Legionellaceae bacterium; assembly: GCA_036752465.1. Classification (GTDB taxonomy): domain Bacteria; phylum Pseudomonadota; class Gammaproteobacteria; order Legionellales; family Legionellaceae; genus DAIOSQ01. The sequence continues at coordinate 2,750 of DAIOSQ010000024.1, read as the reverse complement.
CATAATCAAAGCACATGGGCCAAACCTCTGGGTAAGGCACTCGTCGCTGAAATTCTCGTGTTAAAATAGATTCGGTATGTTGCATAAAAAAATCAGTGTAGGCGTCTGATGATGAGCCATCGGGGATAATTAAAACAGTTTCTTTTAGTGCTGCGCCAACGGGTGCATCTTTAGCTAACGGATAAGCTTTGATAAGCTCCCGTAGGATTGGCTGCGGCTTTAGAACAACAACTGCACGGTTAGAAGCGTTGCTGATGAGGGTGCTCATGCTGTATCTCTAATGGTTTAGATACTCATATGTGTAGCATATCATCTCAATGACAGTCACACCATACTGTTTTTTCTTGCTTGAATTTTCGTACCAACCTGTAGGCCTAGCTTGCGACCACTTATTGGCGCAAAATTTAAATAATATGCTATATTTATACTCAATAAGAGCATTTTTTAATTTTGGTATCTACACGTAATGGTAGGTTTTGTTCAACTCATATGGACATGCATGATGAAAACATACGCTGAAACTTTATGGCAATGCGCGCGCTTACTGCTTGGCAGTTTGTTGTTGTTGGCAATCCCTGCGGCTATGGCCAGCGGGGAGTTTGTTTACAATCCTAAGACTTTGCAATGGAAAGCGATTAATGGCAGTGGTCAGGTGGTGCGTACCGGTCGCGGCTCGGCCGGTAGCTCGTACTGTCCAGATATACACCGCTCATGTCGTACACCTGCCGGCACTTATTATGTGATGTCAAAAGGTGGGGCAGGTTGTCATTCTAGCCGTTACCCGGTAGGTAGAGGTGGCGCACCCATGCCCTACTGCATGTTTTTTAGTAAAAACTATGCAATTCATGGTTCGTATGAACTTCCGCATAGAAACGCAAGTCATGGTTGCATTCGTGTGAAGCCACAGGATGCGCATTGGTTATCTAGCCATTTTGTTAATGTAGGTACCAAAGTGGTGGTTAAACCCTATTGATGATTCACGCTTGTAAAAGCTATCGCAGCACAATGCTTTGCGCCATGGCTGCAACAACCGCTATGTGCGATCTTTATTTCTGTGGAAATAACTCATCAAACTCCAGTCTTTTGCCCATCACGCGCGCTGCGTGTGATGAGTTACGGTAAATTAATTTATACACCACCATTGGCAACACCAATGTTATGATGCCAAATGCAAATGCAAAGAGATAATGTTTATCTTGCTGCAACAGTAAACACCCCAGTGATAACAACATTAATATAATGGCAAGTATGCCGGTATAGGGTGAGGCCGGTGTGGCGTATTGTAAATCTGCAATGGTATAGCCAGCCTGATGTAAGCGCTTACGAAAATTGATCTGGGCCCAACAGAGCGAAATCCATGCAACCGCACCGGTGAAACCCGAGACCAGGAGTAAGGCAATATATAATTTTGTTTGTCCAAAAAAATAACTGACGAATAACAACACCCATATGGCAATTAAGGTGACCACGCCAGCATTTTGCGGTACTGCATGGCGATTAAGTTTCGCTAATTTCGCCGGAGCCATGCCAAACCTGGCGAGTGCGTGCAACGAACGCACGATGCCATATACCCCTGAGTTGGAACAGGATAGGGTGGCCGTCAAGGTTACGATGCTGGTGATCGTACCAGCCCAGTGTAATCCATAGTAACTCATCGCATCAGCAAACACGGAATTTTGCAGATTGGCTTGTTGCCAAGGAAAAATCAATACCAAACAAAATACCGGTAAAATATAGATAAAAATGATGCGGTAAGTCACATTACGAATCGCAGATGGGATCATACGTGCCGGTGCTATGGACTCGCCGGCAGCGAGGCCAATGATTTCTGAGCCCTGATAATTGACCAGTAACAACACCATCGCCGATAGCAACACCATATGGCCGTTGGGAAATAGCCCCCCTTGATTGAAAATAAATTTGGCACCAATCAGTGCATGTGGTTGTGGACCGTGGATGACGCCGACAAATATGAACAGCGATAAGATGCAAAAGCATACCAAGGCTACAATTTTAATGAGAGCCAAACAGAATTCGATCTCACCAAAGGTGCCTACCTTGGCAATGTTGACCAAGGTGATGATAAGGCCGAACAGCATCGCCCAGGCATAGCCACCTATACTGGTAAAATGCTCCATGATGATACCCCCCGCCAAACACTCGGCAGGGATATAAGCGACCCAACTTATCCAATAAGACCAGCCGACCCCACATGCCAGTGTGGGAGATATAAAGTCGGCGGTATAGTTTATAAAGGAACCAGATATAGGAATGGCCACCGCAAGTTCGCCTAGACAAAGCATGGTGAGATAAATGATGATGCCACCCAGTATATAGGCGAGAAACACAGAAGGGCCAACTTCGTGCACAATGGCACCGGTACCCAAAAAATAACCTGAGCCTATAATGCCGCCGAGCGCAATTAATTGTACATGTCTATCTTTCAAGCCACGTTTTAATCCACCGTCGGTATGAGGTGATGAGCTAGGGGATGGATGTTTGGTCACGTGGGTCTTATCAAAATGATTTTGAGGTAGCGGAAAATTGTAATATAAGCTGTGTGTAACCACAATAGCACATATGCCAGCAATTGGCGGAGAGAGAGGGATTCGAACCCTCGATACGTTGCCGTATACACACTTTCCAGGCGTGCGCCTTCGACCGCTCGGCCATCTCTCCTTGCGCGCAAGCTTATATGAGACTTGCTGAAAAATCAATCTAGATTTATGCTAGAGGCTGGGATAAGCAGG
>DAIOSQ010000023.1:0-19983 GCA_036752465.1 Legionellaceae bacterium | reverse complement strand
CATTGAACACATCGCCATAAAGATCCCTCATCAGCCACAGGTACAGGCCACTGTAGGACAACCCTTGTGTGTGACTGCAGGCAATGCGGATGTGTGTAAAACATTTGCAGAGGCACTGTTTGGCTTCAGTCAACAAGCAGGGCTTGAGTTGTTCGTGAATCACCAGCTATGTGGAGATGATCATCGTACGGTTTTACGTGCCTCTAGTTTATTGCTTAGACATGCGGAATTTTTTGTTGGCAGCATTGCTGATAATTTGCTCTTGAATCATCCCCACATATCTAGCAAAATGCTGCTAGAAAAATTAAATCAATTTGGGCTTTTTGATAAAATTATGCAGCAACCTCAAGGGTTAAAAACCATCGTTTATGATTGGCAAGCGCAGTTTAGTGAGCTTGAACTGACCCAGTTGATGATAGTGCGGGCATTATTAAGCCCGCCACAATGGTTGGTGATCGATCGCATGTTTGATGCCATCGAAGCAACTGCCATCGATGATTTAATAACGCCTTTGCTCACCTTACAAGGGACCATCCTGCTGATAGTCACGCAAAAGCCAGCGTTGTCTCATGTCTCTAACCGTTTGGTGCTGCTATGAAATTATATGCGTATGCTATGATTGCTAAATTACCTAAGCCACAAAAAATTGCCAAAACTATTGGGGTGGTGATGACCGTCATAATTTTGGTACTGGCTGTGACACCTTGGCAGCAATTTGCTTTGGGGCACGGCAAAGTCATTGCGTTTTCGCCCACTGAGCGGTTGCATATGGTGAACGCACCACTGAATGGCCGTATTCAAAAATGGTATGTTAACGAAGGTACGCAAGTGCAGCCAGGTGATCCCATCGTTACCATCCACGATAATGACCCAGAATTGATGCGCCGCTTAGGGCTAGAGAAAGAAGCTGTGTTGTCACGCATCGCTGCCGCAGAGAATGCCATTGCTGCCGGCCAATCGAACGTTGACCGTCAAAAACGTCTCTATCAGGAAGGGATTAATTCCAAACGTCAGTATGAATTGGCACAAATTGAATATGCTAAGTATCAAAATGAATTGGCGCAAACCAAAATTGACTTGCTCAATATTGATGTGCGGATTGCGCGTCAACAAACGCAAGTGATCAAAGCACATGTAGCCGGCACTATCTTTAAACGTTTGAGCGGGCAGGAAAGTGTGGTCGTTAAAGCCGGTGATATTTTGGCGCAAATCATTCCGAAAACCAAATCGCGCGCGGTGGAACTTTGGATCAGTGGCAACGACATTCCATTTGTACGTCTGCAGCAAAAAGTGCGGCTGCAATTTGAAGGCTGGCCGGCCATACAGTTTCGTGGTTGGCCTGAAATTGCGGTAGGCACGTTTGGTGGCACCGTGACTTTTATTGACCCCACGGATAATGGTGTTGGGTTATTTCGTGCAGTGATTACCCCCGATGAAGCTTGGCCGCGCCCGCAGTTTTTAAGGCAGGGGGTACGGGTGCACGGCTGGGTCCAATTAGGCAGAGTGCCGTTATGGTATGAGCTGTGGCGACAATTTAATGGCTTTCCTCCCGAGAGCGCTCCCGAAAAAAGTGCTGCATGATGAGCGGCTGGTTACGGACTGTGCTGTACCTAAAATGGATAGGTGCATGTTGGCTATTGTTGTGTTCAGCGCAGGCGCTGGCGCGACCGCACAGCCATTTAAGTTTGGACCAAGTGCTGCATAGTGTCAGTCAACATTACCCTCAAATAAAAATGGCTCGTCTGGAAATCATGAAAGCTCAGGGTACTTATGTCAGTGCCTTGGGTAAGTTTGATCCGTCGCTTGATGCCAGTACGCGCTCGCAACCGGTGGGTGGTTACATCAATAATTATGGCGATACGCAGTTTAATGTGCCGACGTTATATAATGGCGTTAAATTGATGGCGGGTTATCGCAATGGCAATGGCAATTGGCCTATTTATTATCAAAATTATCTAACCAACTCTGCCGGTGAATATCGCGCTGGGCTTTCATTGCCATTGCTGCGCGACCGCTTGATCGACAAAGAGCGCACGAAGCTCTTAAGTTCAGCGGAATCGATACGCATGAAGCAGCATGGTGCGCAAGCGGTCAAGATTAAAATATACCAAGAAACCATCAAAGCGTATTGGCAATGGGTGGAAGCGGGATTACAGCTGAGAACTTTTAGAGAGTTATTGATACTGGCGAAAACACGGCAACGCGCGATCCAGCAACAGGCCAAGCAAGGTGATCTTGCGCGACTGGTAATGACGGAAAATGAGCAACAAATTTTCCAGCGCAAACAATTGCTTAATCAAGGTAAAATGATGTTTGAACAATATGGCGTTAACTTGTCTTTGTATTATCGTGACCAGCAAGGTCAGCCGAAAGTGCCAAGCGAAGCGGATCTGCCGGCTTTGGTCAATCTTAATGCCAGCGGCGTTACCCGCTGTGTGGCGCATTTAGCGCAGCATCCTGCGCTGAAAACATTGCAAAACTATTCTACCATCATCAAAATGAAACGCGATTTGGCCAAAAACGAATTGCTGCCGAATTTGGACGCTAACAGCTATGCTTTTAAACAATATGGTACCGGTGGCTATCCGTTATTGCTCCCGCAAGCGGCGATGGTGGGGGTATCGTTTAAATTTCCGATCTTCCAACGCGAAGCTAGGGGAAGGTTGATTACCGCGCAAACGGAGCTACGCCAAGTACGTACCGAGAAAAAGTTTTTATATGAGCAGCTGAAAAATACGCTGACCAACTTATTGATCGGCATCAAAAGATTTCGGCAACAAGTGAGCTTATTGCAGCAGGAGTTAACCCTAGCTCGCCAAGTGCAACAGGGAGAAACCAAAAAATTCTATGCCGGGGATAGTACTTTGTTTCTGGTGAATCAACGCGAACAAACCAGTACGCAAGTACAACTCAATTGGATTAATGCGCAAGTGCATCTGGCAGAATTAAGAGATTTGGCTCGTTTTTTTACCTCAACCGATTTGCGCAAATCTGCTTGTTAAGGCATGCTAGCGTCTAGTAACCGAGTTCACAGTGTAAGGATAAGGATAAACCATGCAAAACTCATGTTATATCAAGAAAATTGCTGTTTTGGGGGCCGGTGTGATGGGTGCTCAAATTGCTGCACAGTGTGTCAACGCAGGCTTCGAAACCTATCTGTTTGATTTGGCTGGGAAAACTCAAGACCCACTGCAGCCGGTGCTACAGGCGATTGCTAAGCTCAAACAACTCAAACCAAGCCCGTTGGGTCATAGCCAATTGGCGGACTGCATACATGCCTGTGTGTATGAAGAACATTTGCCAATCTTGCAGGGATGTGATCTGGTGATTGAAGCCATCGCCGAACGCTTGGATTGGAAAGTCGCGCTCTATCAAAAAATTGCCCCTTACCTGCAAGCACAGGCGATTTTGGTCAGCAATACCTCTGGCTTGCCTATGCAACAATTGGCCGAGGTCCTGCCAGCAGCGCTGCAAGCGCGGTTTCTGGGAGCGCATTTTTTTAATCCACCGCGTTATATGCATTTGCTAGAATTAATTGCCACGAGCAAGACGGATGCAAGCTTGCTGGATGAGATGGAGACGTGGTTCACCCGCTATCTAGGTAAAGGTGTGATTCGTGCCAAAGACACGCCTAATTTTATTGCCAATCGCATTGGCGTGTTTGCGTTGTTAACCAGTATGCATTGGGCCCAGAAGCTAGGTTTGGGTTTAGATGAAGTGGATGCACTTACTGGAAGCTTAATTGGCCGTGCTAAATCAGCAACATTCCGCACCATGGATGTGGTGGGGCTGGATACTTTGGCCCATGTCGTTGCTACCATGCAGCAACAGCTCACCAGCGATCCGTGGCATGCGTATTTTAGTCTGCCAAGTTGGTTAACAACTTTGATAGCACAAGGTCATTTGGGGCAAAAATCTGGACAGGGTATTTATCGCAAACAGCAGCAAACCATTGCGGTTTATGATGTGCAAACCGCAGCATACCGTGTGGCAGCGGGGGCAGTCAGTCCGACTGTGCGGGCCATTCTTAGTGAGCCGGACCCTAGTTTGCGTATGCATAAATTAATGCGGTGTGAAGATGCTCAGGCGCGTTTTTTAACAGCTTGTTTTATCGATTTGTTTCACTATTGCGCTTATCATCTGCAGAGCATTGCACACAGTGTACGCGATGTTGATTTGGCTATGCGTTGGGGCTTTGGCTGGCAGCAAGGGCCATTTGAACTGTGGCAGGCAATTGGCGTCGTCACCATGAAAGACTATATGGAGACTTCGATACAGGACAAAATGACCATGAGTGATGCCGCGTTACCTGCGTGGTTGCAAGTTTCGCCAGCGTTTTATCAAGACCAAACTGCCTACGCACCAGCCACGCAAAGCTATGTGCCGAACAGCCAACTGCCAGTCTATCAACGGCAATTGATACCCGTCGCTGTGGGGCAGGCCAGTGGTGTCCGCAAGCAGGTGATCTGGGCTAATGCAGCCTTGATTTTATGGGCATTGTCAGACGATGTCGGTGTGCTTTCTTTTGCCACCAAAGCGAATAGCATCGGTCCGGCATTGATTAGCGGCTTTCATCAGGCATTAGATATCGCGGAAAAGAGTTTGGCTGGGGTGATTATTTATCAAGATGATGAGCATAATTTTAGTGCCGGCGCTAATCTGGTCGATGTGTTGTCGTATGTCGATAAGCAACAGTATGCCGGAGTAGATGCGTTGCTGGCGTCATTTCAAAACTTACTGTTGCGCATTAAATACAGCCCTGTGCCAGTGGTTGCCGCCCTACGTGGCCGAGCTTTAGGCGGTGGTTGTGAGCTCTTGCTGCATTGTGCCAGAACGGTGGCGGCCTTTGAATCGTACCCTGGATTGGTTGAAATTGGCGTTGGCTTAATTCCGGCCGGTGGTGGTTGTAAAGAAATGGCTGCGCGCGCCACTGCTGGTATACCCACAGCCTTTGAACACATTGCCAAAGCGACTGTGGCTGCGAGTGCTATCGATGCGCAGGCCATGCATTATTTGCGGGCTGATGATTGTTACGTGCTGCACAGCAATGAAGTGTTATATGTAGCTCAGATGCAAATTCGTATGTTGCAAGCGAACAATTATGTGGCCCCGATGGCGAAATCAATTAAAGTGGCTGGGCGTGAAGGTCGAGCACACTTGCTTGCGGGACTGGTCAATTGGCTGGAAGGTGGTTTTATTTCGCAACATGATTATTTTATTGGCAGTGAGTTGGCCTATGTATTGACGGGCGGCGATCTTTATCAAGGTACTCTGGTTGATGAGGCATGGTTTTTGAAGCTGGAGCGTGATGTATTTGTGCGTCTTTTGCAAACTGAATTGAGCCAAGCACGGATCAAACACCTGTTGAGCACCGGCAAACCTTTGCGCAATTAGGCCATAACCACCCAATATCAGGAGAGGGATGACATGAAGAACGTCTATATTGTTGATGCAGTACGTACCCCGGTGGGCAAAGCGCCGCGCGGGGTTTTTAAAGATGTTATGCCAGATGATATGCTGATCCAATTGATGCAGCATATGCAAAACAAAAACAACCAAGTCGATTGGCATCAGCTGGGTGATGTGGTTATTGGTTGTGCGATGCCAGAGGCGGAGCAAGGGATGAATATTGCCAGAATAGCTGTATTGCGTGCCGGTTTTGCTGACACCATTCCGGCAATGACGATTAATCGCTTTTGCGCTTCAGGCATACAAAGCATCGCGATTGCGGCGAATGCAATTGCTGCAGGTGCCATGCCCTTGGCGTTGGCGGGTGGGGTCGAAAGTATGTCTAAAGTACCGCTTGGTGGCAACAAGTACATGCCCAATCCGGCGATTTTTGAGAATGAAGATCTTGCGATTGCTTTCGGCATGGGGATCACTGCAGAGAAAGTTGCACAGCGTTTTGGCATTTCGCGCACAGCTCAAGATGAATTTGCACTTGCCAGTCATCAAAAAGCGTTGCTTGCGCAACAACAGGGCTTTTTTGAAGCAGAAATTGTGCCACTGCGCATGATGCGCCAACACGCCGATCTGACCGCGCAGCGGGTGTGCAACGAGCCCACATTGATCAGCACCGATGAAGGCCCTCGCGCAGAAACATCACTGCTTAAATTAGCTCAATTAAAACCAGTCTTTGCGCTGCATGGCACGGTCACTGCTGGTAATACTTCACAAACCAGTGATGGCGCTGGAATGGCGCTGTTGGCCAGTGAAGATGCGGTAGCGCAGTATCAATTAACACCGTTGGGTAGATTGGTGAGCTTTGCTGTCGCTGGTGTGCCACCTGAAATTATGGGCATAGGCCCGATAAAATCCATACCCATGGCATTACAACAAGCTGGACTGACCTTACAACACATTGACTGGATTGAGTTAAACGAAGCGTTTGCAGCGCAGGCCTTGGCGGTGATCCAAGCGTTGAACTTACCAGCAGAAAAAGTTAATCCATTGGGGGGGGCGATAGCCCTGGGACATCCGTTAGGTGCAACCGGAGCGATACGCACGGCAACGCTGTTGCATGGGTTAAAGCGCACCGGTGGTCGATATGGCATGGTGACCATGTGTATCGGTACCGGGATGGGTGCTACCGCGATTTTTGAAGTGTAATTTTCCTAACTTCTGGCTTGCTGGCGCAAATAGTGATCCATGATCACCAATGCCGCCATCGCTTCGACTATTGGCACTGCCCGTGGTAAGACACAGGGGTCATGGGGGCCGCCATGACTACTTCCTGGTTGCTGAGGTTCACGGTGTGTTGTGGTTTGCTGATGGTCGACACCGGTTTAAAAGCTACGCGAAAATAAATGTCTTCTCCGGTGCTGATGCCACCTAGGGTACCACCGGCATGATTAGACGCCAATTTAACTTGGCCGTTCTGCAGCACAAAAGGGTCGTTGTGTGCACTCCCGCGCATACTGACGCCGGCGAAGCCAGAACCGATTTCAAAGCCTTTTGCGGCATTAATGCTTAACATGGCTTTGCCTAAATCAGCAGATAACTTATCAAACACAGGCTCACCTAAGCCCGGCGGAGGATTACGAATCACGCCTTTGATGACGCCGCCGATCGAATCGCCCTCGTGTTTGACGGTTTCGATCAGGTCAATCATCTGTGCAGCAATGCGTGCATCAGGACAACGGACCATATTACTTTCAATGGCGGCTGCGGTGACTTGGGTATGATCTATCTCCGTACGGATGGTGCCTACTTGTTCAACATAGCTAATAATTTCTGTGTGTAACATTTGTTTTAAAAACTGTTTAGCAATGGCGCCGGCAGCGACTCTTGCAAGGGTTTCGCGAGCGCTGGCCCGTCCACTGCCGCGAAAGTCACGTGTGCCATATTTTAGCATATAGGTATAATCGGCATGGGATGGTCGATACAGATCTTTTAAATTGGCATAGTCTTCAGGTCGCATATCTTCATTATATGCCAATAACAAAATAGGCGTGCCGGTGGTTTTTCCAGCGAAGATCCCAGACAGCAATTGAATGTTGTCACGCTCAGTGCGTGGTGAAGTAATGCTGCTTTGTCCTGGTTTGCGCCTATCTAACTCTTTTTGGATGTCTGCAGGGGTCAGAGCGAGCTGGGCTGGGCAGCCATCAATGATCACCGCCACAGCCCCGCCGTGTGATTCGCCACAAGTAGTAATTTTAAACAATGTACCAAATGAATTACCTGCCATCCGTCACTCCTTAAGCGTTTTGTGCCAAGCTTGGATGATGATTTCATCGGCAACAGGATGCCGATACGTGCCATTGCGCTGCAACACGCTGCCAATGGCGCGTAGCAGGGGATAATAGACCTGGCCTTGCTGTTGTTTTTTATCGTGCTTGGTGGCGGCTAGCAGGTTGCTGAGATCATATGGCTGTAAATGGTTGCCTTGGATCGCCAAGCTGCGCAATACGTTTTGAATCCTCAATAAAGGTGCCAATGCCAGCTCACCGAGGAGATATGCCATATTCGTCTCCACTAAGATGCCATATGCCACTGCGTAGCCATGCAACAGATGATAATCGCTGATTTTTTCCAAAGCATGCGCAATGGTATGACCAAAATTGAGTGTATAGCGCTCACCTTGTTCTTGTTCGTCACGACCGACTACAGCAGCTTTGATGCTGACAGCGCGTGCGATCACTGTTTCTAGTAACCTATGCTCGCCCTGCAGGATAGCTGGTAGCTGCGTGGCTAGCCAATTAAAACTTGCCGCGTCGTGGGTTAAGAATATTTTTATGGCTTCGATTAAGCCGTTTATCTGCTGTTTGGCCGGTAAGGTGGTTAACACGGCAGGATCAATCACCACAGCCACCGGCTGATAAATAATGCCCAACATATTTTTGCCATGCGGTGTGTTAAGACCGGTTTTGCCACCCACGCTGCTATCAACCATTGCCAGTACAGTCGTGGGTATTTGCAGATAAGGCACCCCGCGCAGATAAGTTGCGGCGATGTATCCGGCCAGATCGCCGACCACCCCTCCGCCAAGGGCGATAATCAAGATGTCGCGATCACAGTGCTGATCAAGCATGCTATATTCTATGGCTTGTTTGGTTTGATTGGTTTTTTGTAGTTCGCCGGCGGGAAACGAACACAATATGCTCTGATGTCCTGCTTGTTGTAAGCAGCGCAGTAGCGATAATCCATAGTGTTTTTTGACGGTATCATCGGTAATAATAACCAGTTTGCTAAATGCTTTATGCTGGGGCAGCCAATGTGCAATGTTATACAAACTGGCGCCTACTAAAATAGGGTACTGTCGCTGCGTTTGACAGGGCAATGTGACGGCTATGGTAGTGATCATAACCGCACCAAGCATAACAGGCTCACCTGACGGTACTTACTCAAGCTCAGCTTTCCATTTGATGTTACAACCGATGCTGGATTTTTGCAGTTGCGGTACGGCTTGATTGTTTAATATGCAGTTAAGTGCCAGGCGTATCGAATTACCACTGGGCTTGATATGATTGCCCGGACGAGAGTCGTCAAATTGACCTCGATAAACCAGGTGATAGTCACGGTCATAGACAAAAAAATCTGGGGTACACGTTGCTTGGTAGGCACGGGCTACCTCTTGAGTTTCATCGAATAAATATGGAAACAAGTACCCTTCCTGTTGGGCAATACGCTGCATATGTTCTGGAGAATCATCCGGATAATGGCTGACGTCATTCGAGTTGATGGCATAAAACAAGATATTGTTTGCTTGGTAGTCGTGATGTAATTTGACAATCTCATGACTTATGTGTTTCACATAAGGGCAGTGATTGCAAATGAAAGTCACTACCACGGCGTTGCTGCTGTGTTGATGCGACAAGCTGACCAGTTCACCGGTGATGGGGTTGGGCAGTGAAAATTCTGGCGCGCTGGTCCCCAGCGGCACCATCGAGGATACGGTTTTAACCATGCAAAACTCCTTGTTGCTTACCAACGTAAATAAATGCCTTTTTCACTGGCATCTTTGATTACCTGTTCTCGCGTCTTATTGGTGGAAATCCAATAACTGCCCATATTGCTTAAGGGAAATTTGGCGCGCGGATATTGGCACACCTCAAGCGCATCCGCACAATTGATAGCCACTCTTTCGCCCAGTTGTTGCTCAAAACATTGGAAATGCATTTGGGCCATATCCGAGGCAAAGGCTGCGTAGCGATTTGGACTGAAGCGCGTGGTCAGTTTGGGACTCATAAATACTTCCTGATCTTGATAGCGCTCCAACTCGATGGGGATTTCACGGCGATTTTGAATGAGGTAAAATGTTTGCTCGCCTTTCTCATTGAGCACCAGTTGTTGGTTTTGGTAAGCGAAACCCGTCACTTCACAGCCTCTGGGATAGGTTATGGCAAAGGCCGGTTGCGGCAGCAAATTCAGTGCTAAGGGCAGTATAGTTGTGGCAGTGCTGCTTGCCAGCAAACGCTTAATGGTTGGTAATAATTGAGTCAATGTCATGCTATTATCCGAAACGACGTTTAAGTTTTGTTAGCTAAGTATAAATCATAGCGTATACTAAAAACAATTTTACGTCGTTCACAGAGGAGATTCATTGTGTTGATCCAAACTGTCAATCCGGCTACAGGATTACCGTTAGCGCGCTATCCGCTGCTCGACGCACACGCAAGCAATCAAGCTGTTGAGCAAGCACATGCGGCTTACCAGGTGTGGCGCAAGTTAAGTTTTGACGCCAGAAAAGCAAAGTTTTTAACTTTGGCTGAGCTATTGCTGCAACGTAAAAGCACGTACGCCAAGCTGATCGCCACAGAAATGGGTAAGCCGGTTGCCTTGGGTGAAAAAGAGATAGAGAAATGTGCTTGGGTATGTGAATATTTTGCGAATGAAGCGCAATCGCTGTTAGCGCCGCAGCCGGTTGATATTGGCATGACTCGAAGCATGATCTGTTATGAGCCTCTAGGCGTTATTTTTGCTATTATGCCGTGGAATTTTCCATTTTGGCAGCTATTTCGCTTTGCTGTGCCCACTATGATGGCTGGCAACAGCGTGTTGTTAAAACATGCACCCATTGTCAGTGGGACGGGGCAAGCGCTGGCCAGCTTATTTGCGGATGCTGCCTTTCCGGAGCATACGTTGCAAAGCGTGATTTTAGATAATTGTGGTGCAAAACGTGTGATTGAGCATCCCCATATCGTCGGTGTCACGTTGACAGGCAGTGAGACCGCAGGCAGAACGGTAGCGGCGCTGGCGGGGCAAAACTTAAAAAAAGTTATTTTAGAGTTGGGCGGTAATGACCCATATATAGTTCTGGCGGATGCTGACTTAGAACTTGCAGCCAAAGCGATTGTTGCATCACGATTAAATAATTGTGGTCAAGTGTGCATTGCGGCAAAACGAGTCATTGCGGTGGCAGCAGTTCATGATGATCTGTTGCGTCATATCCGCGCCGAAATGCAACCATATGTGCCAGGAGACCCTATGGATCCCGCGACTACCTTGGGTCCTATGGCACGTTCGGATTTGCGTGATCAACTTCATCAGCAAGTTTTGGCCAGCGTCCAACAGGGCGCAGGCTTACTGAGCGGTGGCGTTATGCCAGCCACTCCAGGATTTTACTATCCGCCGACCTTGTTAACGGCAGTACAACCTGGTATGCCGGCTTTTGATGATGAATTGTTTGGACCGGTGGTTTGTATAACCATCGCCACGGATGAGCACATGGCCATTGCCCTGGCGAATCGTTCGCGTTTCGGTTTGGGGGCCTGTGTATTCACGCGTGATTTACAGCGCGGTGAGCAGATAGCCAGGGACCAGATTGAGGCAGGTGCCTGCTATGTCAATGCTATGGTGTCTTCACATCCATTCTTGCCTTTTGGTGGGATTAAACATTCGGGATTTGGGCGGGAACTGTCGCATGCGGGGATCCTCGAATTTGTCAATATTAAGTCAATCTCAATCAAATGAAGCGTGCAACGCCTATCAAATGGATGCTGCTACAGAGTCATGCGCAGCGCTTAGATTGTTACCAAGAGCAGCAGTTGTTGACATCTTACCTGGTCTCCACCGCAAAAAATGGCTTAGGTGAAGTCTCTGGCAGTGAATGCACACCGCGAGGTTGGCATGCGGTCCGTGAGATTATCGGTCAAGACTATCCAATCAATAGTGTCTTCATTGCCAGAAAATGGACTGAAGAAATATACTCCCCCACCTTGCGAGCGCAATTCCCAGAACGCGATTGGATTCTCACGCGTATCATTCGTTTAGATGGCTTGGAGGAAGGGCGTAATCGCGGCGGCCAGGTTGATACCTATAATCGCTACATATATATTCATGGTGTGCCAGATGAGGTACCCATGGGTGAACCAAAATCACATGGGTGCATACGAATGCGCAATAGAGACGTGATGCAATTGGCAGATTGGGTCGTGATTGGAACGAAAATTTGCGTTGTATAAATGATAAAATCTTCTATACTTGCACAATTAGTCACGGCAAAGCTGTGAGTCAGTAACAATTTCATTAATGGTTCAATGCTAGGGGAAACACCCTAGGTTGTCAGGGTAGCCAAGGGTGCTGGTTGAAGAGGGTGGTTAAATGTCATATAAGTTTGAAGAAGCGAAAGATGTTATCATTGAAGGGCTAGTAGCAAAAATAAAAAACACATTGCCAGCCAAACAAGGCGAACTATGCAGTGAGTTTGCACGCCAATTTTTTGTGACGGCGGCGCTTGAAGATTTACAGAGCTGGGATGCTGAGGACTTGTTTGGCGCTGCGGTCAATTTTTGGGATCTGTTTGCAAAAAGAACTCCTGCTGAAATTAAAATTCGTATTTATAATCCTGGCATTGAGGAAAACGGCTGGCAAACCACGCACACAGTGGTTGAAGTCCTATGTCAGGATATGCCCTTTATGGTTGACTCTATCTCCATGGTCATTCATCGCATGGGATTCTCGTCGCACTTGACCATCCATATGGGAGGTATCCGCCTCATTCGCGATAACCAGCACGAAGTCAGCGATATTCTGTCTAAGCATGGTGACATAGCTGAAAATTCTTTGGTAGAAGCGCCTATATTTATTCTGATTGACCGTCAAACCGATCATCACATTTTGGAAGATCTGCGTAAAAATATCGAGCATGCATTGGTTGATAACGCGGCAGTCACTGAAGATTGGCTGGCTATGCGCGCAAGGGTTAGAGAGTATGTCAAAGAATTAGAACATCCGCCCAAACCACTGGATCATGCGGAAGTGGAGGAGACCAAAGCATTTTTAACTTGGCTAGAGGATCACCATTTCACGTTTCTAGGAATGCGTGATTATAAACTAGTTCAAGCTGAAGGTGAACTGATCTTGCAGCCGGAGGAGCATACGGGTATTGGGGTCCTGCGAGATGAGCTCAATAAACCAAGCTCGCTCAAAATTTCTGAAATGAATCCAGAGGCCAGAGAACTGACCATATCGACACGCATTTTGGTGGTTTCGAAAACCAATACTTTGGCGAGCGTGCACAGAAATGCGTATACCGACTATATAGGAGTCAAGCGGTTTGATGAGCTGGGTAGGGTGATTGGTGAGCGACGGATTCTCGGTTTATATACCTCTGCCGCTTATAATACCAGCCCGAGATATATCCCATTCCTGCGGCAAAAAGTAGCTTTGATCATGGAAAAATCGATGCTTAATCCAAAAAGTCACGCGGGTAAAATACTGAATAATATTCTGGAGACATTGCCGCGAGATGATTTAATTCAAGCCAGTGCCGAGCAACTGTTAGAGATATCAATGGGTATTTTTTACATGCAAGAGCGTCCCAGAATACGCATGTTTGCTCGCATGGATATGTATCGTCGGTTCATTTCCTGCTTTGTATATGCGCCCAAAGAGCGGGTGAATACCGAGCTGCGCTTGGGCATACAAGAGGTGCTACGCGAAAGTTTTAATGCGCGCGAAATCACCGCAAATACCAATTTCTCCGAGTCTATTTTAGCTCGAGTGCACTATACCGTGCGCATCAACCCCTTAGACAATACTGACTATGATTTTAAAGAAATTGAAAAAAAAGTGATAGCGGTCGGTCGATCATGGAACGATGACTTGCAACAATTTTTGTACGAGACCATGGGCGAAGAGCAAGGCAATCATTTATATGCGCGTTATAAAAGCGCGTTCCCTGCGGTATACCAAACTAATTTTTCGCCCAAGATTGCCGTGTATGATATTAAGCACATTGAGCAACTTTCGCCTGATAATGCGCTGGGATTAAATTTTTATAAACCACTCAATGAGTTGGCGGATAACTTCAGACTAAAAATTTATCAACATGACGTCACCATTCCATTGTCTGATGTGTTGCCTATTCTAGAAAATTTAGGCTTACGTGCCATCAGTGAGCGCCCGTACATGCTTAAATTTGAAGACAATAAGATAGCCTGGATCAATGAATTTACTATTCAGTATACCAAAGATCGTTCATTTCAATTGGAAGAAATCAAAGAGTTATTTCAAAATGCATTCACGCGTGTTTGGTTCAATGACGCTGAAAATGATAGATTTAATCAGTTGGTGTTATCTGCGGGTATAGATTGGCGTCAAGTGACTATCCTAAGAGCTTACGCCAAGTACTTTAAGCAAATTGGTGTCACATTCAGTCAAGATTACATAGAAAAAGCGCTCAATCAAAATCCTCATTTGGCGAAGAAATTGGTTAAATTATTTGAATTGCGGTTTGACTGTCAGGAGAATGCACATAGACAACGGGATGTCGATGCGATAAAACAGGAAATCGATGAGGATTTACATGACGTAGTTAATTTGGACGAAGACAAAATCATTCGTTTATACATCAGTGTGATTCTGGCAACTGTACGAACAAATTTTTACCAACGGGAGTCAGTTGGCCAGCTGAAAAGCTATATTTCATTTAAATTTAACAGCAAAAGTATTCCGGGCTTGCCGAAACCCGCCCCAATGTTTGAAATTTTTGTTTATGCCGTGCACATGGAAGGGATCCATTTGCGCTGCGAAAAGGTTGCACGTGGCGGTTTGCGTTGGTCTGATCGGCGCGAGGATTTCCGCACAGAGGTATTGGGCTTAATGAAAGCACAGCAAGTAAAAAATGCAGTGATTGTGCCCAGCGGTGCCAAAGGCGGTTTTGTGATCAAGCGTGATCTTGGCAATGCTAGCCGAGAAGAGATCCTCCATGAAGGGATTGCTTGCTATAAAATGTTTATCCGTGGCCTGCTGGATATTACTGATAATTATCAAAATGCCAGTGTCGTGCGACCATCACAAGTGATTGCCTACGATGAGAATGATCCGTACCTGGTAGTCGCAGCGGATAAGGGCACGGCAACGTTCTCAGATATTGCCAATGAAATATCCGCCGAATATGGTTTTTGGTTAGGAGATGCCTTTGCGTCAGGCGGCTCTGTAGGGTATGACCATAAAAAAATGGGTATTACTGCGAAGGGTGCGTGGGAATCCGTCAAAAGACATTTTTATGCCAACACTGTTGATATTAACAAAGCTGACTTTACGGTGGTCGGTGTTGGCGATATGGCGGGTGATGTATTTGGCAATGGCATGTTGTTGTCACCGCATATTCAATTGGTGGCTGCGTTCAATCACATGCACATTTTTATCGATCCTGCGCCTAGTGCTGCGATCAGCTATCAAGAAAGACAACGATTGTTTGATCTGCCGCGTTCGAACTGGTCCGACTATGATAAAAAACTGATATCGGCCGGTGGTGGGGTATTCAACCGCAATGCCAAATATATTGTGGTTAGCAGTGAAATGAAAAAGCTGTTCGGCATCAAACAAGCGCAAATTGAGCCCAACGAATTGATCAAAGTGATTTTGAAAGCCAAAGTTGATCTGTTATGGAGTGCGGGGATTGGTACTTTTGTGAAAGCCAGCACTGAAAATCACGTTGATGTTGGTGATCGTACCAATGATGCCATCCGTGTCAACGCGAAATCCTTGCGCTGTAAAATTGTTGGCGAGGGTGGAAACCTTGGCTTCACACAATTAGCGCGCATTGAGTATGCCAACCAAGGGGGCTTGATTTACACTGATTTTATCGACAACTCCGCAGGTGTGAGTTGCTCCGATAAAGAAGTCAACATTAAAATCTTGCTCAATAGTATTGTTAATAATGGTGATATGACCACCAAGCAACGCCATGATCTGTTAAGTGAGATGACTGATGAGGTCGCTGCCTTGGTGCTGCGTGAAAATTTTTCGCAAACTCGCGCCATCAGTTTAACCACCTACCAAGCCAAACGACACATTGATTTGCATATACGCTATATCACAGAATTAGAAAAAGCGGGTAAGCTCGATCGCAAGCTCGAATTTCTGCCGGATGATAAAGTGTTGCAAGAATATAAGCTCACAGCGAAGGGCTTGAGTAGTCCGATTATTGCGGTATTGTCCTGTTACAGCAAGATTCATCTTAAAGAAGCTATTTTAGCATCTGATGTGCCGGAGGAGCCATATCTTGAAGACTGTTTGGTCAGTTCATTCCCCAAACCGTTACAAGAAAAATATCGTCACCAAATGCATGACCACCCATTGAAGCGAGAAATCATTGCAACCAAAATCAGTAATATTATCGTCAATGAAATGGGTTTTTATTTTGTTCATCGCATGCAGGATGAAACCGGTGCGTCGGTTGCGGCCATTGTTAGGGCCTATATGACGGTCAGAAGCATTGTTGATATTGATGCCAAATGGTCGGAAATTGAAGCGCTAGGCACTATGATAGATGCGGTGGTCCAATATGAGCTGCTCATTTTATACGTGCGCTTATTGCGACGCATGACCCGTTGGATTTTACGTAACCGGCGCACACAAGTTGATATGCAGCAACTGGTCACACTGTATGCGCCTGGTATTAGCGAGTTAAAAAAATCCATGCCGGCAATTTTTGGTGAGGAATACGCCAGCAAATTTGTTGAGCATGAGAAAGAGTATATCGATATGGGACTTCCAGAATCGTTGGCTAAGGATTTAAGCATTACTCGTGGATTATATTCAGCCATAGATATTTTGGACATAGCCCATTGTGCCAAACGTAAAATTGCTGATGTGGCCCGTTTATATTTTGGTATCGGTGAGTATCTTAATTTAGGGTGGATCCGCTCACACATCATTGCGCATACCACCGGTAATCATTGGGAAACGTTATCACGAGAGAGTTTACGAGATGATTTAGACTGGCAGCAGCGGCAGTTGACCATGGGTATTTTGGGTTGTGCGGTGAAAAAGAAAAATGTTCTACAGTGCCTCGAGGACTGGTCGCAAAGGCATGGTCAATTGATAGAGCGTTGGCAGCATGTGCTAGAAAATTTGCGATCGAATGCCAGTTTGAACTATACCATGTTCTTTGTCGCCATCCGCGAGCTGTCTGATTTGACCCAGAGTACACTGCAGGTGTCGGAGAGTATCGCCTAAGTATCGCATCTAGTATATCAGATAGTAAGAGAGTTGCACTTTGCTCAAAACAAAGTGCACGAGCGTAAGCGACCGTCGAGGGATTGGTTTAACCAACCGCCGAGATCATGGTACTTTAGCCCAGCTCTCGAAACGTTTGAATAGTTGTTTGGGCTGTTTATTGCATGCCCGCTTACAATCCTAAACAATTTTATTTCGAGGCTACCCTCTATTATTAATGAAGTTTATGGTGATGATCTGCACAAAAAAAGACTATCAGTTGACTATGCAGAACTATTGTCTATAGTTAAGGTATATAAATTATTTGCAGAGAGAAAATGCCTACTTTACATGATTTATCTAATCAAATTGATAGCTATTGTGAACAGCACGGCATCGCAATCGAAGAATACCCATTGATTAACCAAGTAAAACAGTATTTACAACCTCAAATGGGTCGTCAGTTCAATGTGCGTGGTCATGTTGGCTTTTTGAGACAGTATTCAACTCCGAATGAAACTCAGCTCTCTAATTTGGTTGAATTATTCAAACCTGAATTACAAAGATGGAATTCGCGAGAAACACCATCTATGGAATTAAATTTATTACCAATTTTAGTCAATGCCATATTGCCGACTTGTGATAGATTACCAAGTTTTGAAAATATGGAATTGGATTTAGAAGATATTCATTTTATGGAAGTGAAAAATTCATTTTCTAAAGCTTGGCGAATTCCTCTTACAGGCCGAGATGCAAGAGATGCAATGAATAATGCGCGTGCCAATGCAAGAATGGTTGAACCTATGACACGTTATTTTTTAAGGAAGTATGCTCCTGATTATGCAGATCAAGGTGAAAAAATAGTTACTGCGTATCTTGCTGAATATCATGAAGATCCATTTCAAATGACTGCAAGCTTAATAATATTAGCTAAAAAGAATTTACTTAAACGTGAAAACTTAAGAATTATCCATTCTATGGCGAATAATACGGTATTTACTCATAACACAGATTTTTTTTGTAATTTGTCTACCATAGCCAAAAGTTTGGTAACCTTGAGCCGTTGTAGCATATTGTCAGATGAGACTCGAAGCATGATCCACGAGTATATGAATTTTGGTGCAACGAATCAGGATTGGAGGGTCGGTTTATCAGTGCATGATCCTGATCCCACTGGTTTGACGTTTTTTTTCAAATTATTGGTGGATCTAGATATGTGGTCGTTAGCTAACGCACGTCTTATCTTTGACAACAAAAAAGCAGTAATGGAGGTTATAGGTCAGCAGGAATATCACAAGCCATTCGCTAAATTATTACACACACTAAGAGATCAAGAGCTTCTTACTCCAGCAGCGCTTCAACAAATTATAAGCAATGAATGGATTTTTCAAAATCTCGCTAATTGTGCACAAAGATGCCTTGATATTATTCCCAATCACCTTTGGACCGCTGATCTTCTCCAACAAGTCATAACGGCCAGCTCTGTTCATGAATATGCTGCTGTATCAGATGAGCAGTTATATCAACTGATGGAAAGGCAGGCGCCCAATATTCCCGGAGAAAACTCACAAAGCACACACTCCATGAGCGTACATACGACAGTTGCTTCTTCATTGTATCGCTTAAATGATAGATATCGCCTAACAGAATCACAAATCAATTCAAAACTTAGCGAACTTGAAGCGTTTGCAAGTGAGCTTACTTCAGCTGCATATGCGCATTTGGATGATGAACATTTAGGTGAGATGAAAACACCGTTTGCTGCTCAAAGTATTCAAAGGTTAGTAGCGTTAGCGAAACAAAATACAGTAGAAGAGCGTCAGACAAAATTTGGTCTCAGCAAAATTTTGGCATTAATTTGGACTGGTGTTCAAGATGAAAGTTTGCACGATACTTCGTTAGAACTTGTTCCCAGAGATAAATTTATTAATGAGCTCTATAATATCGAAGTAGCGTATGGTGTCAGGGCGGATGGAACCGGAGCACATAGTTGTGATGGAGGAAGTATTAATGGGTTGTTGCTTCCGTTAGATAGAGTGCATGCTGATGTTCATATCGATTTAATTGATAAAGCCGCAGTAATAGACCAGACATTGAATGAGGCTAAGGTTTTGTTTCTTGAGCAGTTCAAGTCAGCCCTTTCCCAGGAAAGACAGAGCACTTTTACTCAAAAATACAACGCAGAAATAGAAAATACAGATTGGCAAGATCCAGAAATACAAGCTTGGTATACGAATTGTCTCGAGAAAACACATGCATCTGCTATAGAAAACATGTATCACATAATAGATGCTGCGCGAATAGATGATCCTAGTAAGATTGCTGAGCTAAAGCAAAAGTCTATTGTCTGGATTGATATTGCTATGCAAACATTAAGTGAAGATAAATACATGTTGGAACCAACAAAAATAGCTTACGAGCGAGAAAAAGCATCTCCTCCCGCAGTGGCTGTAGCTGATGATGTTCAAGAAGAGGTGGATAAGTTATCTCTTGATGAAAAAGAAGTACCTAAAGATGAGCGATCTAGACGAAACGAAGAGATGAGGAATGCTAGGCTTAGATTTTATGGTCATCAATCTGATGCGCAACCACCCGCTAATTTATCTAAGGTGGCTGGGGCACCCACATCAAATACAAAAAAATAGAGTGTCAATTGGACTGTCATTTAAAGTGTGTAAGTAACCATAATCCGGTATTATATCGCTAATGGGATAATACCAAGCACTAAGGATATTTTATGGCTATTACAGATGAAATGTTAGACCCCATATCCCGCAGTAAATATGGTGGGGAGTTACGAAATAAGTTTATATTGGTGAAATGTCGAAACTAAGAATAGCAACTTGCCTGCCAAAATAAGCAGTTTCCGGCACTTGTATTTTAGTGCCTTTCGCGAGATATAAATAAATACACCTCGCATTTATGAAAAACGCTTAGATCATTTTATTACCATATCCTATAATAAGCAATAGATAGCGGCAATAGATGGGGCACCTGCATGAACCTACACAATCTCCGCACATCCTTAGAGCGCCTGCATGACGGGATGCAAGCTGTCCCTGTGTTGTTCAAAGAACGCATCATGCAGGCGTATAT
>DAIOSQ010000022.1:0-20087 GCA_036752465.1 Legionellaceae bacterium | reverse complement strand
CTGTTCAAGTAAAGCACGACCTGACAGCTCTATGTAAAAATCGTTGATAAGCTTCTTCTGATACTCACGATTATTTTTTCGCATAGGATCAATACTGATATAACACATATCATGCGTGGCACCCAAGGTTGCTTCCACCGTCGCTTGGTCAGTTGTGACCTCCCGCGCCCACGTACTTGCCAAAGCGTGTGTAGAGTTGGTGTAATCGCTAGATATAATAATACACAAATTCTTCATGCCATATGCCCCTTATCATTATTTTAATCACTGATTAGCTTTAGTGTACACAAACATTCTTAATTTAATATTAGCTCCTGCCGACACAAGGCGAACCTCGAATGTGGTATGATGGTTCACCAGGTTAAGATCATAGTTTTGGTTGTCGTATGAAAACATTAGGATTGATTTTTTTATTGTCATCTCATATGTCCTTTGCTACCCATCTATGTCATCCAGCTATAGATCCACGGCTACCGCAATATATTGTCGGCTATGGGAGTTTGATTGATGAGCAATCGAAAAAATACACAGATCCTCACGCGCAACAAAGCTTACCGGTCTTAGTCAAAGGCTATCAAAGAAGTTGGTCGGTATATGGCAACTTACCAGGCTTAAACGCCACATTTTTGGCGGTTTATGAAGCCAAGCAAGGTTTTTTTAATGGGATCATTTTCAAATTAGGCAAGATTGAAAACATTCAACACTATGACCAACGCGAGACCGTTTACTGCAGACAAATTTTGCACGCAGACACTCTCTATACCTATACAGCACATTTACCTAAACAGAAACAAGTTTGGCTTTACCTCCCCGTACAAAAACGCAAGCAACCGCCCTCTAAAGACTATCCTATCGTCCAATCTTACGTTGATACCTTTATACGAGGCTGTATTCAAATTGAGGAAAAGTTTGACATCAAAAATTTTGCTGCCACTTGCATCCTCAGCACTGACCAATGGTCCCCTCATTGGATAAACGATAGAATTTTTCCGCGACGGCCATCTTTTTACGAACCTTATGCTGCAAAAATAGATGCGCTCTTGAAAAAAAATCTAGCGGACAAATTCGCCCACATCACAACCGAAGATCTTGCGTATACTATTTAGGGAATCACGCATGTGTACGAGGATACGACTCTTGCAAAACAAAAAGCACCAACAGCAAACTCAATAAGTAGCAACAAGGCATCACCAAAAGTGCATGTTGATAACTGTTGACTGTATAAACCGATACGCCCTGCTCGATGCTAAAGGCATGACTTGCTTGCAACATCACCCCAACTAATGGTTGAAATATCGCCCCTCCCAACAAAACCGAGAGGTTATTGAACCCTGAAGCCGTGCCAACCAACGATGCAGGATTATTGTCATTGACCACCGCAAAACTGACGGTCTGCCCAGCAGCACCCAGACCCAAAACAAATAAAATCAGATATGCCGTAGCAATATTGAGACTTGGATAATATAACAGCAGCACAGTGGCCAACAAACCCAATACGGCACTCAGCCCCAAAGCAAATCGACGGTTAGCCAGGCGGTCGCTGAGCCAGCCCAACAATGGACTGCCAATGCCTATACCCAACCAAATCATGCTACACATACCCGATGCCTGCAACACGCTGATAGCAAATTTAGCCTGCAAATAAGGCACCCCCCATAACGCCGCGAATACCGCAATTGGGGTCCAAATACAAAATGCATACGCCCCAGTAATCCAGGTATAGGCATGACGACATACATCACGCAAACGATGCCATTCATCGATCAAGCGACAAGTGGGCCTTGCTTGCGTAGATTGCGTGGGATAATCGCGGATAAAATACCACAGCAACCATGCCAGCACACAACCAACCAGCGCCAAAATATAACTGGCCTGCCGCCAACCAACCGTATCAATCAGCATCGCCAGTGGCATTTCACCAAAAATAGCGCCCACTGAACTCATCATCTGTGCTATCCCAGCTAAAATCGCAAAATAATTGCTGGGAAACCACCGTGCCAATAATACCAAAACGCCAATAAATGAAAATGCAGAGCCGATACCAATCAAGAAGCGTCCCAAAGCAGCTGCCACAATGCTGTTCGTGGCAGCAAAAAATAGGGAACCTACGGCACAGAGCAACAGCGCACAAGTCATCAGCTTACGCGGACCATACCTGTCAAACAACAAGCCGGCTGGCAATTGCATTGGCGCATAGGCATAAAAATAGCACGCCGCAATCAACCCAAACCCTTCCGCTGTGACCCCAAAAGTTTTCATCATAGGTGCCGCCATGACGCTAGGAGCGACTTGCAAGATAAACTCATACAGATAAAACGACGCTGCCAAAAAGAAAATTGCATAAGCAGCGAACGTAGGTTTGACTGGTTTGTTTTGATGCAAAATATGCCCTTATCAACAGGTAATGGGCTCATTAGAACGAGTCATCTCCCAATTGTCAAGCATATGCCATGCTGTTGTACAGCAGCACCTACCGCTTCGCTAACCAATCATCATCGTCATCTGTATCGCTGTCTTCATCAAGGTCTAGACCCTGATCGTGACGACATTTCATCATAGCAGTCCTTAAATTTCCGCTGTACTGGTGACCCCTCGGAAGCGGCGGTGGTGGTGGACGAGATGTTTTGGGTGGCTGGGCTATAGAGGGAACAAGATTTCTTTGAGCCCGCGCAATGGTTTGGTCAATCGTTTTTAATGTAACCGGATTATCTTCGTCGGTTGTATTGTCTTGCCAATCAGGGTCTTCATTTTCCTGCGTGGATGCAGTCGAAGTATTGGTATTAATTTTTGCAAAATTGCCTTCCTTGATTCGTTTTTGTAAGATCTCAAGAATGTTTATTTTGGTCGAGGAATCTGCGTCCTGTGATGTTCTGTCACCAGCAGGCTTATGACTAACGGGAAACTTAAACTTGCCGGCTCCTTTCTTGCCTGCTTGCAAACTGCCCATTAGATCCGCAGGCAGCTCATGTTTCGGCGATAGCACTTGGGTGTTTGTTGCTGTTGGGCTCAGCGGCCGATGCTCATTAGCTGCCACCGGCACGCTAACTGCCGCAGTGACTGTCGCATCATCACCTATCTTCGCTAAACGTTCCTCTACCGACGCTGCTGACTGTTCGCCTCGTTGTCTAATGTGCGCCATCAGCGCCGCTGCACCGGATGATGGGGGTGGCGTAACTGGCTTGTTATCCGCCGCGTGAACCAACTCGTCATCACCTATCTTCGCTAAACGCTCCTCTACCGGCGCTGCTGCACCGGATGATGGGGATGGCGTAACTGGCTTGTTATCCGCCGAGCTAACATCAGCGGTTCTGTGCCCGCTTAGCTCACTGTCCTCGCTTGCAAGACTGCGTGGTGTGGTAGTAACGGATTCTTCATCGGTTAGATCAGCAGGCAATATTTCCAAAGGTAACTCCGTCAGCAAACCGGTCGCAATGACTGGTTTGCTTGGGGCATCTAGCCCGCCCCCTGATGTTGATGATGCTGTTGTTACAGGAAGCGGCTTTGGTCTAGATGGCTTAGGTGGCTTAGATGGCATGCTGTTGCAAAATACGTCATATTTATCTTCCAGCGCTGATGGCCTGCTCAGCCAGCCACCCATTGGACGATGTTGACGAAGATCTTTGCCTACGACTTTCATCTGTTCTCGCAAGACATTGGTATCATCCACCGGATTTTTGGCAACCCATTGGCTCACAAAATCCAACAAACTTTCTGCCAAATCTTGCACTTGCGCAGATTTCGATTGATCAGACAGCTTAATTTTACCAGCATTCACTAACAGGATAAGGTCGTGAAAACTATCTATTTTAGCCAACAGCGTATGTTCGCTATCGATGGGCTTGATGATGCTTAACAGCACCCCGGCAGGTTCATTGTGCAACTTTTTCAAGGCTGCTGTCACAAATTTTTTCGGATTAAGCTCAACATTGTTTTCCCCTATAGCCGCTTGTATCTCAGCCGCCATACGCCCTTTGATGTTGAAGGTGTCGTTAGCAAACATAAAGCTATGCGGTAACACCACACATAACATTTGTTCAAGCGCAGCACCAGCCTCTATACTTTCTGCTGCTGGCTGATCAACTGACAACGCTTTTTTCAACAAAGCGCCCATTAAGAGCTGATGTTGTTGCGCGTTATTGCTGCCTGATAGCAGCAAATAAAAATTCCAGAGCCCATTCGCACGCGCCTTGTGATAACTGGCTCGGGTCAAAGCGTCACTCACCAAAGTGTCTGCTAAATGAGCTTGATCACAGCTATCAGACAGACGCTGCAACAGGGCTTGCTGTTTTTCAAACATTTTAATACTGCTCTCTTGCCATAAAATGGTTTGCACATTTTTTTTAATCTCAGGGCTGATTTGCGCATATTTCGGCAAAATCTGCATAACCTTGCTAACCTCAGGCAGCATACCATTAAGCGCATTGACATAGCTTTGGTAAGCGGGGGCCAAATAGAATGCTTGGAGCTCAGCGACCGTCTGTTCTACTGGCCTGTTCTCTACTGGCAAGATGCGCTCGAGTTGCAAGTTGCCATAACAGCGCCGCACCCGTTCCAGTTGTTGCAAATAATCTTGCAATGTCTGCTTATCGACGGGGGTTACTGCGGAATTTTGTACATACTCAAGCACATACAAGCGCAGCTCAATAAGCTTGGTGATGTGGCTGCGTTCTTGGACGACCACATCAGCCACGGCACGCAACACTGCCTGGTTAGCGGCAAGCTCACTCGCCAGTGGCTCAGCTGAACTTTGACGGACCACGTGAGGATCCATCACAGCATCTTTGCTTGCTGGCGGCAACGCCGATGATACGTGCTGATGACTAGCAAACATAGACTGTATAGATTTCTGCCAAAGTTTGGCTGCCCCCTTAGAGAGCTGTTGCAACCACATTTGATAGGTGGTGTTATGCGCAAGTAGCCTAGCAAGTATTGCACACGCCTGGTCATTGTGGCCAATAGCCGCGTGTGTCCTTTTGAGTACTGAAAATACAGCATGCATTTTCCCATCCAAAGCCATGCGGTCGTTCAAGATTATCTGTATCTCTTGTAACACCAACTCAACGTGTTCAAGATCAGCAAGCGCATCGACGTTGCGATCATCCGTCGGTGCTGGCACCGTTACTTCCGGCGCGCTTAACTGGTCTGAGACTAAGATGCTTTTGGCTAATCGCCGGGTGTTTGCAGGCTCAGTCTGCGTCGACCCAGCAGGTAACTCGCCAGCCGCCGTCAGTAATAAGCCAGCTGGACTGCGCGTGGACGCAGGCCCTTGATTATAAAAAGCTTTGTATCTCTCTTGCAGCGGTGTCATCTGACCTAGCAAATTTCTCACCGTCTGAGGTCGTATGAGTTGAGCAATGCCTTGCATCGCATCATGTAATGCCTGGGTGTCATCTTGTGGGTGAGTTGAGAGCCAAGTTATCACAAAATTTAGCAAATATTCTGCCAAAACCTGCAATTGCTCGATCTCTGATTGCTCAGAGATACTCATGCCTCGAGTATTGATACACACCATAACATCACGCAAAGCATCGATTTTATCTACTATTGAAAAAGTCGCATCGATGGGTTTAACCGCGCGCAACAATACAAAAGCTGGTTCCGTTTTGTGCTTTTTTAGGTCTGCCGCTGCAAGTGAACTGAGATCAAGCACACCACCTGCCGACGTAGCTCTGGCTAGAATTTCAACAGTATTTGACGTGCTTGCCTTAAATTTCCCGTGATCTAACACAAATAACTGCGGGTAAATTGTACATAAGATGTGTTGCAAGGTGACCGCTTGTTGCATTTGTCTGAGCGGCGCTGGATTTGATTTAGCTGCTTGTGTAGACCTTTTGGGTTTGGTTGGTTGCAACGTCCTAAGCAACAAATCGGCAATGAGTTTGCGCTCTCTTTGCACGGGTTGCTGCACATCAGCAATCAACTGATAAAAATCAAAACTGCCAGCGGCAATGGCTCGCTGCTGCACAGCATCCGTTAATGCCAGCGGCACGACCGCCTGTTGCAAGCCAGCAGACAGGCAGGTCTGCTGCAGCTGTTGTAACAGCAGTTTGTGTTGATCCAGCATGTGCACACTGTTCTGCTGCGATAAGAAATTTTTGCTGAGCTCGCGCAGTTCGCTGCTAATTTGTGTATATTTAGGCAAGATGCTGTTGACCTCGATAACCGCAGGCAACATCTCGTTAAACGCGTTCAAATAAACTTGATACTGCGATGCCAAATAAAAATTTTGTAACGCCTGGACAACCTCTGACAATGGCCGGGTATCGGGTTGCAACAGTGCTTCGAGATGCAAATTGGCATACAACATCTGACAATTTTTTATTGCCTGCAAATACGTTTGCAACATCGCTTTATCAGAATTGCTAACAAAATTACTCTGTGTATATTCCAAAAGATATAATCGCATCACCGTAAGCTTATCTATACTGACCCGCTCTTGTCGGATACACGCTTCAACGGTATTAGCCACGGCAAGACTGGCCTCATCATCCCGATATATTTGCGTTTGGGTTTGCAACCATTGACTTTGCGTACTGGCGAGGTAAGCAGCAGACTTATAGCTATCTCCTGACTCACGGGCCCCAAACATCTGCTCGAAAGCGGTATCCCAGAGTGCCCGCAGGCCGCGAGGTAATTCTGCCAGCCAGAATCTATATCTGCTGTTATGCACAATAATCTCTTGCAAGACGCTGCGCAGTACATGATAAACTGCCAGCTCTGCATCCATTTTTTCCAGCACAGCCATTATGGCCAACACTTTGTCATCCATAGGTCTGCGGTCATTCAAAATCACTTGAATTTTTTTCCAAGCCACCTCTAGCTCGCCAACTTCAGGAACTCCATCAAAACTTTGATCAAGCCGTCTCATGAGCTATCCTCATCAGATGATATATTGTTAATTTTAGACTATCTGCAGAATTCTGGAGAATCACGCAGTGGATGGCATTGAGATAGAATTACCTTGAGTTTGCTTGTGTTTTTTGACCTTATGCAACGGTTAACAGGCATTAATATGGACATTGGGGTTGTGTGCGTCGACGGCGAACATCGCCGGTAATTCACCCAAACTTCTGGCGCGTTGCATAGCTTCTGACAAATTTGCTAACACCTGATCATACAATTGCTGATAATTGCGCACCACAAAATAAATGGGTTGTAGCTGATCGATACGATATGGCGTGCGTAATGCGGCTACCGAATCAAAATACACCCGCATGGGCACATCACTTTCCAGGGCGTATACGGTTTCACTGATAGATGACAAAATGCCACCACCATACGCTCTTAATCCAAGTGCAGTGTCGATTAGACCAAACTCGACCGTAAACCAAAACAATCGCTGTAACAACGGCCAGTCAGTCTCAGGATATTGCAACACGCACTGTGCATAGTCCTGCAAAAACTGTGCATATACGGGATCGACTAATAAAGGGCAGTGACCAAATAATTCATGGAAAATATCAGGCTCTTTGACGTAATCCAGCGCTGCCATATCACGAATAAAAGTTGCAGCAGGAAACTTCCGCGTAGCCAAAAGTTCAAAAAACAACCTGGCAGGGATCAACGCCGCCACCGGCTCAACTCGCCAGCGGGTATAGTGGTACAAACGTTCATTGATGTCGGGCAGTTGTGGGATATGCCCAGCCTGCAAACCCAAAGCGGCTAGACCATACAAAAATTCATCACATGCCCGCTGAGGCAATATGGTTTGCTGGCGTGTATATAATGCTCGCCAAACTGCGTGCTCTTGCTCACTATACACCACTAACCCGTGGTCATCGGGTTTGTGGGCGACATATCGACTTTTAAATGGCGTCATGTTATTTCACTAACTTTGGGAATGGCAGCACGCTTTCTATGACAGCATCGAGCCGTCGTTGTTCTCCTCGCCAGGCATGCCCATAGATGACTTCATAGGTCAATGGTATCTTGCCAGCCGCGGTTTGAAAACCTTGAATGTGCTGCTTGAATTGTTGCCAATGAGCTTTGCCAGTCAAACCACGATTGCGTTGGGGATGAATATTTTTTACCCCTTGACACTTGAGCGCATGAAATAATGCGGCCACAGAGACATACTGTGCCGTGAGTTTTTCCATATCCACCACAGGATCTACGAAAAACTCACGCAACAACATATCACCTACATCATGCATGTCGACAAATACATTGCTATGTGCCGGGCCATGCGGCAACTTAAACTCATGAAAGGTATCAGGCCCTAGGGTCGAAAACATCAGGCAACCACCGACTTGCATCACACGATTAAGTTCACTGAATAACACAGGCAATGACTCGGCCCAATGTATCACTTGATTAGCAAAAATCAAATCAAATGCGTTGCTTGCAAATGGTAATTGCAGCATATTTGCTTGCACCAAACACCATTTTCGTTTAAAAAAGCTTTGCTTTTGCTGCGAAACTTGCAACATTGGATAGGCCAAATCGAGTGAAACAACCGTAGCTTTTGGATAATATTGCTGCAAGCGTTTTGCGAAAATCCCAGGTCCACCCCCAAGATCTAGCACATACCGCGGCTTGATTTTTAAATAATCAAGCCGTTCAAACAAACGTTCTCCTATTTCGGTTTGCATGGGCGCATGTGCCTCATAATTAAACGCTTGTGCTGCAAAGGCTTTGCCTATCTCAGTCGTTCTCTTCATGTTATAGTTGTCGTCGCAAGTCCACCTAAAAAAGCTAAGCATGAGTATATCACAACGACTGCATTTCCCAATTATTTGTGCGCTTTGCAACCAATATCATCGTGGCAACAACGCTGTGTGCGCCGCTTGTTGTGAATGGCTGCCTCGATTGGGCCCTGCTTGCCAGTGTTGCGCCACACCTTTGGCCGCAACCGACTATCCGATCTGTGGCGCTTGTTGTATCAAAAGACCCGCATTTGACCGGGTCCATATCAATTATCGCTTTGTAGAACCATTGCGCAGCTTGATTCATGAATTCAAATATCAAGATGGTCTGTATTTAAGCCATTTTCTGGCGCAGTTGATGCTTAAAAATATGCCAGATGATTGGCTAAATACGCAATGTCTAATTCCGGTACCCATGCACCGCAAGCGCTTAAAGCTGCGCGGTTATAACCAAGCTTCCCTGCTGGCTAAAACCCTCGCCCAACAGCTGGCCAAGCCATGTCAGGCGTATATTTGTAGAAAAATATTGCACACACCGCCACAGGCTAGCTTAGCTGTTGCGGCACGTGCACAGAACGTACGCTTGGCGTTTCAGGCGCAGAGTTGCCCCTACCAACATGTAACTCTGGTGGATGATTTGTTAACCACTGGCAGCACCGCGCAGGCAATCGCCACCGCCCTAAAACAACAAGGCGTACAGCAAGTCGACGTCTGGTGCTGCGCCAAAGCGATACTTGCGGACAGCTAGTGGGCATAGCGGCCATAACCAGTTGCCAAAAAATCAGTCTCAGCAAGCGACATAGGTGTAGAAAAAGTCATTGCCTAGTTGACAAGAATTTGTTAAACAATAGTCATCACCACCCATGAGTTCATGAGAGGCTAGATATGTTTGAAAAGATACCCATAGACACCTACATCAATATCATCCGCAAAAATCATCAAGCATATCTCGACGCCAATGCGTTCACACAACTCGATTTTAAAGGTGCTGCAGCTAAAAAACCGATTGTTGACCGTTATCTTCAATACATGCGCCATTATCGTCAAGCACGCCAAAGTTATTTTGACGATGCCGTTGCCGATGTGAGTTTAGCAACCAACGCTGCGGGCGGTGTGACTGCTATCTTAGGCGGATTAGGGATTGGCAGTCTGCTATTCGCAACCCAACAAAATAAACCCAGCCTTGATATTTTTGGCACCAAAACCATCACCGAAGGTGGCTTTGCCGCTATCATCGGCGCCTGCTGCAGTACCCTGATTTTTGCAGCATGGAGCGCGAGCAACCAAAAACCGATGCATGACACCGCGGAGAGTTGCATCACAGAAATGGCAGCAGCCGGCTTTTCAGCCAATAAATACGTTGAAACCGCTAAAAAATTGGTAAAACTGTTTCATTTTCGTGAGTGTTTATTGCTAGGACTTAAGGACAACGAAGCGGTTAATTTTCGCAGCGATTTTATCACCCGCTACTTTCCAAAAGAATCTGAGGACAAGTTTAATGGCGTTGATTTTAATTTAAGCATTGAAATCTACTTTTTAACAGAATTGAATGCCTTGTTTCATGAGGCATTTCAAGATATATATCAGTTACATCAGCAAGAAATTCAACAAGATCGCCAGCAGCCTGAGTTTATTCGTTGGTTAACATCCCATTTTGCCGATAAAAATAACCAAAGACGTTTCACCCAAGAAATGCAATCAAATTTTTTAGGACAATGTATCCATTTCCTCGCGCAGGAAATGAGCGAACCCGGTTGGTTGGCACAATATTTTTATCTCACAGATTCGCTCGCAGGTTTGCTGGCTGCCGCCATCATCACCAGCATCTTCGCCACTGCTATACCATTTATTCCGCTCACCGGTCTTATAGCCATTGCTGTGGTCAGCTTCGCCTTGGGCGTCGCTGCCAGCCATGTTGCCATTTTTTGCCAAGAAATACTGTATTACAAACGCAGTCAGGCCAATCGTACGTCACTGCATACGATCATTGAAGTCATCAGCTCTGAGCAAAAGCGGCTTGGACAACTTATTCATAAAATTGTTGCCACTACCGAAAAAGACCTAAAAGACTTGCATAAGTTTGAACAGCTATCTCAATCAACAGTCGTGCAGTCGCTCTGCTCTCCCAGCCAGACCGGACACATCCTGGTCGGTAGTATGCACGCCTGGATCAGAGAGTTTGCTAATCGCTATAACGACAGTGAAACCATAGAAATTGATCTATTGAATACCTTGCACCCTATTTTAACAAGTGCACAGCAGCAAACCACTGCATTGCAAGGGCTGTTACAGCAGGCTTTGTTACAACAGAACCCCGCTGTTAATGAACTGTTACAGTTGCAAGGATATGTCGAACAAACCAGACAATTTCTCCTGGATAGTCAACAACAACAATTCAGACAAACGTATCAAATGACGCAGAAAATCAAAGAACAATTGCTGGAAGTTCTCAGTTTTACCAGTATTGGTAAGAGTAAGCATGGAATTCCTGGTTTTTTGCTTAATTTTTACACTGATCCGCCCGAAAAAGGAGGCCTGAATGGGTTACAACATGATATCGCGCTGGCCATATCATTAGCACCGGTGGTCCAGGAAGTAATTGATGCAGATGCAAACCACCCGTACGCGGTGGGTTTACTCACAGTGGCTTTTGAGCTCAATACAAGACTGAGCACACAGCCCAATACAGCTATGCTACTCCACGGAGATAACCAATATAGAGCTTTGCTGGGATTACCGACAGTTGGTTACGCATCGGCAGAACATCTGCTCACCATCCACAACATCGATGATTATCTCAATGCTTCGTTTGATTTTCTGTACGCCTTAAATCATTATGATAGCAATTCAGATTGGCAACTACCGCTGCAAAATCACGAAGAATTTATTATGTATCGGCTGCTGCTATGCCGACAATTGGCGGATTTACTCGACCCCAATAATCTGCACGTTGACTCCCTGCTCAAAGCACGCATCAAAAATTTTTTTGTGGAAAAATTATGCGTTGACCCCGACACAGCGATTGACGACATCATTCATCAATCTTGGATGATGGGGGTATATCAAGACCACCGCACGCTGCAAGACCTCTGGGGCAACCACCGTTCAATAGGTGCACTAAGCGCCATTGCCCATGCGATTCGTGTCGATTTGAGCTACATCTCAACCCCAGTGACGCCCAAACAGTTAATCATGCTAGAAGCCAAACAATTTTTAGATACGCATGCCCATCCATATGTTTTTGGATACGAATCCTCAATCGACCTTATCCCCGAATATAGCCCCGAGTTTGCCAGTGCCCTGACCCAAACCATACAAACAACCGAAGCATTTCTACAATTTCTTCACACCCGACAACTGTTAACAGATACCGGGGTTATCCACCTGTATACCGCGGAAATCAAGCGCGATATCGAAAAAATTTCTGCACAAATACAACAATTACAGCAACATGCTGGCCTGGCCGAAACATCATCACCGCAACACAGCATGACGAGCTTGCTGCAGCAATTAAGCGCGTTTAACCAGAGCTTACCGCAATTGTCGTCAGTTGCCATGACGCACAGCGATATCAAACCGCTAACAATCTGGCCAGTTGACGTAGCTAGCCTAAAAGCCCCAAAAAACTCCTACACAACGCAAATCGCCAGACTATTCAACAGTTCGTGGACAGCGGCCCCGCAAACAGAGACGCCGATGACATCAGACGCTGTGCAACAAGCTATTGCCGCGCTAACAACGTATATCCAAAACTACGCAGAAAAACCTCAGTCACGGTTCAGGTGGCACCCAATACCCTTCGACAAAGATATCAATGTAATCTATGCCTGCAAGCTAAAAGGCATGCTTCTCGAATTCCAACAAGATGCTGGCATAACAGAGGATAATGCTGAGCTATGGAATCGCAGTATAGAACCAGACTTGCAAACCATCTGCGACCATTATTTTCCCAACGGAGTGGCGGCGTTTGCGCGCAGCCATCGCATACACAGCCGAGAACTGTCATGATCGACAGGCCCTAAGTTAACAGGCGATTCAAATCATGGATCACAAATTGCAACAGCAGCACGCAAAAGGCTATGTAAGCCAAGCGGTATAATAATAGCTCAAAGGCCTGCGACATAGGCTTGCCCCGTACCTTTTCGATGATGGCAAACATCATAGCCGCGCCATCGAGTCCCGGAATAGGTAACAAATTACCCAATGCCACCACAATACTTAAATTGGCGATAAAGCTAAGAAATATCGCCACACTATGACTTAAGGTCTGTGCCATCAGCACCAGCAAACCTAGCGGCCCCAGCAAAAACCCAAACGGCAAATCACCACACAGCAACAATTTAAGTGTATAAGCTGAGAAATAAACCATAAAACGCAAACTTTGCCAAGCACGCTGCCAAGCTTGGCCGCAAGAAACACCAGCAACCGTATGTACATGTGACGCCGCGGGATCGGCCACCCAACCTAAAGATACAAAAAAAGCTTGCGGTGTTTTGGGGATACGCCAAGTTTGCAAATCTAAGTGATGTAGCCGGACCTGCCCGGTAGCATCGACGACTTTAACGGCAAGCGCTGGCTCACCCAAGTGTAACAGCAGCTGCTGACTGACCATGGTCCAGCTGTGAACTGGTCGCCCTGCCAGCGTGACAATAGTATCTGCAGCCTGCAAACCAGCATGTGCGACCAAACTATGGGGAATAACGCGCTGAATAACGGGTTCCAATCGCTGATATCCTCCTGCAAAATACAGCAACCATAACGCCAACAAAGCCACCATTAGGTTGGTACA
Source organism: Legionellaceae bacterium (assembly GCA_036752465.1). Taxonomy (GTDB): domain Bacteria; phylum Pseudomonadota; class Gammaproteobacteria; order Legionellales; family Legionellaceae; genus DAIOSQ01. The sequence continues at coordinate 6,653 of DAIOSQ010000022.1, read as the reverse complement.
GACGCCTGCCAGCAGAATAATCAAGCGCACCGTAAGCGATCCTTTATCGAAGCATACGCGCTCATTATCCACAGCCGTACGCGACCCAGCATATCTGGTCTGTTGCAGCAGCACAAAGCCGCCCAGCGGCCACCTAGCCCAAACCCACTCTACGCCATGGCGATCAACCCATAGCCATATAGGCTTACCAAAACCAATTGAGACTCTTTTGATAGGCACCCCAAAGCAACGTGCCGCAAAAAAATGACCAAACTCATGCAACCCTACCACCAGGATTAACCCTAAAAAAACGGCCAGAACGGCAAGCAATGCTGTCTTCATGATCGGTTTTCGCTGTGCGCAACATTATCAATCACCAACTTAAGCGCTGGGCGAGCTTGCGTACGCGCAACTTTTTGTGTACCACACACCACTTCAAGTAGACGATACGCTTGCTCAGTATCACTATCAATCAATTCAACATCTTGTCCTTCATCATCCACCAACGTCAAAGACAAATGCATTTCACGAAATTGTTCAATATGGTAGCGATCTTTAAAGAGTCGAATAATACTGGCGAGATTAGCCACAGCTTCGTCGCTGTCATGTTTGCCATGAAATATAATTTCCATACATCACCTATTGCTGACGATTGTTTGTATTTTTAACGGCCATAAAAGCAAATACTTGAGTATTTTATGGTCATTTTTTGATATTAGAAATGACTCAACAGATATTGCAGCATTCTTTTACCACCTGTGAGCATGCTGACACTCATATAGCCACAATAGGTTTCTAGAATTTTTAGTGGAATAAAAAATAACAAACTGATAATAGTAAATACTGAAAATTTTATTTTGGTCATGCCATACCCATAATTGATCAACGAGGCTGGCAACAAGGGAATTAAACGACAACAAGCCAGAGTTTGCCAGCCATGACCTTCCAGCCGTACCAACCATTGTGCCAGGCGTTGTTGCATGACCTGCGGCAGCCAAGCAAGCCCAAGACGACGACTGATAACAAATGCCAGCACAGCACTAAGCATGGCGCAGCATAGATTCAACACCAAGCCCCAATAGAACCCAAACAGTGCGCCTGCGGCCAAAATAAACGGCATAATTGGCAGACACAGCAACGATGCAGCACAGTACACAGCACAAAACGCCAAAACAGCACGCTTGTCTGCAGCATGGAAGTGGCCCAACCATGCGGCTAGCCATTCTTGCAATGACCAAGTTGTCATCGCCAATAGCCCCAGCAAACTAAAGATTATCATGTTTTTTGCGTGGGTTCGCATGCACTTGTCCTCTCAAGTAAGGCCATTACTGGCACACATGTGCAAGCCAGCGCCTATGCAAGCTTATCCTAAATTGCTGCAGACTAAAATTGTTAATATGCTGCTGGTTCAGCTATAATCTAATTTTTCTTAAGTAGAATGATGCGTTTAGAAGCTTATGTTTACTGTGTTTGGACTCAACCACAAAACCGCCCCATTGCATGTGAGAGAAGCATTTGCAACATTTGCTACGCAGGCTGCGTGCCAAGCACAATTTCTCGCGTTGCCTGGAGTACATGAAGCCCTATGGTTAACCACCTGTAATCGGACAGAAGTGTATTGTGACGCAGATGAGGCCAGCATCATTTGGTCCTGGGTGACTCAGCAATTACCGCTACCAGCACTCGACTTGCAAACCTGTTGCTACCTTTGGCAAGGGGATGACGCGCTGGTGCATACCTTACGTGTGGCAATCGGCTTAGACTCAATGATGGTCGGTGAACCACAAATTCTTGGGCAATTGAAGCAAGCCTATCAACACGCAGCGCAGGCCAATCATGTGCAACGCAACTTGCACCAAAACTTTCAGTACATTTTTAATGCCAGCAAACGGATCAGAAACGCCAGTGGCATTGGTCGGCATCCGATTTCAGTCGCATTTGCCGGCGCCCAATTAATCCAGCAGTATTTCAAGCGCATGGATGAGGTGCGTGTGTTGGTGATTGGATCGGGTGACACAGCCAAATTGGTCACCAAGTATCTCAAGCAATTGTCAGTGCAGCATTTTATGTTCGCCAGCCGCACCCACCAAAATGCGAATCAACTGGCCAGCGCTTTTCAGGGTCAAGCGTTCGCTATCACCGAATTACCCCTGTACCTCGCCAAAGCTGATGTGGTGATTTCTGCGACAGCATGCCCACTACCCTTTATTAGCCAAAATCTGGTTGCCTTTGCGATGTCAGAACGCAACAATCAAGCGATGTTTTTCCTGGATTTGGCAGTACCGCGTGATATAGAAGCAAGCGTTGCCGAGCTACCACAAGTGACTTTGTACAATATCGATGATTTGCACCAAATGATCCAAAAAAATCTGCATCAGCGCACGCATGCAGCAGCCAAGGCAGAAGCATTGGTGCTTGAAGAATTGCGACAATTTCAACAATGGCAACGCACATTAAAAGCCACCGATCTGATCTGCGGATATCGTCAACACATCAAGTCTTTGGCAACCCATGAACTCAGCAGAGCCAAACAAAAACTCGCCAATGGGCAATGCCAATACGAGGTGTTGGCAGAGTTCAGTGAACGCCTGGTGAATAAATTGATCCACACGCAAACGGTGCGTTTGCGTGAAGCTGCCGGAGATGATCGTCAAGACTGGCTTGATACCGCGCAATATTTGTTACATTTACCTGAATCGACTCTATGAAAAAATCACTGCAATTAAAACTTGAACACATGTTAGAACGCTTTGAAGAGGTGGGCCGTCTATTGGCCGAAGCCACTGTGATAGCACAACCTACCCAATTTAAACAACTCTCCAAAGAGTACGCTCAACTTGAGCCTTTGGCCGCGTGTTATCAACAATATTTGCAAGCACTGACCAATGAGCGCGCCCTGCAAGAAATCATCGACAGTGACGACGATGAGCTCAGAGAGATGGCTTTGCTCGAAATAACAGCAGCCAAAACATCTACTGCTGAGCTTGATGCAAGTTTGCAATATCATCTTATCCCCAAAGATCCAGATGATGAGCGAGATATTTATCTTGAAATCAGAGCTGGCACCGGCGGTGATGAAGCGGCAATTTTTTCCGGTGATTTGTTCCGGATGTACAGTCGTTACGCAGAAACACAAGGTTGGCAGACCGAAGTTGTCACAGCCAGTCACGGTGACCATGGTGGCTATAAAGAAATCATCACCAAAATAAGCGGCCAACACGTATATGCACAATTAAAGTTTGAATCTGGCACACATCGGGTCCAGAGAGTACCTGAAACCGAATCACAAGGTCGCGTACACACATCGGCATGTACAGTGGCGGTAATGCCAGAAGTGGACGAAATCAACGACATTACCATCAATCCTGATGAGTTGCGCATCGATACCTACCGCTCTTCTGGTGCAGGCGGTCAGCATGTCAATAAAACCGATTCGGCAATTCGCATCACGCATATCCCGACCGGCCTGGTAGTCGAATGTCAAGATGAACGCTCCCAGCATAAAAACCGTGCCAAAGCGATGGCATTGCTGAAAACTCGTTTGCTCAACGCCCAACAGAACAAACAACGCCAAGAACAGGCCCACATTAGAAAATCATTGGTAGGCAGTGGCGATCGTTCCGAGCGGATCCGTACGTATAATTTTCCGCAAGGCAGACTGACCGATCATCGAATCAATTTGACCATCTACCAGCTTTTGGCGGTCATGGAGGGCGACCTCACGAGCGTGATTGATGCCTTAAAGCGCGAGCACCATGCCGAATTATTGGCAACCCTCAGCCAGCATGATACCTAGAGACCGACGCCATCAGCCTAAATCTTTGTAAACAGCCAAGTATGCGTGCAAGCCATTTCTTGCGACAACATAAGCAGTAATCATGACAGCCAATATTCGCCTTACCTTACACAGCGCAGCCCAACAACTTAAGTCCTCAAGCGATAGTCCACGACTTGATGCAGAAGTACTGCTGGCGTGGGTCTTGCAAAAAAATCGTACCTACCTATATGCGCATGACGATACCGTTTTAAGCCTCACGCAACAACAGCAGTTCGACCAGCTCGTGCAACAAAGACGTGCCGGCATGCCTATTGCCTATTTGACCGGGCTACGTGAATTTTGGGATCACGTGTTTGTTGTGAATGCGCATACCCTGATTCCAAGACCTGAGACGGAATGTTTGCTTACCGCTGTGTTGCTGTACGTTACTCAAGATAACGCCAACATTCTTGATCTTGGCACTGGCAGTGGCGCAATTGCCTTGAGTTTGGCCGCAGCTAAGCCTCATTGGCATCTGACTGCGGTCGACAAGTACCCCCTCACCTTGGCAGTGGCCCAAACCAATGCACAGCGCCTGCATCTCAGTAACGTAACGTTTTGTTTATCGGATTGGTTCCAAACATTGCCGGCGGTTTATTATGATGTTATCGTTTCCAATCCACCCTATATCAAGGCCGACGATGCGCATTTACAGCAACGAGATCTGCGCTTTGAACCACCAGCAGCGTTGGTTGGTGGAGAGGATGGTTTAGCCGATTTGCGACACATTATTACCCATAGCCATCGTCATTTGCAGCCCGGAGGTTTTTTATTTCTCGAGCATGGGTATAATCAAAAACAGCAAGTCGTCAATCTTTTCATACAGCATGGGTTCCCCGAACCTAAGACCTTGCACGATCAGCAAGGTCATGATCGCGTGACTTATGGAAGATTCGGCATGGCAATTCCCTAGGTTTAGGCTATACTTAGGGGCAGTGTAAATGGTTCACCGTTGTCTTACCGGCAACGGTGGTGAAACAGCATGTAATTATATAAGAGTGAAAGTAACGTGAATATCGATGCAGTCAGTAACATGGGAGTCGCTCCCTACCAAGAAAGCTCTGACGAAGAATATATGAATGAGCGACAAATTGCCCACATTGAGAAAATCCTACTGGCTTGGCGACAATCGCTAATGGAAGAAGTCGATCGCACGGTCACCCATATGAAGGATGAAGCCGCAAATTTCCCTGATCCTTCAGACCGAGCCAGCCAAGAAGAAGAATTCAGCATTGAATTACGCACCCGCGATAGGGAGCGCAAACTCATCAAAAAAATTGAAGACGCCCTTGAGCGTTTGCTGGATGATGACTTTGGTTACTGTGAGGCTTGCGGTATCGAAATCGGTTTAAGACGACTAGAAGCGCGGCCTACAGCAACCTTATGTATTGACTGTAAAACCCTCTCAGAAATCAAAGAACGGCAAAATCAAGGGGATTAATTACGCAGCAAGCCCAGGCAGGTGCTGTCAAACCGCGCCAAGCTTGTCTGCATGCAATCTCTCGTGATGGGGGCGCTCGAGAATTTGTTGGATAGCGTCACAATAACGCTGCACCGTGCCCTGGTTTGCTCGCAGCACCCGACTGGCATTCGCCACTTGCAGGGCACGCAGCTTACCATTACGATGCTGTGCAATAATCGCCGTAATCAAATCTTCAGCGCTGGCCAACTGTTGCAACGCCTGCGCTTGCAACAGTGTCTGGCAAATTTCTTGTGAATTTTGCATATAAGGCCCACAAAATACCGGCACATTCATCGCGATGGGCTCCAAGACATTGTGACCACCAATCGGCACAAAACTACCGCCTACAAAGGCATAATCACACACTTGATAAAAATTCATTAATTCTCCCATGACATCAATCACCAGCACCTCAGTGGTGGTATTGATAACGCTGGGAACGGTGCGCACGTGCGTGCAAAACCCCATCTGCTGTGACAAGGCAAACACGGTTTGAAACCGTTCTGGGTGGCGAGGAACGAGGATCAACAACACCTTCGGGATCGCCAGTTGTAGACGTCTTAGGTGCGCTAAAATTCTGCTTTCTTCATCGTCATGGGTGCTGGCCGCCACTATCACGACTCTGTCCTGTCCCCAAGCACGTTGTAACTGTTTGCCCATGGACGCGTCTATGTGTGCGGTTTGTATATCAAACTTCATATTACCCAATACATGGATGTGATGATCGACACCGCTCAATGCCGAAAATCTCTGCGCGTCTAGATCGCTTTGCGTAAGAATTGCGGAAAACTTACCTAACAAAGGTCGAAAAAAGTGGCGCCAGCGATAATACTGCGGGTAAGCTTTATCTGAAATTCTTGCATTAACCAGTACCAATGGCAGCTGCAAACGCTGCGCTTCAACGATCATATTCGGCCACAGCTCCGTCTCCATGATGATCCCTATCTTCGCTTGTATCGCACGGAAAAAGCGCCGCAATACCCAAGGGTAATCATACGGTAAATATTGATGCGCGACCTTTTCCGCAAAGCGTTTGTGTACTTGTTGGGAACCGGTAGGGGTCATCGTGGTGACCAATATCCGTTGATGATTAGCCAGCAACGCGTCAATCAGCGGAGTTGCCGCCACAACTTCTCCCATAGACACCGCATGCAACCAGACATCGACAGGCAAATCAATACAAGGTTTAATAAAGAAGCGTTCTAAAATACGCGCACGATATGCCGGCAGACGTTTGCCTTTATAGTACAGACGTAGCAATATCAACGGCAACAGCACATATAACAATACAGTATAAATTCGACGCATGTGGTTAAAACAGGATAAAATGACGTGCATTAGGATACAATATACCCATGACAATTGATATCCTTGCGGCGGCTGCATCACAAGCAT
>DAIOSQ010000021.1:0-20125 GCA_036752465.1 Legionellaceae bacterium | reverse complement strand
GCCAATCGTTGGCGAAGTTGTTCGATATCTTGTGCGCCAAGAGGCGCTCCATGTACCGCAGCACTGCGTTCCACCATAGAACCATAGCCAATAATAGTTTTGCAAATAATCAAACTGGGGCGCGCGGTGTCCTGACGTGCTTCGCGAATAGCTTGATCAATCGCTTCAACATCATGACCATCAATAGAATTGATCACCTGCCAATGATACGCACGAAAACGCTCTGCGGTATTGTCTCGGAACCACGGCTCTACCTCGCCATCAATGGAAATACCATTATCATCATAAAATACAATTAACTTACCCAAACCCAAGGTCCCTGCCAAAGAGCACGCTTCGTGCGAGATACCTTCCATCAAGCATCCATCGCCAACAAACGCATATGTGTAATGGTCAATCAAGGAATTCTCAGCATTATTGCAGGTGCTGGCCAAGGTTTTTTCGGCAATAGCCATACCGACAGCATGTGCCAATCCTTGCCCCAAAGGCCCTGTGGTGGTTTCAACACCAGGTGTTTCATGATACTCAGGATGGCCTGGCGTTTTTGAGTGGAGCTGACGAAAAGCTTTCAAATCGTCGAGAGAAAGGTTATATCCTGTTAGATGTAACAAGGCATACAATAGCATGGAACCGTGACCATTTGATAACACGAAACGGTCACGATTGAACCAAGCTGGATTCTTGGGATTATGCTTGAGAAAACGGTGCCAAAGGACAAACGCAATATCGGCCATACCTAGCGGCATACCTGGGTGTCCGGAACGCGCTTTTTCTATAGCATCGACACTTAAAAACCGAAGCGCGTTTGCGAGCGTTTTTGCCGTACTCATCCCTTTCTCCACCGCTGCTTAAAAGCCGGTATTGTCCCAAAGATGGGTCTGTTCGGCAAGTTGCTTCAAGCACTATTTTACTTTTTGATCAATTGATATTATTCTTGCTTAGGCTCTGTTAATTCAACTCACAGTCCCGTCCCACGGCTTGCCCACGGGGTCTTTGGACAACACCTATATAGCGCCGGGACAATGCAACAGGCAAGCAGGCATGAGCAAGCAACACTCCCTGGATTAAACGAGTTTTAAAACGATGATTCTTAAGCATTTGCAAAATACTCACTCTATTCATGTCAACCAGAGCTTTTTTGCAGCAATCAAGCCTTCACAATCGCCACCAGTAGATGCGCAAACAGCCGAGCAGATGCGCACGCTATCTCTGCAACGACGCAAAACCAAATTTGCCTATCAAGCCTTGCAAAATCAATTGCTCACCACCACTGACAAGGGCCAAATGCAAAAGATCATTACAGAACTGGCAGCGATCGCAACATTGCAACACCTTTGTTTTACGGGAACTGATGATGTTGAGGTCCTAAACCAAGAAATTGCCGCGTATACGCAATGGCTTCAGCAACCTCAGACATCACCTAACCCAGTGGCCACATTCAGCCCAGAAGGGCTTGGGCGCAGTTGGCATCGCAACCTAAACTTTCCTAGATTGTTGACATTTCGGTTGCGTCGCGGCTTACTTGCTACCAGACCGTTACTCACAGACAGCCCCATACTGCCATGGCTGCAAAATCTAGATGTATACACCAGTACTTTGGCCAACTATCAATCCTGGATATTTTTTGTTCCAAGATTGTTGGTCAATTTGATTTTTTTTACTAGGCATCTCATTGAAAATGATTGGATGAGTCCGTTAGAAACTGAGCTTGGACTGATGACTCGTTTCCAGATAGAGATGGATGCGCGCTATTTTGAGTTAGCCAATGACCTGAATTGGTTGATATGTGGGTTGCTTGGTTGCTTTACATTGGTAGGGACTTTGGCATGCTGGGCACCTTACTTAATTGCCTTCGCCCAATTGCTTGATGTTGTCATCGGTCTATTTCGACTAATCTATGAAGGCAAGCAATATACTGATCTTATAAACGAATACACCGCCATCAAACAAAATGACCCTACAACTACGGCCGAAGTCGATGCCTTTCTGGTAGAATTATCCAGAAGATTAGCCAGCGAACTCAACAACGATTGGTTAAATTTAATCAACGCCATCATCTTGACGGTCGCATTTGGTATGTTTTGTTTCACCGCAACCCCTTGGTTTCCCCTGGGCGCCGCAGTGCTTACAATTGCCATGACGCTGATCAATTGCATACTGGGTCAACTGTGCTGTGCGCAAACACCTGATGTTGTTACGTTTTTGCAAAACAATCCGCCCCCTCCAATCTAATAATAAGGACACGCTATGCAAGCTCATGATCTCCCGAAATTTTCTGCAATTGATATCGAGAATTTTTCGAACAAATTATCTGATTTGTTACAACATCACTTGACCTGTATTGATGCATTGTTAGCCAAAAATATTGAATTCACTTGGGATAATCTCATGCATCCATTGGAAGATTTGGATGATAGCTTGCACCAGTTATGGGCGCCATTTGCACATTTAAATGCTGTAACCAATTCAACGGCAATCCGTGATTGTTATTTAAGTTGCCTACCCAAACTATCTATGTATGAGTCTAAAGTAGGCCATAATGAAGCTTTATATCAAGCCATACGCGCAATCGATCAAACCAGCTTAAATGCAACTCAATTAAAAATTATAAACGATACTTTGCGCGATTTTAAACTATCAGGTATCGCCTTATCTGCCAAACAAAAACAACGCTTTGCAGACATCAATACACAATTATCAGAATTTTCCTGTACCTATGAAAATCACATCATGGATGCTGTTGACACATTCTTTCTCCATATTACCGACGAACAACAGTTGCAGGGCTTGCCATCACACGTAGTGACGCAAGCAAAACACGCAGCCGAAACACGGCAAATGTCTGGCTTTGTGCTGACAATAGAGTCGCCTTGTTATATTGCTGTGAGCACGCATGCTGATGACCGATCGCTCAGAGAGTCTTGCTATGAAGCATATATAACCAAAGCATCTGATGTCGGCCCATTGGCTGGAAAATTTGATAACAGCGCCATCATGCACAATATTCTTGCCTTAAGAGCTGAACAAGCTGAGATGCTTGGCTTCCCGCATTATGCCGCCATGTCACTGGCCACTAAAATGGCTAAATCGCCGGAAGAAGTCATGACATTTTTGTATGATTTAGCCGATAAGGCCTTTCCACAGGCGGTAGAAGAGTTCCAAGCGCTACAGAAATTTGCAGCAACACATTATCAAATTGATGCCATAAAACCGTGGGATATTGCATATTTGTCTGAAAAGAAAATGCAAGCGGAATATGCCATATCTCAAGAAGAATTAAGAACATATTTCCCTCTATCTCATGTTCTAGATGGTATGTTTAATATTGTTAATCGGCTCTATGGCATGCGTTTTGAGCGGCTTGCAGGCGCTGATATCTGGCATGCCGATGTGCGCTGTTATGCGGTGTTTGATGAAACCAACACACCCAGAGGATATGTATATCTTGACTTGTTTGCACGCCCACAAAAGAGAGGGGGCGCTTGGATGGATGATCTGCGAGGACGACGTCGTTGTACGAATGGCACCGTACAGTTACCTATTGCCACGTTGACTTGCAATTTTTCCGCCCCTATGCCTGAAAAAGAAGCCACCCTATTACACGATGAAGTCATCACCTTATTCCATGAATTAGGTCATTGTTTACAACATATATTAACTCAAGTTGATTATTTAGGCGCTTCCGGTATGAATGGTGTTGAGTGGGATGCCGTCGAGCTTCCTAGCCAATTTTTTGAAAACTGGTGCTGGGATGAAGAAGCGTTATCATTACTCGCAAGGCACAGTGAGCATGGCGGTGGATTGAGTCATGCGCTCTATCAAAAACTCTTATCCGTCAAAAATTTCCAAGCAGCCATGGCGATGGTAAGACAACTGGAATTTTCTTTATTTGATTTTCGTTTACACCTTGCATACCAACCAGGCGATCAAGCCCTCATTGCAAATATCTTGCAAGAAGTACGCAGTAAGATAGCCGTGGTGCCAGTGGTGCCGTATAATCGCTTTCAACATGCTTTCAGTCATATATTTGCCGGCGGTTATGCAGCAGGGTATTATAGCTATAAATGGGCAGAAGTATTATCCAGCGACGCATTTGCTCGCTTTGAAGAAGAAGGCGTTTTCAATCAGCAAACGGGGCGGGAATTTCTGCATAGCGTGCTGGAAGTTGGTGGTTCAGTCAAAGCGGCAGATGCTTTCATGCATTTTCGCAAACGAGCTCCCAAGATCGATGCCTTACTAAAACATTCCGGAATCCTGGTCAAGGAGTAACAGATGGCAACCGCAAAAAATATCCAAACAGATAATATTTATCAAGTGCCTGTGACTGACATGCAAGGCAAAACTGTCACACTTGAGCCTTATCGTGGCAAAACCTGTCTTCTGGTAAACGTAGCCAGTCGCTGTGGTCTCACACCGCAATACAAAGCCCTAGAGTCCTTGTATCAACACAATATGGGCCGAGATTTCGTGGTCTTGGGCTTTCCTTGTGACCAATTTTTACATCAAGAGCCAGGCTGCAATGAAGAAATCAAAGCATTTGCTGAAACCCGTTACCGAGTAACATTTCCCTTATTTGCTAAAATAGAAGTGCGCGGGCCTAACCAAGCCCCCATCTATAAATACATTGCGGGAAATATGCAAAAACGCTCGCTATTACCGCTCATCCCTTGGAATTTCACGAAGATCCTCATTGATAAACAAGGCCGCATTCATAAACGTTATTTGCCGACCACCTCATGCAAAGTCATCCAACAAGATTTAGATCAACTACTCAACAGATAGACATAAAATCATGCTGCATTTCCTAGGAGCGGCGGCATGATCAGCTGATATCCCTCCGACAAGAACTTTGTTGCTAAACTCCGACAACAGCGCACATACACATCGCATGTTTTTATGTTATACTCAGTACATGGGGGTGACCTGGCTTCGACGCGGGTTGCGAAGCCCGAGGTGCATGCCGAGAATGAGATCTCTCGTAAAACAGACTCATTAAACACAAATGCAAAAAATGATGCATACTTTGGGGATGAAGCTATCGCTGCATAAGCGTGGTTTTAAACTCAAGACGTGCGCTGCTATATAACCAGCGCCCCGTTGACCGAGCCTGCTTATAGGTATCGAATCGGCGGTCATAAAAAATAAGCTAGCTGCTTGAATTGCCTCAATTCAAGTCGCGAAATCCTGAGGCTAGTCGTGTATTATCCTGCCAGTCGGAGCATCCACGATGAAATCCAAATGACCAGGCTACGCATGTAGATCTGACGGTAGAGGATTTGCGGACGCGGGTTCGATTCCCGCCGCCTCCACCATATTAACTTCCAAAGACATCTAAAAGCATCCTACAGACCTTGAAATAAAGGCTTTTTTATATAACCTTCGTCCAACAAGATTCATTAAAAGCCCCCAAGAGCCTACCAAAAAGTGGGGCTTATTTAGGGGCTTTATGTGATTGTAAAAAGACGAGGCCCCCATGACCCTAACTGTTGTTGAAATAAAGAGTGCTAAACCTAAAGAGAAGCCTTACAAAATGGCTGATGAGAAAGGTTTGTATTTATTGGTAAATCCTAATGGCTCGAAGCTTTGGAAGTTTAAGTATCGCTTTTCCGGTCTTGAGAAAAAACTCTCTTTTGGTGCCTTTCCTGAGGTGAGCTTAGCTGCTGCCAGAGAAGCTCGAGATGAAGCACGTCGGCAATTAACCAATACAATTGATCCTGGCATATTAAAAAACTCAATCAAGCGTTCAAAGAAAATGGCAGAAGAAAATAGCTTTGAAGCCGTTGCAAGAGAATGGCATGCCAAATTTACCCCAAAATGGAGTAAGAATCATGGCGAACGTATTTTAATACGCCTTGAACAAAATATTTTTCCATGGATTGGTAAAAGCTCAATTAACGAAGTAACCGCCCCCGAAATTCTTTCTGCATTACGCCGGATTGAAAATAGCGGAGCAGTCGAAACGGCACATCGAGTTTCACAAATTTGTGGGCAAGTCTTTCGTTACGCGATTGTAATTGGTAAGGCCGAACGTAATCCAGCTGCAGATTTACGCGGAGCGCTAGCACCTGTGAAACAAAAGCATCATGCAAGCATAATTGATTCAGTTGAAATTGGTAAGCTACTCAATGCGATTAGTGAATATCGTGGCAACTTTATTACGAAATGTGCTTTGCAGTTAGCTCCGTTATTTTTTGTAAGGCCAGGAGAACTAAGACATGCTGAGTGGTCAGAGTTTGATCTGCAAAAAGCAGAGTGGCGCATTCCTGCTGAAAAAATGAAAATGAAAGAACAGCACATTGTACCGCTTGCTACTCAAACCATTGAGATCATCCAGGAATTACATGCATACACTGGATCTGGAAAATATTTGTTTCCTAGTTTGCGTTCTGCATCTCGTCCCATGAGTGAAAATACTGTATTAGCGGCACTTAGGCGTTTAGGTTATAGTTCTGATGAAATGACAGGGCATGGTTTTAGAAGTATAGCTTCTACACTGCTTCTTAATGAGCATGGCTGGAACCGAGATGCTATTGAGCGGCAATTGGCACATGCTGAGCGCAATAATATCCGAGCAGCCTACAACTATGCTGAATATCTCCCTGAGCGACGTAATATGATGCAGTGGTGGGCAGAACACTTGGATAAACTTAAAGCTGGCGCTGAAATTATCCCCCTACGACATCGTGCTTGATTAATAGTTAAATTTTTTCTTTATATAAAGTTAAGTTCAACTCGCACACCATTTGGATCAAGCAGCCAAATTTACTTCAAGGCCATATCATTGTGACAATATGTTTGATATTGAATTCTATTGTTTTTAAGCCTGCTTAAGAACACATCATAATCATCCATATCAATGGCAATACAAAAATTAATAGCCATGGGGTTCCTGGATCGCTTACAAATAAATGGGTTGTTCAATAAACTCTGCTAGTTCTTGCAATATATCTTTGATACTGGGTGCTTCTGCAATATCACCGCTTGCTAACACCCCATTGCACCTAGTGTTAATGATTTCTTGGTAAAAATTTTTGCGTTCATTCGCATCAAGGAAATTTAAATGAACATCGGTTAACCATGCCAGTTTCATGTTACTTACTCTGTATAGAAGTTAATTTTTGCTCGAGTAATTCAATTCGATCATTGGCAATACTTCCGTATTGAGCAAAATGACCAGGAATAGCGCCTTTAAATGATGGAGAAATCATGATTTCTCGCAGCGAATTAATCAAGTATTCTTGCAGGGTTGAATCAGAATTTTTGATTTCATCTACTATTTCAATGCGCCCATCCAGCACTGATACAATATCCTCAAAATCATGGCTGGCGTAAAAATCCATTTTGCCTCTTGTTTTAAAGGCTTCAAATTTGGTTGCTAAAAAATAAGGGGCTGTAACAACCCGAATTTCAAGATTGTCAGTCAATGGATAGAGGTTTGAGAACTCAATTGCTTGTTTATACCAACGATTTCCAAATCCTAAAATTGTTTCATCAGTAGGCATTACATCAAGAATGACATCATCATAAAACCAACGACAAATGACATCTTCCGTTATGGATTTCTTGAAGCCTTGTTTGTTAAGTTTTTTCTCTAACTGGTAGTATTGATTCCTGGAAATAACATCCACGATACAATCAACGTCAAGTGTATAGCGCACATCTGGCACTAGAGGATCAGACAAGAATAAACCTGTGGTACATCCTCCCAGGAAAACAACATCGTTTCGAATATCACCTAATTTTGTTGCGACAAATTCTAACATTCTTAGATTCGCCAATTTCACATTATTATCCAGCATGATTTAATTTTTCCTTCAAAAGTGCTGCTGCAAGATTACGTTCACGTGGGCGCCCTGATCGCATGACATCAATTAAGACAAGTAATTCATGAAAAGCAGAGTCGGGGTTTGCTCGTAACGTTCTTGATAAATTAGGGTGAATAGGTAACAACGCAACACCACGCTCCTCTCCCATTGCATCAGGCCAAACGGGAATAGGGTCATTACCCAATGCGATTTTATCGCGAAAAATGGGAGCGGCAATTGCTGCGGGAGTCCCTCTAGTATATTCACCCAATTTTACGGGAAAGAGAAATTTGATTGAGTGTATTAGAAACTCTTCTGCTGCATGAACATTAGGGAAAAGTTTGCCTTGTTTGTCTTTCCTTAATAATCCCGCTTCTTCTAGTCGCTTTATGCCTGCATTAACTTCAGCTAAACTAATTCCCAATGCAGCGGATAATTGGCGCTGGGATAGGTCTATACTGATATTTGCTAGTAGTTTTATTAATACAACGCAATCCTGTGACTTTAACATGGTATTATTCTCTAAATAACATAAAGTAAGTATATCACAGCCGTTCGCTGTTCGCGAACAGAAGAACAACGGGAATAGCAAAAAGCAAAATATAGATATAATGACTTATCAGATGAATATAATTTATTAAGCAAAAATTGAGAATTAACTATTTGATACAGGATTTATTTATGATGTAATTGCTCCCTTAAAAAGGGAATAAAATGGATGTAAGAATGAAAAAAAAATCTTTTCGCAATTGGGTTTTTGGGTTTAATGCCAATAATTTCTTTTGCTTATATACCGTCTGATATCAACAAACTAAATAAATCAGATAACTGCCAACAGTGTGATATTACCGAGTATATTATTAATAATTATCAAAAAGAGACCTTTCTGGCCGAAAATTTAAACCATTCATATTGGACAGCAGCTTATCTTAGAAAAGTTGAGTTTAGAAAGAAAAGCCTTATTCATTCAAATTTTGTAGTTTCAAGAATGTTCGAAACTATTTTTGATGAGTCTGATTTATCTGGTAGCAACTTTTCTAATAGTGAATGTGAACAGTGCTCACTCAAAAATACAAAACTCAAAAACAGTAATTTTTATAAAGCTAATTTTGAATATGCTCAATTTACTAATGCAGATTTATCAAACGCAAGTTTAGAGAAAGGAGTTTTTTCTCATGCTCAATTTATGAATGTTAATTTTTTAGGTGCAGATTTAAGCAGAGCTGATTTATCGAGAGCAAATTTATATGGATCTAACATTACTCAGAAGCAATTAGACTCATTGAACTTTTATCGATGTGCAACATTGCCTGATGGCACAGTTTACGATGAAAATGGAGAGGTTGATTGTGATCAATAAAAAGAATATTAATTCCACAATAATATTTTGTCTTTTGCTGAGTACGTCAGTAAATGCAAAAATTTTATATTCTGACAATGATCTTGAGCAATATAATAAATATCACTCATGCCAGAAATGTGATCTTTCTGGTGCTAGCCTAGAAGGTCAAGAGAAGTCTATACTCGATGGTTCTATTTTAATTTCATCAATATTAAATGGAAATTTTACCGGTTCAAGTTTTGTTGGCAGTATCCTTACTCAAGTAAATTCTTATAGTTTAAAAGCTATGGTTTCTAATTTTAGCGAGTCGAGATGCAATTATGCAAAATTCTATAAAGCCAGCTTTAGTGGTGCAAATTTTCAAAATGCTGATTTAAGTAAAGTGAATTTTAAAGCAGCCAATCTTTCTTCTGCTGATTTTACTAATGCCTCTCTAAAAGGAGCTAATCTTGATTTCAGTATTTTGATTGGGGCAAAATTAACCCAAGAGCAATTAAAATCTGCTAAAAGCTATTATTGTGCTGTTCTTCCTGATGGAACTTTGGCTCCCTCAGAGTATCAATCTCACAATTGCATTGATAGATGGTAATCCTATGAGAGCCTTTAGCTATAATAATTAAGCCAATAGAGCAATGGAGTTCAGTTCAATTCCATTACTAACACTCGATAAAATGGGGCCTATTTGGGGGCCTTTTCAAAAACCATATTCAAATAATTATTTATTATCAATCAATTAGATAGCCAATGTTATGGACGCTGCCCCATATAAGTTGTTGATTTATCAGTAGTTTTCTTGCGATATCTAATTCAAGGGTTCTCAAAGGGTTTAATTGGGTTTTTTCAACTACCTGGAACCACATTCTCCAGATCTTATACATGCGGCAGATCCTGAGCATCCAAGAGCAGGGTATGTCCCCGCATGGGCATAGAGAAGATTTCTTGTCTCAGTCTTCACTCTGAGGCTTTTTTTGGAGGTTGTGAAATTTTAAATCTTTTAAAATCATCATGCTAGTGTATTTGTGTTTCTTGTCTGAGTTTTGACTCGAAGTGATGTTAGGTGTAATCCGATAGTGCGGCAATATTCTAAATTCTGGAATAAGCAATTAAACGAGACAATGAATTACAAAATTAGAAACGCAGTGATGCAAAAAATTCCTTATATTATTATCGTCGGTGATGAAGAAATTACTACGCAAACGATTTCTATTCGTGATCGGACGGGTGCCCAGAAGAAGAACTTGGCTGTAGATAAATTTATTGAGATGATTTGTCATGTTATTAATACCAAGTCGCTAAGTTTGTGGGAATAGTAAATTCAATATCCCGAATCATCCATATTTTAATTCCCTCGAATCTGGGGGAGCGAACCTTCGGCTTCACAATACACAAAAATAATTTCAAACGCTGGACGATGCGCTTGGCTCTCTAATGCTCCACCTACCCATTCAATGGCAGTCTGTGCAAAATCCTCTGGATAAGCAAAAAAATACTCTTTTTGATGACGACGATACGAGTCAATAGTACAGTTTTTACCCCTTCCCCCCTTCCTGAGCATAAATGGCGCAGGATTGTAGCAAGCATCCCATTCGTGGGTGCAACGTATTTAAAATGGAGGTTCAGTATCAAATATTGCATCAGATCTGTTGCTCGATTCAATGATTGATTTTTTGTACCGCATAATTTCACCAACATAAAATGACTCAATGGCCCATGTGTTAGCAGCGCTCTAAACCCGCAATTAAATGGCGCAGGTAAGGCAACGCACGAAATGACTGCTAAAATGAATATACTTAGACTTAAATGGTACCCATTATGAAAAACCATCCTATACACATGAGTCGTTATTTAATCATTGCATTACTCTCTATGCCAGTCTTTGCAGCAGACACGATCAGCATTAGTGTAACAACAACTGAAAAATCAGCTGCAGCACTAGGATACTCAGTGGATGGCAAGCGCTCTGGTGGTCCTGGAAAATCCTATCTAGGCAAAGGCCCAAGGAATAAGATGTATTCATTCGGCTACAGAAAAAACTCTGTGAAGGGCGTTAACGTTGCTTGCGGCACTCTAATCTTAACCCAAGATAGCAGGGTTACCTTGACCACAAACGGTAATAAATGTACAAGTGTGCGCAAGTAAAGCCAGCTAAATTAAATTGATTTGGCATGGGGCTTCTTCTGTGGACCCCGCCAGTTTCTCCCTCCTGCGTTGCAACGTTGCTAACAATGCTTTCACGCTGACCGTCATTTTTTCCTGCTGCTGCAACAACCGTTCAGTGGTGGTAGAAGGTGCATGACCCACAGCGGCATCGCTGGCTTTTGCTGCATGCTCGACGGGACGTTCTTGCCATGCAGCAAGCAATGCAACCAATTTTGCATGAGCTGTTTGGAGGAGGTGGTTGGTTTGAGACCTGTCGGCTGTTGTCGCTTGATTTTGTAGCCTAATTTGTTGGCTTTGCTCCTCTACATCCTTCAGCAGTGCTTCGAATTTCCCGATTTGCTGCTGCAAATTGCCATTTTGTGCGACTATTGCTTGTACACACTCTATTGTATCTTGATGTTGTGCATTTAACTGTTGGCAAAGCTGTTCAATTTGTCCAATGCTCTCATGAACAAGCCTGATATCAGCCAATAGCTGCTGTTCAATGGCTGTAACCTCCGCCAGCAACGTGGCGGTTTTCTTCGTGGTTAAGCTAAAATGCTGATCCAGCAAATAAGTTGTCCATGCCAAAAGTATTGCAGCCACCAATACCCAAGCAGCGATGGCTTCCAAGAGCGCACCCAACAGGGCACATACCGCAAGCACACTTACATCGTATAGCGCCAAGTCATACCATGTTTGCATGGCATACCAATTGGCAGCTTGATCAATCAGGCTGGGCTGCAATTGATAGCGTCGCAATGCCTCGTTAACTTTCGCATGATCTGCCATCAAGGCTGTAGGCTGTGAACACAGTTCGGCCAGTTGTGCTTGCATGTTTGCCGCGAATGATGCTGCTGCTTGCATCGCATCGGCCAGCATTTTCGTAAATACTTCAGCCATATGATCCAACGCCAGGGGGGTGCGGACGATCCAAAGCATCACTGTCAACATTTTCGACCGAATCTAACAACAGCTCCGGGCCAGGTTGCTGTGTCGCAAGTGCCTCCTGGAGTTGCTCAATCAAGCTGTGTGCCATTACCAATGCCTGCTGCAGATTTTGATTTTCTTTTTGGAGTCTACGAATCTCTGGCAATAGACAGACGGGCTCGCTGTCGATTACCTGAGCTTGCGCTGCTTGTAATTCTTTCTCTAACTCTGAGATTGAATTAATGAGGTCTGTGGTCCCTGTGCATAATAATTCTTCTGTGCGGGCAGTAGAGTCTAAATTTTGCTTAGTTTGTTGTAATTGTGTATCGATACCGGCAATATTCCGCAACATATCAGCCATGCCGTCGACAGCCTCTGCGCAATAACGCCGCACCATAACAAAGGCACTCTGCATCCAACTCAGGGTATGCTCAGTTTGCGCTCTGATGCGTTGCCAGGCTTGCTCGTTATCAAGCTGTGCCTGCATTTGTCTTGCATTGATTGCTTCGTGGTTCTTTTGGATGTCTTTACGTTCAGCTGCGTAATCTGGCAACATAAGCAGGTACGTGCCTACTCCGCCAGCAATTAAACATATCAGTTCGATGACCATGCGTTTTCCTTGAGGGGGTGTCCCAAAATGGAGATATATCCTGTTATCGCCAAAGCTGGGTGATGAAATATTTACCATCTGCTGGCGCAGATTATGCAGGAATTGGCCAAGGTTCGTCAACACCTATGCAAACTGTAGCAAGAGGAATGTTGCACGCAGCTCAAAAGTTTGTCAGAATAGTTATTCATGTCATAACTTAAGGCAAAGGAGTGTTAAGTATGTCGGCAACCCGCATCGAAAAAGACAGCATGGGAGACGTCACAGTCGCCGCAGACAAGTTGTGGGGCGCACAAACAGAACGCTCTTTGCAACATTTTAGTATTGGGCATGATTTGATGCCCCGTGACATGATCACTGCCTACGCCATTTTAAAAAAAGCAGCCGCATTGGCCAACCAGGCCGGTGGGCGTTTAACTGCGCAACAAACCGAATTAATCGTGCACGTCTGCGACGAGATCCTTGCAGGACAACACCACGACATGTTTCCCTTACATGTCTGGATGACAGGCAGCGGCACTCAGTTCAACATGAACGTCAATGAAGTAATCGCCAATCGATGTAGCCAACTAGCAGGCACCCCGCTGGGTAGTAAAACCCCTATTCACCCCAACGATCATGTCAATATGGCACAATCTTCAAATGATTCCTTTCCCTCGGCCATGTACATCGCTGCTGCAGTCAAGGTTAAACAGCGACTACTGCCAGTCATCCAACAATTATCACAAGCCATACAAACCAAAGCCAACGCCTGGCAAGATATTGTCAAAATTGGGCGCACACATATGCAAGACGCCACTCCCTTGACGCTTGGACAAGAGTGGTCGGGCTATGTCGGCATGTTAACGGATAATCTGCAACGTATCGAAACTGCACTCACCGGCGTGTATCAACTGGCGCTTGGTGGGACAGCCGTTGGCACCGGCTTGAATTGCGCACCAGATTTTGCCGAAAAAGCTGCCGCAGCCATTGCTGACATTACGCAACTGCCTTTTGTTAGCGCTGACAATAAATTTACCGTACAAGGCGCACATGATGCCTTGGTGCAATTATCAGGGACCCTGCGTACCCTGGCCGTGTCGTTATATAAAATAGCCAATGACATTCGTATCCTATCCTGTGGTCCACGCGCAGGATTGGCCGAGCTCAACATTCCCGCCAATGAGCCTGGCTCTTCGATTATGCCTGGTAAAGTGAACCCCACCCAGTGTGAGGCCTTGACCATGATTTGTGTGCAAGTGATGGCAAATGATGTCGCGGTTGGCTTTGGCGGGGCGGGCGGCTATTTAGAAATGAACGTCTATAAACCGCTTATCATTTATAATGTGATGCAATCCATTACCTTGCTGGCCGACGGCGCAGCAAATTTTCAGCAGTTTTTAATTGACGGTACTGAGCCTAATTTGCAACAAATACAAACTTTTTTAGAACGATCGTTGATGCTCGTAACCGCTCTAACACCGGTGATTGGCTACGACAAAGCTTCCGCCATTGCACATTATGCGATGGAACATGACCTGTCATTAAAAGAAGCGGCGTTACATTTAAAATACATCACTGCGGCAGAATTTGACAAAATTGTTGACCCCAAGAAAATGGTGCATCCTTATGTCTCTAAAGAATAATGCCGCACTGTACCCACAACCATTAACACTGGCAAGACAAGCCGAGATCATCCTGGCTTTCGTCAAAGTATTATATATCAACGGCCAGACCACCAAGCAAATCATTGCTGAAGCTGAAAAAATGGCCAGGATGTTGAAGAAAAACATTATGCTAGATGTGCAATGGGGAAAATTATGGTTACACCTGAGTGATGACCACGGCGGTCAAGCGGTGCAAGTAGTCGCAGCCGAGCCCGTCAACGTGCATATGGGCAAAGTAGTCGCCACCATGGATGTCTTGTCAGCTTTTTTTACGGGCAAAACCGACTTGACTCAAGCTTACACCATACTCTTGCGCATAGACCATCAGCCACCAGCACCTACCTGGCTATTTGCGTTAGCGGCCGCGGTGGGCAGTGTGGCGCTGGCACTGATTTTTGGTTTGCAAGAGGCAGCAGCAGCTGCGGTAATTTTTGGCAGCGCGGCCATAGGTGGCGTAGTCAGACGATATCTGGCCAGCATTTCAAGTAATCTATTTTTACAACCGCTGGTAGCTGCTACCATTGCTGGTATTATTGGTGCCATCGCGGTGCACGCGCATTTAAACTCCGCCTTACGGTTGGTCGCATTATGTCCTTGTATGGTGTTGGTACCAGGGCCACATTTTCTTAACAGCTCGTTAGATTTGATGCATGGGCGATTACAGCTTGGCATGGCACGCTTGCTTTTGGCAGTGCTGGTTTGTATCAGTATTTCACTGGGCGTGTTAGCCGGCATGGCGATGCTGCATGTCAATTTGCCGATTGAGCCGATGGCGCAACATCAGATCCCACTATGGCAAGACATGATCGCAGCAGCGATTGCGATTGTTGCGTATAATATTTTTTTCTCGATTCCATTGCGTTTTATCGTTTGGCCAGTCATTGTAGGCGCACTTGGCCATATGCTACGCTGGCTAGCATTGGTCCACTTTGCTGCCCAGGTAGCAACTGCCAGTTTTGTGGCTTGCTTGTTCGTCGGTTTGGTGTTGACCCTGGTCGCTCATTATCAACGACTGCCTTTTGCTGCATTGGCTTTTGCCGCGGTGGTCTCAATGATCCCCGGAGTTTATTTGTTTCGCATGATGAGCGGGATAATCGCACTAACTGCGGAACCCATCCTGTCATACACAGTTCTCAGTCAGACCATTTATGTTGGCTTAAATGCGCTCAGCATCACAGCGGCTATCAGTCTTGGACTGTTGATACCAAAATTGCTGTTAGATAAACCTCTCAAAGCGGCTTTACCATGGTAACCATGGCCGCCAGCCATTGCTGATTGTTATTTAAACAGGGCACCAGCGTAAAGGTTGTGCCGCCTAAACGCAACCATTGTTCCTGGGCGCGCAGACCGATTTCTTCCAGGGTCTCAAGACAATCAGCGGTGAACGACGGACAAACCACCGCCAAATTTCTCACCCCCTTGGCCACCAAATCTTGCAAGACCGTATCGGTATACGGTTTAATCCAAGGAGTTTTACCCAATCTTGATTGAAAAGCCGTGCCATAGTGATCGTCACTGAGTGTCAACGCTTTTGCTATGCCAGCGGTGGTTTGATAGCATTGGGCGCGATAACAGGCTTGATTGTGTGATGCAATGCTAGGACAAACCCCAGCGCAAACGGTTTGACAACCGCTTTTATGAATATGTCGCTCAGGAATGCCATGGTAACTAAAGAGCAGATAATCTTGCGGCGTTATATGGTGTTTGATCAGCTGAGCTTGCGCAGAGATATAGGCTGGATGCTGATAAAAATCGCGGATAATGTGCAGTGAGGGCAGCACTTGCCAAGTGGACAGCACACGCATCACCTCCTCGATAGATGAGCCGGTAGCCGCTGATGAGTATTGCGGATATAAAGGCAACACCGTAATATGCTCGCAGTCTTGCAGGGCGACCAGCGCCTGCTCGATCGAGGGACGACCATAGCGCATCCCCAACACAACTTCATATTGCCCAGCCAAGAGCTGTTGCAACTGGGTGACTAAGTTTTGGCTGTTGATCAACAACGGCGAGCCTTGTTCGGTCCAAATGGTTTGATAGGCATGCGCTGTGTTTTTGGCGCGAAATGGCACGATAAGGCCGTACACCAGCAGGTAACGGATGAAAAATGGCAGATCAATAACCCGCTTATCGCTGAGAAACTGCCGTAAATAGCATTTAATGTCGCGCACGCGGGTGCTATTTGGCGTGCCAAGATTAATAATGAGTAGCCCTTTTTTCATAGCCAATGTCTGCTTTTAAATCGTGGCTTGTATAATATCGTACTTACGCGTTGTGAGATAGCAGCGCGTTCAGCAAGGAGCTTGCGTATGTCAACCGCAATTGTTTGGTTTCGCCAGGATTTGCGTTTAGCCGATAATCCAGCCATGCTTGAGGCGTGCACCCAGCATCAGGTGATAGTACCACTATATATTTATGATGGTCAGCATAGTGTGCTAGGACGTGCACAAGCTTGGTGGCTGCACCACAGTCTGTTGGCATTAAGCGCATCGTTGCAGCAATTTGGGTTAACCTTACTCTTGCGCAAAGGCGATGCATTGCAGATTATGCTCGAACTCATCAACCAACACGCCATAGCTGCCGTCTATTGGAATCGTTGCTACCAACCGCTCACCATCGCTCGTGACACACAGCTAAAAGCTTGTTTGCTGCAACGGGGCATTAAGACCCATAGTTGCCATGCCAGTGTGCTCCATGAGCCTTGGACCATACACACTAAAAACGGCGGATTTTTTAAGGTGTTTACCCCTTATTGGAAAACCTGTCGCCAGGAACTCGCGCTGACCACCATACCGCCACTGCCTCGCCCCAGGCTGGGGCACAATATTACTGGCGATGCCTTAACGGCATGGCAACTGTTACCCAAACCGGATTGGGCAACCTATTTTCCAGCTTGCTGGACACCGGGTGAAACAGGCGCACAGCAACGCTTGACCACTTTTATTGCCCAGCGTTTGTGCGATTACAAAACAAAGAGAGATTTTCCTAGCCAAGAGGCCAGTTCAAGGTTATCACCCCATCTACACTTCGGTGAGATAAGCCCCAGGCAAGTTGTTAATGCCACTTTGCTGGCCATGCGCGACGCTGATTGCGACCTAGCATCGGCCGAGCATTTTTTAGCCGAGTTGGGTTGGCGGGAGTTTTCCATCTATCTGCTCTACCATTTCCCCAAACTCGCCAGTGAGCATTTCAAACCAGCGTTTAACGCTTTCCCCTGGCAGGATGATCCAGCGTTGTTGGCGTCTTGGCAACAAGGCTTAACCGGCTATCCTATCATTGATGCCGGTATGCGTGAATTATGGGCTAGCGGTTACATGCATAATCGCGTGCGCATGATCAGCGCGTCGTTTTTGACTAAGGGCTTGCTGATCGATTGGCGCTTAGGTGCAGCTTGGTTTTTAGATACCTTGCTGGATGCTGATTTGGCCAGCAATAGCGCAGGCTGGCAATGGGTGGCCGGTTGTGGTGCGGACGCTGCACCCTATTTTCGGATATTTAATCCGGTATTACAAAGCCAGAAATTCGACGCCCAAGGCGCATATATTCGGCGCTGGGTGCCTGAGCTGGCAGCCCTCAGCAACAACAGCATCCACGCCCCCTGGCTCAGCACCGATGCAACAACACTATACACAGACAGCTGCTATCCACAGCCAGTGATAGACCATGCCAGCGCCAGGGCGCGCGCCTTGGCTTATTATCATCAATTGGTACGGTAAAGCGCGCACTCGTCAGACGCACTTATTGGTAAAATAAATTTCAATTTGGATTTTTAATAATCTCTTAAGGTTGTGCAAGATAAAATACCCGCTCAACGATAGTGGTCAAGCGGCAGCTGCGTTTATTGCAATAAAATAACCAATTGTTGGTTGTTTTATTTACTTAATATTTTTTTAAGGTGGTGCATGATATTGTTCACGCGCCACCATAACCAGAGGAAAAATGATCATGCAACGTAAAAATGAAATAGAACACTATTATGCTAACAATAAATCTCATGCAGAAAATGCTGGGACAGTATTTGAGCTCCATACTGGTTACAATCCGAGAAATTACAACAATCTAACGCACAATTTCACATTGTTTTTCAAACCTTATTCGAACCTAACCGATCTTAAAAATGGCGCACCAGCTTGTTTTATGCACACAATAAAACTGGTACGAGATGTGCTAAGTTTTACCCACGGTTTGGAATTGGCTTTGTACTCGATTTGCACAAAAAAGGATTATTCTGACCCAAATGCCCAATTTACAACGCCATATATTCCAAAAAGTGCTAGCGGCCCGGACCAAGAGGAATACACTGCTCCACCTCTAGTTGCTAACAGCTTGGAACAAGACGAATGCAAAAAAAATTACACTGCTGCAATTCTAGATGCTGAACTAGTTAGTGGCCTACTCTACAATGGGCAAGCCATAGGCTTAGACATACTCAACATTATCGCTTCTGTAATCATGACAATCGCCCGGGTTGTAGCAACAATTATTGACTGCGTTCAAAAAAGTAGAACATTCAGTGATATTCAAGAATATCTAAACGAACATTTCTTACAGGTTAAATCTGAGCAAGAACCTGCTCGAAGGACTTCATCGACCCCTTCAGCAAACGCTGTATTAGTAGCAAGCGGAGAGGAACAACTAACAGAAATAACCTACAACTATAGCCGTTGATACAGCAATGGTTTGTTGCTAAACAATAAGTATCGCACACTGCTTGGCGCACATGGGTTGTACCCTAACGTGTCAAACAGTGTGCATGTTGCTGATAGCGCTAATGATTTTGAAAGATATTTTTATACTCCGGCAAATACGTTTTAATCGTATCGGTCGGATCACTGCTAGCCAAAGTACCCAAGCCTTTCAGTAGAATCTGGAAATACACGTTGTTATTATAATCGGGTTGCAGCGTCTTAGGATTGATGTTTTGGAAGGTACGTCCGCCGACTAAGCGCGCGGCCCAACAGCAGCTATCGTATTGGATCCCAAAGAAAGCCAACATATTGTATGCTTTGCTTATATTATAGCTATATGCGCCCAA
Organism: Legionellaceae bacterium; assembly: GCA_036752465.1. Lineage (GTDB taxonomy): Bacteria > Pseudomonadota > Gammaproteobacteria > Legionellales > Legionellaceae > DAIOSQ01. Next base: position 621 of record DAIOSQ010000021.1, on the reverse strand, counting down.
GGTACTCCATTGCTCAGTAAAAGGCCAGGCATAAGCAAAGGTTGCCTGATTGAGTGAATTATTTTCGATCGGTTGGTTGGGCACGAAAAAAGTATTGCCATCCGCAAGATAACCAAACCCAACATTCACTATACGATTCGGTGCGGGTTGAAAATGTAAATTCAGGTCGCCATTGTTGGTGGCTTTAAAAAACGGATCCCACACATAATCGCCATTGATAGACAACACGGAATTAAGTCTATACGTCATTTGTGAAGCAATCGGTGAATAGCCGGCTACTGGCGAAACATAGCCCAAAATCAATGGATTATCCTGACATTGGCCATTCGCGCTATAACACAACTGCACTTTTCGTTCGGAAAAATAGCGAATTTGTCCCACAGTCATCAGCCATTTCTCATACCCTTCGCGCTCAGAGAGCCAACGGCTGGTCAGTCCGTAGGCCAATTGATTGGCATCCCCAATGCGATCAAAGCCAGAAAAACGATCGGGACGGAACAATTGATTGGCAGTAAAAATCATGTACCCTGACTCAAACGCCGGAATTTCCGATTGGTTTTGGTATGGTACATTCAGATAATAGACCCGTGGTTCTAAGGTTTGGGTGACGCTATCACCAAA
>DAIOSQ010000020.1:0-20286 GCA_036752465.1 Legionellaceae bacterium | reverse complement strand
CCTAAATGAAAAAAATTAAAAATATTTTCTATCGCAGCTTTGCCGAAAGCTCACGATTAATGTGAATGTAACGAAAATTGCTTGGTTCATTCAAAGGTATTAGCATAGTCTGGTATCGTTTTCTATTCGGTATGCCTTTATTATAGCTTAATTCGAAAATTTTGTTTTATTTTTGGGCTGAGCATTTTTGGGGGTTCTTCCACAGGACCCGTTTTTGCTACCACTTCCGCTCTTGCAATGATTTTCCGTCAGCTTCCTTTTTTTAACAAAAAGCTACGCCATTTATACGCGCTTTTAGGTAGCCGTTAACAATTCATCGAGCGACATTAAATATCAACGGATAAGGCAAAATTCCCTTAATCACCCCAAAAAATTCTAGTACATAGATCAAGAGCACAACAAAAATCACTATATTTAGAAGACTTTTTATCATCGGGGCCATGGGTATATAAGCATTGATTAAGCCGAGCACAATACCTGCTAAAATAATCATGATCATTAAATTTAAAAAAGTCATAGCAAATTCCTTATTAAATAAACAATACCTACTGCCCCGTTCTAAAAAAATACCAGGGCAAGCGAATTAGAATTCAAATCACTATCTGTACTTGTCCTAGTAATACCAAATCCGCCGCGACCACGGGTTTTTTCGGATTGGTAAGCCCCCGACCAATAAATAAAATTAATAACACAGGCGATACAACTCCTAACATGATGTTCCTTAAAGTTGATGCACCTTCTGAGTGTAGACGGCTTTCTTAGGAATACTAGCTAGTTTTTGAATTGACTTGGAGAATGGATTGATGTTTTGCGGAAAATAACATGATCTCTACCCTAAGGTGCGCACTCAAGAGTATTTTATGAGGCTATTCTGTAGCCACTATTGAATTGCAGGCAAGTAGCCTAAATAAATCCACCTATAGAAAATGTCTGGCTTTTAGGTAGGCGGAAAAATTCACTGTCAACAGTTGAGTTGCGTAAAAAAAATCTAAATACACTTTTTTGCCACTGATATAGCAAAGGAAATTTGAACTTGGCATTTGAAATATTTATATTCTGCACAACATAAGTCAAATGAGTCATCTCCATATTGAAGGGAAACACATTACGCTTCTGGCCGAGAGACAAAGAATGAGGGATATCAATTAATTGCTTAAATCCATAATATATAATGACTTTAAAAAATCCCTCACCGATCGTGTTCAGCTTAATTGAATCGCGCTCTTTGACAAAGGGAAAATTTTCAATCACCACACTCACAACCAAGGTAATTCTTGGTAAAATATGATTGAGCTTTATGTAATTGTAAAAACCACCACCACTTTTATCATAAGGGTCACTTACAAAAATCATAATCAAGTCATCAACATGTTGTAAATTAAGCCGATGTAGCTGCTGTATAGTCACCGACATAGGCTTTTTGTCGAAGTAATATTGACGAATCACTTCCATTCCACCTTGCCAAGTAGTCATCAACAAAAAAGCGAGCAGGCCAAATACCAAAGGAATCCAAGCTCCTTCATGTATTTTCGATAAATTAGCGCCTAAAAAAAGACAATCTACTATAATAAGTGGTCCAAATATCGCTAAGACCTTGCTAGCTGCCCAGGACCAAACATGTTTGGCAACATATAAAATCAATATGGAAACTATCAACATGACCAAATTAATTGCCATCCCAAATGCGGCAGTTAATGCTGCTGAACTTTTAAAAACCACAACCATTAGCAAGGTGCCAATAGCTAACATATAGTTAATTGCGGGCACATACACCTGCCCCTTTTCCTCAGCGGATGTATGCAGAATTTTCAGGCGTGGAAACAATTCGAGTAAAATGGCTTGTCTAACCAACGAAAAACTAGCAGCAATAACCGCTTGAGAGGCAATAATCGTTGCAAGCGTCGCAATAATGAGCAAAGGCAAAACAAACCAATGCGGGGCAGTAGCATAAAACAAGTTGGCTAACGCATCAGGCTGCATCAAAGCACAAGCACCCTGACCAAAATAATTAAGCAAGAGGGCTGGCAGTGCCACTACAAACCAGCCTAAGCGTATAGCACGGCTACCAAAATGGCCTAAATCCGCATACATGGCTTCTGCACCCGTGATCACCAGAAAAATACCACTTAATGCTGCGTAAGCGTGCCAGCCACTCTTCTGGAAAAACATCCAAGCGTAGTAAGGATTAATGGCTTTTAATATGGCTGGATATTGGCAGATATTGTAAATCCCGAGCACAGCAATAGTCACAAACCACAATAAAATAACTGGGCCAAAAAATTGTCCAATTCTACCTATGCCGTACCTTTGACACGTAAACAGTAAAAATAAAATAGTAAATGATATAGGCACAATTGCCTGAGAAAAGTGAGGTGAAAGCATATCTAAGCCCTCTACCGCACTGATAACCGAAATAGCTGGGGTGATCATGCCGTCGCCCAGCAAAAGCCCTGAACCAATCATTCCCATGTACAACACTGACTTTGGTAGATTGGGCAATTTGCGTTTTAATAAAGCCAGCAAAGCGAGCACACCACCTTCACCATCATTGTTGGCACGTAGGAAAACACTGATATAGCATGTAGAAATGACTAAAATCAAAGACCAAAATACCAAAGAAAGCACACCAAACACACTTTGTTCTGTTATGGCTTCGTGTAACAACACTTGTTGGACCGCGTATAGCGGGCTTGTGCCTAAATCGCCATAAACGACACCTAGTGCCCCGAGCGCAAGTGATACAGTCCTTGTATTTTGCTGGATTTCCATAGGGGTATTAGATCTCCATCAAATCTTTTTCTTTATCCATGAGTATTACATCTACTTCGGCGACAAACTTATCGGTTATTTTTTGTACCCATTCATTCGCTCGTCGTTCCTCATCCTCAGAAACATCTTTGGATTTTACCAGCTCTTTAAGAAGATTATTTGCATCACGACGTATATTGCGTATGGATACTCGTCCTTGCTCTGCTTCAGCTTTCACAACTCGAATCAACTCCTTGCGACGATCTTCAGTTAAAGCCGGCATGGGAACACGAATGGCATTGCCAAATGTTGCTGGATTTAGCCCAAGACCTGAATTGAGAATGGCTTTTTCGACCGCTGCCACCATTGGTTTTTCCCAGGGCGTGACCAATAGGGTTCTTGAATCACTGATGGTGACATTAGCAACCTGATTGATTGGAGTAGTATTGCCGTAATAATCAACTTGTACATGATCAAGCAAGCTCGCGTTGGCACGCCCAGTTCTTATCTTGGATAATTCATGTTGTAAAGAATCAAGCGACTTTTGCATACGTTTTTCAACATCAGTCTTCATGTCATTAATCATGATGTGCTCCTACCATAGTTCCTATTTTTTCCCCTAAGACAATTCTTTTCATTGCCTCAGGCGTTGAGAGGTTAAAAACGCGCAAAGGCATTTTGTGATCTTGACACAAACAAATGGCTGTGGCATCCATGACCTGTAAACCTTTGGTTAGTATCTCATGATACGTTAAATAATCATACCGTACAGCTTGGCTATTAACCACAGGATCATCAGAGTAAATACCATCAACCTTAGTTGCTTTTAAGACTATATCTGCATCCACTTCAATGGCTCGTAAACACGCTGCTGAATCGGTAGTAAAAAAAGGATTACCTGTACCTGCTGCAAATATTAAGACTTGTCCATTTCGGAGATGAGTAATGGCTTTGCGTCTATGATACGGATCAACGACACCGATGATCGGTATCGCCGACATAATCCGCGCTGGCAAGTCTATTTGCTCCATAGCATCACGCAGTGCTAACGCGTTCATTACTGTGGCTAGCATTCCCATATGGTCACCGGTAACTCGACCCAGCCCTGCTTGGGATAGTGCTTTACCACGAAACAAATTTCCCCCACCAATGACTAGACCAACTTCTACGCCCATAGCTATTAACTCAGCAACATCTTGAGCTAATTTCATTAGCACGGCAGGGTCAATGCCAAATTGCGAGCGGCCCATCAACGCTTCACCACTGCATTTTAGCAGAACCCTTTTGTATGTTAAGCTGCTTTTGGATGAGGAGCTCATTGTTTCTCACGTACTTGTGACATGACTTCTTCCACAAAGTTATCTTCTTTCTTGTCGATACCTTCACCTACCTCATACCGAGCGTATGACAAAACTTCTGCGTTCTTTTCTTTCAACAATTGTCCGACTTTTTTCGTTGCATCTTTTACAAATGGCTGACCTAACAAACTAACTTCATCTACAAATTTGCTTAACCTGCCGTCGATCATTTTGTCGATAATCTCTTGAGGCTTGCCACTTTCTCTGGCTTGAGCAATGAAAATTTCTTTTTCATTTTCAATTGCTTCTGCTGAGACTTGATCTCGACTAATCACCAAGGGTTTGCTGGCTGCTATCTGCATGCCTAAATCTTTTGCCAAAAGCTCGTCACCTGTTTTGAGCGCCACCAGCACGCCTATTCTTGAACCATGCAGATATGCACCAATGACACCCTCGCAAACGACTTGCTCTAAGCGTCGTAGCTTGATGTTTTCACCAATCTTGGCAACCAATTGTTGCCGAGCCTGCTCAACCGTTGAGCCGCTTTCGTCGATTTGGATATTAGCCAACTCGTCTACACTTTGGGCGTTAGCATGTAAGGCCGCCAGCACGGCTTGATTTGCAAAGGTTGTAAAATTTTCGTCCCGTGCAGAGAAATCAGTTTCGCTGTTAATTTCAAGCATGGTAGCTCTGCGGAGGTCAGGAGAGCGTGCGATCACGATAATACCTTCCGCAGCAATCCGATCGGCTTTTTTATCAGCTTTGGCTTGACCTGCTTTGCGCATTTCTGTAATTGCTAGTTCAATATCTCCTCCAGCAGCAATCAAGAACTTTTTACATTCCATCATTCCAACGCCTGTACGTTCTCTTAACTCCATGACCATTCCAGCACTTACTGACATGTTATTCTCCAGATATTTTTTGCTTGCTTAGACTATTGCACACCCTTTAGTTCGGGCACGCAGCTATCAACCTTGAAAGTAACTAATGGCTCTATTGCCGAATTTGCCAAAAAATATTACCTGATCCTGTATTTCCTGGCACGCAATACTGCAAAAGCCCATACCACACTATAGGGCACTTGATTAGGGAGGAACGTACTGCTCCTCCCAGACTAAATGCTCCCTCCTATGCAACCTAGGCGGAGCTAGTGGATGCAGCTACATATAAAATAAGATTATTTACCTTCGCTCTCTGGTGTAGCACCCTTTGATTCTTTATCTTCCTGCAACGATTCAGTAGTTCCTTCAAGAACCTTATGGGCAGCAGTGATTTTAGCCTCTGTGGGATGTGGAGCAGATTTTTCTGGACTGTTTATCTTATCTTCTTTTGATTTTTTAGCACTTTTTGAGGCTGGCCGTGCTTCTGCCACATCGGCTGACTTAGCAGCAACACCACCCACGACTCCGAGTGCGGATTGAGCGTCGATTATACCATCAGCAATGGCTCTGATATATATGTCAACTGCGCGCATTGAATCGTCGTTGCCTGGGATAACATAGTCAATGTTATCCGGATTGTTATTGGTGTCCACAATACCAATAACTGGTATTTTTAACCTTCTTGCTTCCTCTACAGCGATGTGCTCAAAGCCAACATCGACCACAAATAAAGCGTCTGGAAGCCCACCCATTTCAGCAATTCCACCCAGACTACATTCTAATTTTTCTAGCTCGCGAGTCAGCATTAAAGCTTCTTTCTTAATCATACTTTGGAATCCGCCTTCATCACGAATTTTTTTTAACTCTTTTAACCTGAAAATAGACTGCCTAACTGTTTTGTAATTGGTCAGCATGCCGCCCAACCATCGGTGATCGACGTAGGGCATACCACAGCGCTGTGCATGTACACGCACACTTTCTTGAGCTGCGCGTTTAGTCCCAACGAATAGGATTTTTGCTTTATTACCAGCCAGTTTACCAACGTAATTAACAGCGTCGTTTAATAGAGGTAGGGTTTTTTCTAAATTTATAATGTGAATTTTGTTACGGGATCCGAAAATATAGTCGGACATTTTGGGGTTCCAAAATCGAGTGCGGTGACCAAAGTGAGCGCCCGCTTCGAGTAAATCTCTCATACTGATATTCATAGTTTTCTCCAGGGTTATGCCTCCACGCTTCCCATAAAGTACTCCTCAAGAGACCCCACTTTATGTGACGAAGCGTGTGTGTCGTTAAAAACGCGATACTTATATCATATATTTTCCTTAACAGCAATCGCTGTTAGAGTTGGCGCTTTTCATTCGTAACCGCGTTTGCCTATGGCAAGGACAACTGTCTTAGAATGCGATCTATTTCTTGCTGTGGATTGTCAGCTAATGTTATCGGACGGCCTATCACCAGATAATCGCTTTGCATCTTCTGAGCTTGAGTTGGAGTCATGGTGCGTATTTGATCGTGCTGATCACTATCTTGCAACCGGATACCGGGGGTTACGGTAATAAAACTTGCCCCACAGATCTGTTTTACCGCCATGGACTCCTCCGGCGCGCACACTACACCATCGATGCCAGCAGTTTGCGCCATTCGCGCTAGCAGCAACACACGATCCTGGATCTTTTGTGTGATTTCCTGTTCGTCTAGGTTAGTTTGTGCCATGCTTGTCAGTACTGTTACGGCAATTAGCAAAGGACGCTTGGGACCATAACTTTCTAGCGCCTCGCGCGCGGCTATCATCATCTGAGTGCCTCCGGCCGCGTGTACGTTAATCATCCAGACACCGAGAGCAGCTGCGCTCAGACATGCTTTTGCTACTGTTTGTGGAATGTCATGAAATTTTAAATCTAGAAAAACTCTAAACCCTTTTGCCATGATAGCTTCAACAACTGCCGGGCCGTAACGTGTAAATAATTCACTGCCTATTTTCACTATGCAAGTGCGCGGATCGATGCTTGCAACCAGTTGTTGTGCTTGTGCTTTGTCAGCGTAGTCCAAAGCTATGATTAGACCAGTGGACATTAATCACCCTCTAACCCGTGAATGGGCTTCATTTTACCCCACTGTTTGCAACTGGGGCAATGCCAATGCAATAATTTTCCAGCAAACCCGCATTGCCCACAACGATAAATTGGCTTGTTCTCTAGAAACCTACTTGTAATATTGTAGAGCATTTGTAACTTGTCTTTCACTCTGCCTGTAGCTGCTTCCAAGTGCCAGTTGATCAAGCGATTAAGACCTCGTATAGATGGTCGACGATTCAGTTCGTGTGAAATATAATCTATGGCAAGCTCTATGCCTTTTTCCTTGCGCAAATAATCACCTATTACAAAAATCATCGAAGCAGAAGTATAACTGGATAATGTTTGCTCAAAATAATCAATACACTCGTCCATGCTGTCCAATTCTTGATGACAACGTATTAATGGATCGATAATTTCTGTTAAGAACTCTGGATCTTGATCAGGGACAGCTTTCAGCGCCTTGATGGCTTGCTTATAGCGACCTTGCTTCATTTCAAGCTCTGCCAACATTAAGCTAGCACGTACGGAATTTTTATCTACTTGTAATGCTTGCTTCACTGAATCGTATGCAGCCAAATGAGCATTGCTTTTTGCCAGCTGCGCTGCCATTTCACAATAATAATGTGCTCTTTGCGAATGTTGACTGTTACCCGATGCGATTTCTAGCTTGTTGATGATATCTAACGCTTTTTCCCATGCTTTTTCCTGCTGATAAATTGCCAACAAGCCACGTAAGCTATTTGCTTCATGCTGGCCACTCATTTCAACCACTTCAAGAAAAATACGCTCCGCCCTATCAAACACCCCAGCGCTCATATAGTCTTGACCTAAAGCCATTAAGGCCTCTTTTCTTTGACTGAGACTCAATTGTGGTCTTGCAATTAAATTCTGATGAATACGAATGGCGCGATCCACCTCGCCGCGGCGTCGGAACAAACTACCCAAAGCCAGATGCGTTTCAACAGTATCACTGTCAACCTCAAGTAACTTGATAAATATGTCTACTGCTTTGTCAGGCTGCTCATTCAGCAAGTAATTTAACCCGACCACATATTCTCTTGTCAACTGATTAGGTTGTTGCTTTTCTTTCATAACATAGTTACGGCGCGCAACCAACCAGCCAGAAAAAGCAGCTGCTGGAAGTAAGAACGGCCATAATATAATCACCAAAGAGCTCCTTTAATGTTGATCTCGCAGCGGAATGGCGCGTAAATTTTTGATTTCTTTCTCGCTGACTTTCAATTGATTCTTCAAGCGACGTGTTTCTGATCGCAATCGCCAATAACGCCAGGCATGTAAACTATAGCCGATCATGATACCTATGGCTAGAACGCTGGCAACTAACAAAGATACCGGCATAGTCAATGTCACGATATAAAAATTTATCTGAATTGGCGTGGCATTCAAGACCGCAAAAGCAACACCCACTACCAAGACAAATAGATATAGCACACCTATCATAACCCGCATGGAGAAAGCTCCTCTACTATAGAGATACCAGCAAGCATGCTCATCTAACATGAGCATCACCGTTGCCTGTAATTTTATAGAGATATTCTCGCCTGATAAGCTTGGCTTGTCTATAAGGTATGATGTTGTTACCTTGTTTTTACTACAGCATAGTTTTCAAGTTTTGATTCAGCGTCGTCTATGCTACTCTATCAATGGTGTAGATGCTCCGTCCAGCAATAAAGCGATGCGTTGCAGTCGCAATTTATGTCTGTTGGAGCATCATCCTTATCTATTTATTCATAGTTTTTGCGTATATTCCTCACGCTCACATCTGGTACTACCTCTTCAGACTTGTTCGGTTTACCACCATTTTCAAATATTTTCTTTTTTTCATCTACATGTTGGGTGCTGATGTGATGGTCAATACGTTCTACCGCACGCCCAACTTTCCCCATTGGCTTAGACGGTGTTGTTTTTTGCTTTTCGAAATTCTTACGAATTTCTTCTACTCCAGTTGGCTTAGGCATAACATGACTCCATTGTTGTGGTCTACATTGTATGTATAGCATATACTGGTAGATTATCAATCCACAATAGAGCGACCTATAAGTGATTCAGTAGTGTAATGTTTAGTTACCTGTGCTGATGTTTGTAAGACTCCTAGCGCTTCTCCAAAATCTGCCCATATTTTATAAGCAGGTTTTTTCGCACGTGGAAATTCTTCTGCTTTAACAATCGTTCCTGATCTTAAATCTACTTTTTCGAACGCTTCATAAGATATACTCACTTCATAAATCCTTCATTTATTTTCTTGCATACAGAATAATGGAGAATAGAACAAGCCCCATGCCAGCTAATTCATGTGAATTAAGTCCTTCACCCAAAATGATCCAAGCTAGCAGCACGGTTGCAATTGGCATAATGGCTGTAGAAAGAGAAGCCATTATGCCATCTACATGTTGTGCGCCAATAAACCAAAACACGTAAAATAGTCCAGAGCTTAAACCGATAAGGAATAAGGTGATCCAAGTCATCATATTAATGTTTGCTGGCGTCCAATGCACAAGAAATAATACTGGCAATAATAAAAGTGCATTAATCCCATTGAGTAAAGCGGAGGTTAAAAACAAAGGTAGGCGATTTTTATAGAGCTTACAAAGTACATAGTATGATGCTTCAGGCAGCAGGGCTAATAAAACAATGCCATCCCCAAAAAAAGAATGCGAAGAGTTAATCCCACTTAGTTTATCATAAGCAATGATAACCAACCCCATTGTAGCAAAAAAAACGCATAATGCTTTTTGGGCTGATATTTTTTCATGTAAAATAAACCACGACATTATGGCAATAAGTGCTGGTAAGGCGCTAGTAATGATTCCTGCTACATTCGCATCTGTATAATTTAATCCAGTTAGCATCAAAGCATTAAATAAAACACCAGCTGATAAGGCTTGGGCAAAGATGAAAAACCAATCTCGAGATCTCAACTCAGAGAAATACGCGCTTAGTGTGTGTTTTCGAGAGGAGGCATTTATCCAATGAAGAGGAAACAATATCAGTGTTGCTAATAAAAAACGTATTTCTAATAAAATTAATGCTGGAATGGAAGAAAGGAGTAGCTTTGAAGTGACAATGTTCACCCCAACCATAGTTTGTGCCAAAACAAGAAAGACTACTCCATGTATAAAATAATTTTTTTTCATCGCATTTACCGCTTACCTATTTTTATCCGAGTTATGCTCGAATCTGGTGTCTGGGAAAAATAAACTAGGTGGGGCACCCTGTTGATTGTTCTATCAGGAACATAATCAACAAAAGGAAATACGCCATGAAGGATTGTAATCTGAAAGAAGTCTCTAAACCAGTTCAAAAAATCGTTGACCGATTAACCGCCCTAGTGTCGCCATTTAAATATTTTCTAGGCCGAGGTTATCTTTTTTGAAGACACGATCCGCTCGGTAACTTGAACGCACCATAGGGCCTGCAGCTACTTCAAAAAAACCCTTGGCGAGACCTACCATGCGCAGAGCAGCAAAATCTTCAGGACTCACGTAACGAAGTACTGGTAAATGATGTTTGGTCGGCTGTAAATATTGGCCTAAAGTCAATATATCAACACCACAAGCACGCAGGTCGTCCATAGTGCTAATAATTTCTTCATCAGTTTCGCCTAAACCCAACATTAAACTGGTTTTGGTCAATACATCTTGTCGATATTGTTTGGCATAACGAAGAACCTGCAATGTTTGCCAATATCCCGCTCGACTATCGCGGACTGGGTGGGTCAAACGCGCTACAGTTTCTACATTTTGTGCAAACACATCAACCCCACTATCCAGAAGTATCGCAATATCTCGTTCTACTCCCTGAAAATCCGGAGTTAGTGCTTCGACTTTGATATTTGGATTCTGTTGCTTGATGGCGCGAATAGTTGCTGCATAATGCGCCGCTCCCCCATCGGCCAAATCGTCACGATTGACCGAAGTCAGGACCACATAATCTAGATTCATGTATGCGACGGTACGCGCTGCTTCTGCTATTTCTGCTGGATCGATACGACCATGCGGATTACCCGTGTCAACCGCACAGAAACGACATGCTCGCGTACATACGGATCCGAGTAGCATAATGGTTGCGGTGCCATGTGACCAACATTCGGCAATATTGGGGCACTTTGCTTCTTCACAAACGGTAGACAACCCATGCTGTTGCACTTGCTCTTTAATTTGTAGGTATTTTGGTGATATTTGATTGACCACTCGCAACCATTTTGGCTTAGGTAGGCGCTCTGGCTGTGTGTGCTGGGCCTTGACACCATCTTTTATGGCTACCACACCATGTTTGGTCAGGTATTTTTGGCCGCTGACCACCACCACGGGTATATCAGTTAATTTTGTCATTGCTTCGTCTCGTTTGATTTAGTTGATCATAACTGATTGACTAACTGGGGTCAAAAACAGTTTTTTTAACCAATCATACGCTACAAAAAGGCAGAAAATAACTACCCAGAAAAACTGCAGGCCGGTCGCATATGGTATGCTACTCAGCCATGGCCTTAGTACGTAATCACAACTTAACAACATCAGACCAGCCCCAAATGCTTTTGCAATATCACGGGAAGGTAACTGAATATATTTTTGCTTAATAAGCGCATAATGTAGGCTCAGTACCACCGCAATGCCGGCACACAAAAGAGCTATACCCATACCGTTGATACCCCACAGCGACAGCAACCGCGGCAGCAATACAACGCTGATGCCAGCGCCGATGGCTGATGGGCGAATTAATATTTTAGTATTTTTTTCAGCATGTGCTGCCATGCCATACACATTAGCGATCACTCGCAAAGCTTCGACAAAAGCGCCCCAAACTAGGTATTGCGAAGCAGCCTGAAAGGAGTGTGCTAACATTAATGCTGTTAATGGCTTAGCCAACACGCACAGTGCAAAAGCAGACAGAATCGCGCACGGCATGATAATGGCAGCATACTCGAACCAAGCTCTTGGTAAATGATTGCGATCATTGAGACTTATTTGTTTATAAAATGATGGTTGTAAATAAGCAACCATCACCGACTCTATCGCCGCCATGATCCCAGCACTAATCCCATAACCGGTAACGAATAATCCAACACTTACCAAGCCTAACGCATGCTCTAAAAAAAAACGATAACTCTGCGATTGGCACCAGACCAATCCTACCGATACTGCCAAAGGCCAGGCAAATGGCACCACCACACCCAGGGCTATGGTTACAAGATCCTGCCTATGTACCACGGCCAACTTGACCTGCTGTTGTGTTTTTTGATAAAAAACACAACTTGCCACTGCCGCCAGAATGATTTGACCCCATAGCACGCCCCAGAGCCAGTCCTGTGCTTGTGGGTGCTCAACGTGCACGAGACAATAGGCGATTAACAAACCCAACAGCACAGTGGCATTAGACAGTACTGTAAACAAAATGCCAAAACCTAATATGTTTAATGAAGGAATTGCCGTTTGATTAATTGTATTAAACAGGATGGTTAAGAAGATATAAATTGTGACAAATGTTTGCGGTAGTTGTGTGTTTAACCAGCCTGCCGCAGACGCAGCGGTCACGGCGCCTGCGGATATTACGGCGATCATTGCCACATACATGTAATGGTATAGTAAATATTGTGACACTTGCCCGGCCTGCTGCCATTGATGCAGTTGCCGATTGACATACATACCCACCGGATTAATGAATAGAGCAGAAAACATTGCACATAGCGTGGTAACTATGGCAATTTTTCCCATTTCTGCTGGCGGTAAAAGACTGGTGGCCACTCTCAGGGTCACCAGCATAAGGGCAAATTGCGCTATTCTTCCGCACAACAAAGTAAACATAGTTAAAAGTTAATGCCAAAAAACTCTGCAAATTTGGCTATCATGTAATCCAAATGTGCTCTATCCAATCCAGGAAACACACCCACCCAGAAGGTTTGATTCATCACCAGATCCGTATTGCTCAGTTCGCCATGCACGCGGTAGTTAACATGCTCAAAATATGGCTGACGTGTTAAATTTCCAGCAAACAATAAGCGGGTACCAATGCGATTCTGGGTTAAGAATTTTAACACATCGACACGTTGCGCACCACAATCTGGTTGCAAAGTGATTGGAAAACCAAACCACGAAGGATCTGAGTTAGCTGTAGCTTTGGGCAAGCATAAAAAAGACGCACAGTTAGTCAAACCTTCAGTCAAATAATTAAAGTTTTCACGCCGCCGCCGAATAAAATAATCCAGCTGATCCAGCTGTGCTAAACCACAAGCCGCCTGCATATCAGTAATCTTAAGGTTGTAGCCCATATGTGAATACGTGTATTTATGGTCATATCCCTGCGGCAAGCTGCCTAATTTATGACCGAATCGTTTGCCACACGTGTTATCACATCCAGGCCCGCAGTAACAATCTCGACCCCAGTCACGAAATGATTCGAGGATCACTGCTAGGTCCTTATCTTGTGTGAAAACCGCGCCGCCCTCACCCATGGTTATGTGGTGCGCAGGATAAAAACTGAGCGTCGCAATGTCACCAAATGTGCCTACCTTTTGATTATTATAGGTAGTACCTAACGCATCACAACAATCTTCTATGAGCCATAATTGGTACTTCTCGGCTATACGCTTGACTGCTGATAAATCAAATGGGTTTCCGAGTGTATGTGCTAACATGATGGCTTTGGTTTTAAGTGAAATAGCCCCTTCTAATAAACTAACGTCGATATTATAGGTAGGGATATTGACATCAACAAAAACTGGCACCAAACCATTTTGGATGATTGGATTAACTGTAGTTGGAAAACCGGCGGCAACTGTTATCACTTCATCACCCTTCTTCAGCTGGCGATCGCCCAGTTTAGGCGAAGTCAATGCCGTCAAAGCAAGTAAGTTAGCTGAAGAGCCTGATGTTGTGGTCAACACATGTGCAACCCCTAGATACTCAGACAATTTTTTTTCAAAAGCAGCATTGAAACGTCCCGAAGTCAGCCAGCCGTCTAATGCGGCATCGACCATATTTTGCAACTCTTTTGCACCCAATACTTTGCCTGAGGGAGGAATCACAGCGCTATTGCTATCAAACATCTGGGGTTGGTAGCTTAAATCGGCGTAGTCTTTGACCAGCTCGGCAATCGCCAGTCTCAGTTGTTCTTTGGTTTTCATAATATGTTATCCTGTACAAACCAGTCTTTTCATGAAGAATGGGTATATTCGTTAATTTCAGCCATGGTATAGGCGTACATGTCAGCCCCCGCCAACCATTGTCGGTGCCAATTGACGATGCGTGCCAAAGTCTTTTCAATTGACCATTGTGGTTTCCAGCCCAACTGTAGCTTTGCTTTAGAGCAATCTAATTTTAAGGACTGCGCTTCATGTTTTGGCGCATCTGAGTTTATAATCCAATCGACTCGATCACCCCAAATATTTAGCACTTCTTTAACTATTGATTGCACAGATTTGGTATCATGATCATTTGGTCCGAAATTCCAAGCAGTAGCAAATGATTGTCCATCTTCATATAACCTTTGGGCGAGTTGCATATAGCCAGCTAGCGGTTCCAAGACATGTTGCCATGGACGAATAGCATGCGGATGACGCAGAGTGATCCGCTCACCGTGAGTCAATGCATGGAGTATATCCGGCAGCAAGCGATCGCTTGCAAAATCACCGCCACCAATTACATTACCAGCTCTGGCAGAAGCCAAAGCACAACTGGGACGATCGGTGCTACTGAAATAGGATCGTCTATAACTTTGGGTGACAAGCTCAGCACAGCCTTTGCTGCTGCTGTAAGGGTCATACCCACCCATGGGTTCATCTTCACGATATCCCCACGCCCATTCACGATTTTCATAGCATTTATCGCTGGTGACATTAACACAGGCACGCACCGAGTCTACCTGACGGATACACTCTAATACTGTGATGGTGCCAATAACATTGGTTGTATATGTTTCGAGCGGCTGTTCGTACGATAAACGTACCAAAGGTTGAGCTGCTAAATGAAACACAATTTCTGGCTGA
Organism: Legionellaceae bacterium; assembly: GCA_036752465.1. Lineage (GTDB taxonomy): Bacteria > Pseudomonadota > Gammaproteobacteria > Legionellales > Legionellaceae > DAIOSQ01. The sequence continues at coordinate 5,279 of DAIOSQ010000020.1, read as the reverse complement.
AAACGTTGCATGCAGGCTAATAATTGTGGCAAAGAGCGAATATCACCAAACTCTGAGGCTATTTTTTCGTTTAGGCTAACAATCTCAAATAAACTTGGCTGGGTTGGCGGTGCAAGTGCGTACCCTTGCACATTGGCCCCCGTGCTATGCAGCCACATGCATAGCCAGCTGCCTTTAAACCCAGTGTGACCAGTAACCAATACGCGCTTGCCGCGCCAAAATACAGAAGAATTCATAGTGGTTTACTCCCATACCTTCCAAGGGGCTTTGCGATTACACCATAAGCCTTCCAGATATTGTTTTTCTCGCAACGTATCCATAGGCTGCCAGAAACCAGCGTGCTCATATGCCATCAGTTGGCCCTCTGACGCTAGGCGCATTAACGGCCCTTGCTCCCAGACACAGGCGTCTCCATCTAAATAATTCAATACCTCCGGGGACAGCACAAAAAAACCGCCATTGATAAGACCACTGTCTTGTATGGGCTTTTCTTGAAAAGCCCTGACCTGCTGTCCTTCTAACTCTAAAATACCGAAACGACTGGGCGGGTTAGCCGCAACCAAGGTCGCAAGTTTGCCATGTTTTCGATGAAAATCGATGGTTTTTGTGATATTCACATCACTCAACCCGTCACCATAAGTAAAACAAAATATATCATCCTGTTGTATGTAATTTGCAACACGCGACAATCTTCCGCCAGTCATGGTGTCTTCACCCGTGTCTACCAAAGTTATATTCCAGGTTTCTGCACGTTGAGTATGCACGTGCATACTATTGTCACGCATATTGAAGGTAACATCTGACATATGTAGAAAATAATTGGCGAAATACTCCTTAATCAGATAGCCTTTATAGCCACAACAAATGACGAAATCCTGTATATCATGGCTGGCATAGATTTTCATAATATGCCATAGCATCGGTTTACCGCCGATTTCCACCATTGGTTTAGGCTTTAAATCGGTTTCTTCCGCCAATCGAGTCCCCAAACCACCTGCAAGTATGACTGCTTTCATTGTATTAACCTAATTCATTGGAAGGTACAAAAGTATCTTTAAAAAAATTATCCCGATGCAACCCTATGTTGACCAAACTGTCTTCGACTGCTTCTAGCATCACTGCAGCACCACATGCATATACATGATAATCAGTTAAATCTGTAAAATCAGCAAGCACAGCTTCATGCACCCAACCTCGTACGCCTTGCCATGCATCATCTGTTCCTGATACGACAGGCACATAGCGAATGTGCTTATATTGTCTGGCCCATTGCATAGCACTATGACAGTAGAAACGGGAACTATGGGTCATTCCCCAGTAGAGGTGAATATCCCGCTGATCTTCTGCGGCAATAAGCTGTTCTATCATGGCTTTGATTGGCGCAAACCCAGTACCACCAGCAATAAAAAGCAGCGGATTATTTGCTTTTTTCACAAAGAATGTACCTTTAGGACCTTCCATGCGCAACAGCTGGTTGTTGTTGACCAGCTGCAACTGACGACTAAGCTGTCCTTCCGGCAACAACCGAATATGCAGCTCTAAGCCGTCTGCACGATTCGCAAAGTTAGCTATCGAATAACTGCGTTGCAAGCCATTGTGCAATAAGTCAATATATTGGCCTGGCAGATAGGTAAATTCGGTTTGTGGCGGAAGTCGCAAGGTCAACCATAAGATATCTTCTGCCACCATGATGCAGCTGGCCACTTTACATGGCAGGATTTTGCACTCAATATGTGCCAATTCTGGAAAATATTTCGCTTTAAGTACCACATCAGATAAGGCCCGGGCAGCACAGGTGAAAATATCACCGTGAGTCATCATCTGTCCAGCGTCATTGATGAGCTGACCGCTAACAATCTCTGCCTTGCACGTGCCACAGGTGCCTTTTTTGCAACTATGTCCCAAGAAAAAACCTTGCGACAAGGCTGCCTCAAGTACGGTTTGCTCATTTGTTGCATTGAATTCGATGCCGGCCGGCAAAATATTTACGATAACAGATGAGGCTGTCATTGTGTTTTATGCCAGACTGTGCGGTTGACGTAATCTACGTAACTCAGAACCACACGCAAAATTTGTTTGGAAACCGTATCCGTATCATAGTCATCAATTAAGGGCAACAAACGCTTACCACGTTCATGTTGACTGGTCACTACGTTGATGGCGTCCATAACTCTTTCTTGCTTCAACCCACTCATCACCACCGTACCTACATCCATGCCTTCGGGGCGTTCGTGCATATTTCTGATGGTTACAGCCGGCAAATTCAACAAAGAGGCCTCTTCCGTGATGGTACCGCTATCTGATATCACACAAAACGCTTCCATTTGTAACTTGATGTAATCAAATAAGCCGAAAGGTTTCATCAATTGTATCAAGGGATGCAGCGCCTGGTTGGCTAGAGCCTCTATACGTTTTTTGGTGCGAGGATGTGTGGAAAACATAATCGGTAACTGATACTGATGCGCAAGGGCGTTCAAAGTAACGATAAGATGCGTTAAATTATCAACATCATCAACATTTTCTTCGCGATGTGCGCTGACAACAAAAAACTTTTCAGATGTTAACTGCGCTGTTTTGAGAATATCAGATTGCATAATCTTAGGCATGTAATGGTCCAAAACCTCTTTCATATGCGATCCTGTCTTAATAATTGTTTCTGGGCGAATGCCTTCGGCAATTAGATAGCGTCTAGCATGTTCGGTTAGAACAAAATTAATATCACTTAAGTGGTCGAGTACCTTGCGATTCAGTTCTTCTGGGACGCGTTGATCAAAACAACGATTGCCTGCTTCCATGTGAAAAACTGGTACTTTATGCCGCTTCGCCGCGATTACCGCCAAGCAGGTGTTGGTATCCCCGTATAATAGCAAGGCATCTGGACGAATATTTACCAACAACTCCTCCATTTTCACCAGTATATCTGCGATTGTTTTAATCGCTGTCGTAGGATCGGCATTTAAAAAATAATCTGGCTGACGAATATTTAGCTCATCAAAAAAAACCTTGTTTAATTCATAATCGTAATTTTGTCCGGAATGTACCAGGATATGCTCAACGTGCTGATCAAACGCTTGGATCACGCGACTCATTTTAATTAACTCAGGCCTGGTACCGACCAGGGTCATGACTTTAAGCATCTAATTTTTCTCCTACAATGTCGAGGCCTCTCAGCAGCGATCGGACCTCATCACGTGTCAGTCTGGTGGTGCTATGCGAGGTGTAATCTTCATAGGTGGCAATACTGATCTCACCCTCAACGAAGTACTTGCTGTAATTCAAATCTCTATCATCACAAATTATGCGATAATAACGCCCCATATCGTTTGATTTGGCCATTTCTTCTCGAGAAACTAAGGTTTCATATAATTTTTCGCCATGTCGTGTCCCGATAATTTTTATGGGCACACTTGAAGCAAAAATATCTTTCAATGCCTCAGCTACGGATAAAATGGTCGCAGCAGGGGCTTTTTGCACGAAAATATCACCAGGTTCTCCGTTTTGAAAGGCGTGCAGCACCAAATCAACAGAATCTTCAAGGCTCATCATAAAACGGGTCATGTGCGGATCAGTAATGGTAATGGGCTCATCCTTGCATATCTGATCGATGAACAAGGGTATGACTGAGCCGCGCGAGGCCATGACATTTCCATAACGGGTTGAACACATCACCGTTTGCCTATCAGCATAGAGACGCGATTTTGCGATCAAAACTTTTTCCGCCATAGCCTTGGAAATACCCATGGCATTGATCGGGTAAACTGCTTTGTCTGTGCTAAGTAGCACCAACCGTTTAACATCATTTGAGATTGCTGCTAGGAGAACATTATCTGTGCCGATCACATTGGTACGAAAAGCTTCCATGGGATAAAACTCACAGGAAGGAACTTGTTTTAATGCCGCCGCATGAAATACATAATCAACGCCAAACATAGCTTCTTCGATACTGCTTTTATCTCTGACATCCCCTATGTAAAATTTCAGTCGGGTATTCGCCATGGCAATGCGCATGTCTTCCTGCTTTTTTTCGTCGCGGCTGAAAATTCTGATTTCACGTGCAGTGGTTTTTAACAAGCGCTGCATGATGGTTTGACCGAAGGAACCTGTGCCGCCCGTGATTAATATAACACTATTTTCGAACATATTAGCAACCCATTAATCTAGCTTTGCTGTCTTTAAACATGCATTCAATTTGTGCTTCCCACGACAGCGGAGTATACCCCGTTGCTTTGATAAAGCGAAGACCATTGAGTGAGCGATCAATTACAACGGCAGTATTTTCCTCTATCTGAATCTGTTTGCCATAATAGAACTTAATTAACTGCAACAACTCGTATTTGTTGATCGGCGCGGATGCCACATGATAAACACCGCATAATTTAGGGTTAGGTAAGATATACTCTAACATCAATTGTGCCAATAAAACCGTAGGGATGCCAGAGAATATAGCATGTTTAAAACCAGAGACCGTGCCGGTTTGCGCCAGAAACCACTCCAGCAAACCGTGGTGGCTACCTGGCTCATGACCAATGGTTGATGTGCGTATGGTCAACACATGGCTAGCATGTTTGACTTCTCCCATGGCCTTTGATTGACCATATAAATCCTCAGCATCACATAGGTCATCCTCCGTATACATGCCTTGCTTACCTGAAAATACGCAATCTGTACTTAGCAGGATTAACCGTGCACCTATGCGCTCGCACATGGCTGCTAGTTGATGAGAGAAAACTGCATTGATCGGCATCACTTGTTTAGCGTCCGTAGCAATGCTTAACTGTTTGACAATACCGGTGGCATTAATAACGACATCTGGCTGTATGTGCTGCAATGCACTCACACAGGCCGTCATATCGAGCACATCGGGCAATAACAATAAATGGTGCTGCCCCTTTGCCGGCAAAAACCGCGGGCTGCGCACTGTACCCCAGGTTTCGGCATACGCCGCAGACATGACACGGAAGAAAGTGCTGCCAATCATCCCAGTGGCTCCTAGTATCAGGATACGCATTGCATAGGTTCCTTCGACTGGATTAAATTTGCTTGAAGCATTGTTATCAACAGCGCCGCTTGTTTGCTGATTTCAAAATGGTTGATAAAGTATTCTCGCCCAGCCGCCGCCATTTGTTGGCGCTTAACATCATCCAGCGCTCGCATCCGCCGAATTGCAATTGCCAGTGCAGACGCATCCTCAGCCGGACAAACTATGGCTGCTCCAGTCATCGCTAACACTCTTGCACCCTCGCCATTTAATGAAGCAATAATCGGCTTACCGGCGGATA
>DAIOSQ010000019.1:4390-20518 GCA_036752465.1 Legionellaceae bacterium | reverse complement strand
CGAGTGTCGATAACAACAGTAGGCCCCAATTCCAGAATGAATCTATCATCGGCGGTACATCTAATGTTGACAGATCGTACCAGGGCGTTTCAGCAGGCAAATGGATTACGCTGGTTACCAAGGTCCATAAGGGATAACTTTTTTGTAGGGCTTGTTGTTGCTTGATTGTGGCTATCGCTTTTTTATAAGCAGTGACCGCCTCTTTCGCGCGGATAAAAAAAAGACGACATTGTGCCTGACGATCCTGTGCTTTTTTTTGCTCATTTGATAAATAAACAAAATCCACGCTTGGGCTGTTGGAATTTTTGACATCATGCCCTTGCTTTAGCATTGTATCTATACTGTCTAACTTGTCTTTGGCATTAGATATGCAATCTTCCGCTCCGCTCATGAGTTCAGTTAGTGTTACCACGGCATGATTGAGATTTTTGATGTCAAGATTTTGTATGGATAGTTGTATGCCAATTTGATCTAAGGTTTGGTTGGCTGCTTTTGGCTGAAAAATAGGCTCGCTAGATGTCAGAACGTTTGCATAAGAGTGTGCACAAAACACCGCGAGCCAGAACATTGTGACGAAGCGCATATCTCACCTATTTTGTTAGGATTCGTGCTCAATTCTACTTGAAGATTGAGAAGTAGGTCAAAGTACCGTTAATAACGGACTGCTCTAATAATTAATGTAAGATGATTGATAATTGCTGTATTAGCTATTATCAACTACGGTATCATCGATCTTGGTATATAATTAACAAGAATGAGTCAAGAGAAGGGGAGCATGATGGCGAACCAAATGTCGCTGGCCAATCAATTTCTGGTGGCCATGCCGTCTTTGAACGATTCATTATTTTCTCATAGTGTGATTTATTTATGTGAACACCATACACAAGGCACTATTGGGCTGATTATCAACAGGCCATTGCGATATAATCTCAATATTATTTTTGATCAAATCAATGTGTCAGCTGTTAACGAACAGCTGGGTGAGCAACCACTGTTGTTCGGCGGGCCTATACAGGCTGAGCGCGGTTTTGTGATTCACAAAAACCGTGCTCAGTGGCAGTCTAGCCTATATTTGCAGCATGATGTTGTTATTACCACATCCAATGATATTATTCGGGCTATCGCGCAGAATACTGGGCCAAGCAGTGTTTTGGTATTACTAGGGTACGTTGCTTGGGGGGGGGATCAATTGGATGAAGAAATTATGTCAAATTCTTGGTTAGTATGTCCATTTTCGCAGGAGTTGTTATATGATGTGCCCTATGAGTCTCGTTGGGCGTATGCGGGTACTATGCTGGGAGTGGATATGAATCAATTAACAGGCGAAGCTGGACATGCTTAATGGAGTTTTTCTCGGATTCGATTTTGGCTGCAAACGAATAGGTGTAGCGGTTGGTCAAAAACTAACAAATAGCGCCTCTCCATTGCCGACTTTGAAAGCGAGCGAAGGAGATCCAAATTGGAATTCGATTGCTCAGTATGTTCGCGCTTGGCAACCTGAGGGCCTGGTAGTTGGATTGCCAACTACTATAGATGGCCGCGAGCAATATACCACTGTCATGGCGCGAGAGTTTGCCGATAAACTTGGGCAATACATGCAGTTGCCGATATATCTAACGGACGAGCGCTTATCCACGAAAGAAGCCCGTGCCCGCTTATTTGCCGATGGTGGATATCGAAAAATTCGGCAAAGCGAGATTGATAGTATCGCCGCTTGTGTTATCCTCGAGCAATGGTTAAGTACTCATCATTCCACAGCATGAAGCATTTTTTAGATATTATGCAATTATCCCGAGAGGACGTAACGCAACTGTTATTTCGCGCCAATCAATTTAAAAACGCCTCAATATCCCTGCCTAGCTATACAAATCAGCAAATGGCGACTTTATTTTTTGAAAATAGCACACGAACGCGGATTAGTTTTGAAATCGCGGCCAAAAAACTGGGTTTGCACGTTATCCATTTTGATGGGTCGCGATCGTCGCAAAGTAAAGGGGAAACGATAGATGATACCATGAGGTCGCTTATTGCCATGGGGGTAGAGTTGTTTGTGGTACGTCACAGTGGTAATCAATTTCCACATCAACTGGCCAGCAAGCATGCTCAGGCACGTATCATCAATGCCGGCGATGGTTGTCACCAACATCCTAGTCAAGCTATGCTCGATTTAATGACTATTCTAAGTCATAAAAACGATCTTTCTTCGTTGAAGGTCGTGATTGTTGGTGATATCAAGCACTCCCGTGTGGCTCACTCATTGCAGCAACTGTTTACGTTAATGCAGGTTAAGGAGCTGGTTTTAGTAACGCCAGACATATGGCGGCCTATTACGCCAACTTTTGCTCACATTACTTCTTCCTTACGGGAGGGGTTAAGCGATGCCGATGTTATCATATGTCTCCGGATACAACATGAAAGATTAAATAGCGGTGATACATTTGATTTGGCACATTTTCGTCAAGAGTATGCTTTGACAGAAAGCACACTAACATGGGCTAAACAAGATGCGCTTGTCATGCATCCAGGGCCTATCAACCGAGGTGTTGAAATAGATTCGAGTGTTGCTGATGGAACACAGTCTTGTATTTTTGAACAAGTAAAAAATGGCGTATTTATGAGAATGGCTATTCTCGATGCATTACTTAATTCGCAAGATGGTTGTTAACCTATAATGACGTACGCCATGGTAAGCAGCGGCCAAATTGGCTTGCGTTCTTTCCGTATCAACAATGGTCAAAAGAGCTCAAGAGATGTCGAAAAGATAAACTTTGTTGTAAGTCTGGTAGGTTTACCTGAGCACTATCGCGCATATCTGCTATGGTTCGTGCAACTTTCAATAATCGGTGAAATCCTCTAGCAGAAAGTTTGAATTGCAGCAAACTTTTGGACAAGAAAGCTTGCTCAGGTGCGGCAAGTTGGCACAGTGCTTCTATGGTTTTACCCTGCATCTCGGCATTTAAGCAGCCCTGTCGTTGCAGTTGGTAGCTTCGTAGTTTGGTTACTTTGGTCTGTATCGCGTTACTAATGCGCACATTATGGTCATATGGTTTTAAAATCTCAGCATCTGCAAGCGCTTGCACATGAATTTGCATATCGATTCTATCGAGCAGTGGCGTTGAAATTTTACTAAGATAGCGTTTGATTTGATCCGGTGTGCAATAACAATTTGCTCGCGTATTACCTGATTGTCCACAAGGGCAGGGATTCATAGCAGCAAGGAGTTGAAACTTTGCTGGAAATTCGGTCATGTGACCGGCGCGTGCGATTGAGACACAGCCGGATTCAAGTGGTTCACGCAACGTTTCAAGAACGTGGCGATGAAATTCAGGCAATTCATCCAGGAATAAAACACCATGATGTGCGAGAGATATTTCACCAGGCTTGGGGGGATTGCCCCCGCCAACCATAGCAACTGCGGAGGCTGTATGATGAGGTGCGCGAAACGGCCGGTTTTGCCAATGCTGGAACTGGCAGCTATGTCCATGCACCGAGTGTATAGTGGCGCAAGTTAAGGCCTCTTCCGCAGATAGCTCCGGTAAAAGTGTACTAAAACGTCTGGCTAACATGGTTTTACCGCTGCCAGGTGAGCCAAAAAGCAGGATGCTATGACCGCCGACTGCAGCAATCTCCATGGCTAGTTTTGCGTGGTGTTGTCCTTTGATGTCAGACCAATCAAGTTCATGGTCTGTTTGTGGGCTTGTGGTTAGTTCAGGAATAGCCGCTAGCGGTGTGTCTTGGCATAGATAATCACAAACCTGACGCAATGAATGTGCAGTGTAGGCAAGGTCATAACGTGCAATACTTGCTTCTTCTTGGTTGGCATGGGCGATGATCAGGCTGTGTTGTGCTTTTTTGGCCGCAATCATGATGGGTAAAATACTGGTGACCCCTCTGAGCTCACCTGTTAGGGCAAGTTCACCAACAAACTCATGATCGATGAATTTATTGCTATTGATTTGTTGTGAAGCAGCAAGGATACCTAAGGCGATCGGTAAATCGAAGCCACTGCCTGTTTTTGGAATATGCGCTGGTGATAAATTGACCGTGATTTTTCGGTATGGAAATTCAAAATGGCTGTTGAGAATTGCGCTACGAACCCGATCTTTGCTCTCACGAACGGCCGCCTCAGGTAGGCCAACAATTGTAAATCCTGGCAAACCATTGGATATATGAATTTCGACTAAAATAGGTCGTGCTTGTATGCCGATAAGAGTTCTGGTTTTGCTCACGGCGAGATTCATCCTAACCTCCTGAACAGTTGGGTTGCTGTACCATCTTTTTCCATGTGGATGGTTATTTTTTGGTGCTTACTTGTTATTCAATTAGGGAAGAGCACCTGATGCGTAGTTACTTTTTATCTTGCAGTACGTTGTTAAGCTGTTTTTGTAATGCTTCTACTTTTTCACGAGTACGAGCTAAGACTTTAGTTTGTACTTCAAACTCTTCACGAGTGACTAAATCAAGTCGATTGAAAGCTGATTGGAGTATATCTTTGAATTGTGCCTGCAAATCGCACTCATAATCTTTCATGCCTTGCGGTAAGGCCTGATACAATTTCTTAGCGAGATCTTCAAAACCTTCTATATTAAACATCATATCTTCCTTACAGAACAGATATCCCATATGATATCAGAAACCATAAGAAATAACATATTTGAGTATACGTTATGAAAATGTTGGTGGCCATTATCAAACCATTTAAACTCGACGATGTGCATGAAGCACTCATGGATATCGGTATCACTGGTGTCACAATTTCTGAGACACGCGGATTTGGCCGACAAAAAGGACATACGGAGCTGTATCGTGGTGCTGAATATGTAGTAGACTTTTTGCCCAAAATAAAAATTGAATTGGCATTGCCTGACAGTCTGGTCGAGGCTGCCTTAGATGCTATTTGCAAAGCCGCTTATACTGGGAAAATAGGGGACGGAAAGATTTTTGTCTATGCGCTTGATCAAGTGGTGCGTGTTCGTACCGGTGAGGTTGGTGAAGATGCGTTAAGTCTCTAAGCGATGCTAACAATAAACGCCCACTCATCGCCAGTAATGGGTAAAACTGACAAGCGGTTTCCCTTGCGTAGCAACAACATGTGTTCTAGTGGGTGATATTGCTTGAGTTCATGGAGTGATATCATTCTAGGAAATTTTCTGACAAAACGAACATCTACCATGTACCAACGTGGATTTTCCAATGTAGCTTTGCTATCAGGATGTTCACTTTCAGGATCAAGCGCTGTGTGATCAGGGTAGGATTCTTTAATTACTTCGGCAATACCGACTATACCTGGCGGTGTACAATTGGAATGATAGAAAAATAATTGGTCCCCAAGTTGCATCTGGTCCCGCATAAAATTTCTTGCTTGAAAATTGCGCACGCCATCCCATGAGGTCGTTTGCTGTGGCGCATCGCGCAAGTCATCGATGCTGAAACAATCAGGCTCTGATTTAATCAACCAATATCGCGTCATGTGATGTGCTCCAATAAACCCTATGTTCGGTGATTATAGCATCCAAAGGGACATCCCACGCTTGCCTTTTAAGATGATTTTGTTGTTGGAACTCATACGCTACACCAAGAAGAAATGGATGGGAAATATCCTGAAACGTACGATCATAATAACCGCCGCCCATACCTAAGCGAGTTCCGGTGCGATCGAAAGCCACCAAAGGCAGCAGGACTAAATCGAGTTCATTTGCTGCTTTGGTGGCAGCAAAGCTTGGTCCTGGCTCAGCAATGCCGAATCGATTATTTTGCCACCTGCTGGTATTGTGGGCTGGTAAAAATGACAAGCCACTACCTTGAAGGATAACTGGAAAATAACACATTTTATGATATTGCAAGGCAAGTTGCCAAATATCATGCACGTCAAGTTCGCCACGTATGGCTGAATAGAATGCAATATGTTTGGCTTTTTGAAAACAAAGTAAACCTTCAATGCGTTGTAAAACCCGCTGCGCACATTGCTGTTGATATGATTTTGGTATGCGTTGCCTAATACATTGATAAGTTCTGCGTAGAGTGCAATCGATGCTTTCGGACATAATGTGACCAGTACCAGCCAAGATGGTTCCCGATAAATATCACAATATCCTCGATAAGTTCAAGTTACTGTGTATTGCGGAGTAAAATAAGTTCGTTCATTGAATTTACAATGATTGCTCAGCACTTTAGCGACGCTTGCAATCAGACAGAGGACGAATTTAAGTTAAAAAGCGCTAGTCAAGTTAAAACAAATAAGGTATATACGCTTCTCGATATGAGTTTCATCGTTAAACGATGTCATTACTATTGACAAACAGGAAATACTATGAGTGAATTATTTGAAGACGAAGATATATTGCTAATGGATGACAATGATGCAGCAGAAGCAGAAAAAATTGGTTTACAAACACCAAATACCTTAAATATGGATGCCAGAAGAAGACTGGAATGCATGTTAGAAGAGAAACGTTTACGAGAGGAACTAGAAGATTATCGCACCTAAATCATGCAGGTTAATCTATTGCATAAATCTTATGGCGCGATATACTTTAACACACTTGGCTTAATCGGTAGTGTCCAATATGGGTGGTACCTTTGCACCTACAGCTCATTGGCGTGACTCAGCCCGAAGTGCACGGTTTTTCATGGTCGATGCGAGAGCAGCGTTTCCTATATTTTTGTTTCTCATGCATATTAGACTTTGGACTGGGTTGATGGTGTTGGCATCTGCGTTATTTTTTGGAATTTTGGAACACTTTGGATATACAGTGCCCGTATTTTTCCGGACTTTAAGGACTTTTCTGGCAGGTAATATCAAAATATCTAAACCATGGTGGCGTTAAAAATGGATATGGATGTAAGTAAAGCTTTAGCAAGGATTGCCGGTGGAATGAATGCTAAATTTTATCTCAATGACAGATTTGTTAGTTTCGATGAAGTATTCTCGCCAACCGGTTTGTTGCCGGCGATCGCGCGCCGAGCCGATCAATTGTGCTCTTTATGTCTTGGGTATGGATTGGGCTTAACGTTTGACGAGGCTGAGAATGCATTGTTGGGTACGCGGGTGGTCTTTGATACCGTAACACCGAACGCTTTAAGATTGCTTTGTATGACAGATGTACTCAACGAGCTTGTTCAAGGCGGACCCAGTCGAGATTATACGCCTTTAGACGAATTGATGTACGATTAGTTTCTCCTTAGTTAAAAAAATTAAGGTTACTTTCGCGCAATGCCAAAGTAAGTTCACTTGAATCATGTCATGGTTGTGCTTCTACACGGAATGTAAATTATAAATTTAGTTTTCAAATGCAGCAATATGCTGGCCATTTTGCTGTTTTTTGCAAAAAAATAAAGGGCTATATATCCGTTCGTAACAAAGAATTATATGGATCAGCGCTCATGACAGCTATTTTGGTATGAATTGTCAACAGACCTTACTTTTTGTCAAGCAGTTGGTAGAATTAATCTGCTCTTAAGGAAAAGCTTGCTAGTCTATATGCTAGTCTATATATAGAGCATTCTGTTTTTTATAGGAGTTTATGATCATGGCCAAAGTGACGGGAAGTAGCAGTGGTCTGCAATTTTTGGGTGGCAGTACGCGCAGAGGAGAAGTTTTGCCGCGCACTGACCTAGAAGAATGTGTTTTTGTGCCATTGAATGTGGTTCAACTGTCAATGATGACTATGTTCAAACACAGCCACAAGCCAGAAGATGAGGATGCCTTGAAGCAGCTCAATTTGTGCAAAGAAAACATTATTAATATTTTGCAGGGTGTTGAGGTTGTTTCTAGCCATAAAACAGAAGAAAATGAAAACACGTCGTGCAATAATATGCTATGATAACATACATGCAGTAACTAAATTTGTCACTTATGAATAATCGAGAGATGATAACAAAACAACAAGTCGATGATATTTTGCATGTCCTCGAAGATACCATCGAAAATGGCCCTTGGCAGAAATCAAATTTTTTGACTGCTGTAGGTAGGAACTTGCAAGATATTCGCACCAATTTTGCTGAACTTGCTGAAAAAACCTATGGAAAAGGGCGCAACCATGGCCATTCAACACGACAGATGGCTATGGAACGAAATATGAAAGAAATATTCATATCGCTCTATTCTGTTGACGTTGAACTCTCTTCCTGGGAAAGAATCTTAACTAATTTACCTAAGCAGAATGTGTCTCGACCCATATATGCCGCAGAAGAAGATGTCCAATTACTTATTAAATCCAAAGAAAAAAAAATCAACGAAGCGTATGTTAGTGTCTATATCGGTCAGGATGATGTCATCAACATGGATAGTACAAAAGTAATTGTAGACAAACTTGGTAAACCACTGCTTAGCCTCAAAGGCAAAGCTGTGCAAATTTCTAATTACCATTATTTCGTATATGATGGCGTGCACTATAAATTCATCGATGGTAGGCTTGTAAAAAATCACAAAGATTAATAAAAATCCATATTTAAAAAAACACCAAACTTGAGCGCATAAGACTCGCAAAATTATTTATAACGGGTATATACTCTAATTTATTTCGAAGTATTGGGTGTGACTTATGCAACAAGCCTCACAGTCGTCAGGAGATAATGCATTTGCCCCTATTTGGATAGTGTTGGGTTTGTTTTTGGCGGGCTATTTGATTTGGCGATTTGGGCATCGACAAATTGTCGCGATTGTGTTTGCTATTAATATTATGCAAGCCAAATTGATGAATTTTTTTGTTCACAGTGCTGCATTGTCCAATGATATTTTCATGATGCAAACTCTCAATCCTAATACGGTTAGCTGGATTCAGCTGACAGAATATTGTAACGATGTGGGGTATTATTTTCGCTATGTGGTTTGTGTTGTTTTAGGCATACTTGCATATTACCTCTTTAAATCTGATGTGACCATGAAATATCGCAAAGTTCATGACATGAAAACCTTACGTCAGCAAGAACAGCATAATTGGTCAGCCATTATGCCTGTGGTGCCAAAAGCACTGGAGAAAGAGGATATAAGCTCTGGTGTCTGGGCAATGGCAATGACTCCAGTTGAATTTGCGCGCAAGTACAATTTATTGCGTAAAGAGGACGCCCTCTTAGACACGCATGTCTCAGGTCAAGAGATGACCGCATCGTTACGACGTGGAGATGCTAAAAGGGTGTTCACCCTGCAATTGGGGCCTTATTGGGAAGGATTTGAACATTGTCCACCGCATGCAGCGGCATTAGCAGCCATTTTTTTGTGTCGAGTAAATCGCGACAGAGATGCGGCAAGCCAAATCCAGGAGTCACTAAACAAAGGATGCGCTGAGGGCAAGTTGGATTACGCTTTGGGCCTAAAAGTACTCAAACAGTATGAAAACTCAGATATTGTCAAACAAATTGCCGACAAACGCGCATATTTGCTGACTTTTATGGCGTCATTATTACAAAACGCACGTTTAGATGGGGTGGTGCCCAGTTCAGAGTTTTTATGGTTGAAAACTGTGGATAGGCGTCTTTGGTACATGCTTAATTGTGTGGGAAGACAAACTCCATTTGTCGAGGTCGCAGGACCATTTGCACACTGGAGAGCAGAAACTGTTTCAGGGCGACGTTTATTGATCCCTATGATTGATGAGGCGATAACTGCATTAGAAGTGGCCATCAAGGAAGTTAAGCTTTCCTCGAAAGAGATGCAGGAGTTACAACCATGATTCGAGGTATTGACACACGGAATGAACTAGATCCCAATCTACTCCTGCGGGATACTCGTACTATCGGGCAGCGCCTACTAGACTTTTTTAAAGTACCTGCAAATGTTGCTATTTTGCTGATATCGTTGGCTGTGGGCTCGTTTGTATGGTCTTGGGTTTCTGTTTTCTTGTTACTGATTGGGGTGGGTTGTTACGTATTTGCTTATACTCGACCACATTACCTACCTTTTAGATTGCCTAAAGTGGCACATATCAAAGATTTCAATGATTTAAAACCTGGCTCCAATTCACCCAATGTTTCGCGTGGTATTGCTTATTTTGGCAATGAAATCAGCAGTGGTGAAGAATTATGGTTTGCAAATGAGGATTTAAGAACCCATGTGCTTATATTTGGCTCAACCGGTAGTGGTAAAACTCAAACGCTGATTTCTTTGGCCTTCAATTCCTTGGCGCAAGCCAGCGGTTTTATTTATGTAGATGGTAAAGCAGACACCGGCGTATATGCACAGATTTTTTCTATGGTGCGAAGTATGGGGCGTGAGGATGATTTGCTGGTAATTAATTTCATGACCGGTGCGCGCGATATTGTTGGGCCTCAGGAAAAGCGTCTATCTAACACCCTCAATCCATTTTGTCAGGGCTCTTCGGGCATGTTGACCCAGTTAGTGGTCAGTCTTATGGGTGGTTCTAGCCAATCATCAGATGGTGATATGTGGAAGGGGCGTGCCATTGCCTTTGTCGAGGCCTTGATGAGATTATTGGTCTATATGCGCGATCAGGGGGCGATTTTACTCGATGCAGACACCATCCGTAATTATTTTGAATTGACGCGTTTGGAGTCAATTGTGGTTGACAGAATTTTCCCTAGAGATGACCAAGAATCTGTCAACATAGAATCCGTCCCCAAAGTCGTGACTGACCCCTTGCGCAATTATCTTGGCACACTACCTGGTTACAACAAAGAAAAAAAAGGCAAACAAGTTTCTCAAGTGTTAGAGCAGCATGGTTTCATAACCATGCAATTGGTACGGGCATTTTCTTCACTTGCTGATACCTATGGACATATTGTTCGAACGAATCTTGCAGAAGTGGACTTTAAAGACGTGGTCTTGAATCGTCGTATTTTGGTGGTGTTATTGCCGGCGTTGGAAAAATCCCCAGACGAATTATCTAACTTGGGTAAAATTGTTGTGTCTTCATTGAAATCGATGATGGCCCAAGGACTCGGTGAGGATGTGGAAGGGGATTATCGTGATGTGATTGAACGTAAGCCAACGAATGCACCGACACCATTTTTGTGCGTATTGGATGAGTATGGTTACTATGCAGTCCAAGGGTTTGCGGTGGTTCCCGCACAAGCTAGATCTTTGGGTTTCTCTGTGATTTTTGCAGGTCAAGACTTGCCTGCTTTCCAAAAAGCTTCTAAAGAAGAAGCGGCTTCAATAGGCGCCAACTGTAATATCAAAATTTGCATGAAGCTCGAGGATCCGACCGAAACATGGGACTTTTTTACAAAGACGGCGGGCGAGGCATATGTAACAAAGGTTGATTCTTTTCAAACCAAAGAAGGCGGAATCTCTAACACGTACACAGACACCAAAAGCTCATCTTTTGAAAAACGCGCACGTGTTGATTTGCTAGACTTGAAAGAGCAAACCGAAGGGCAAGCGCATATTTTTTTCAAATCTAGAATTGTACGAGCAAGAATGTTTTATGCTAATCCTCAACCAGTCAAAAGATTAAAACTCAACCAATTTCTCAAGGTAGAGCCGCCAGCAGATGATTATCTAGCCAGATTGCGCAAACAGCTTGAAGGGTTTATGAAGATTGTTAATGGTGGAGATTTTGCTATCGCAACGGTGCCCGCCTCAGAAGAGATTACGTTAATCGCGAGCACATTAGCACAAGAAGATAGCAGCATTGACCCAATTGAAAAAGGTGTATCTGCTTTGCTGGCATATCATCGACGCAATGAGCCGGTGAAATTAGATCAAATTGTCGAAGAAACCAAGGTAGGCTATTTAACTATCTTTACTTCATTAAATATGCCTGCAGATTTGCCTGCAATTCGAGCTAAGGATGTTGCGCGCTTTTCCGAACCACTCTTGGCAGTTAATATTACCCGAGACAGCCTATTGTCGATCGAAAGTTTTTGCGGTGAGAAAGAAAGTCTGGCTGGTGGAATTGCCAATGAAATTATTAAAGACTTTCAATCAGCGACCCATTATCCGCCCGACGATCTTAATATGATGCAGCCAGATGAACTGACACAGCTGGTGAATAATTTGACCAGTAGAATCAAAGAAGAGTGTGAGAATGCAAAACAAGCAAGCAGCGAATAACCGTACTAACTATAGAATACATAGACACAGTTGTGTTTTCCTCATGGTAAGCCTGTTGTTGTTAGGGTGTCACAAAAATCAGTTAAATTGGGCGTCGTTGATCCCTAAGCTTCCTTATAAAACAGAAGTAGCCACTGATCAAGCAGCAGTTGACTTGCGAAAAAAACTAGAAAAGAAAGGGCTTACTGTGATTACGATGGGGCAAGATTATTTGATCAGCATCCCATCCAGTCGACTGTTTCCAGATGAATCGCCACAATTGAATTGGGCAGCTTATCCGCTCCTTAACGACGTGGTATGCTATCTACAACAATTTCGGATGATTGCTGTTAATATCACAGGCTATAGTGTGCAGTATATGTCTGTAAATCGTGAAAAGGCTTTAACTTTGGCGCGAGCCAAAGCAATTGCGAATTATTTATGGTCACAGGGCATAGACAGCCGATTGCTCTTTACAGAAGGCTTGGGAAGCAATAAGCCAATCATAGGGGCTGCGAGACAAGTGGACAGATCGCCCAACTCGCGGATTGAAATCACTTTTAGACATGTCATTTCTTGAGATTACATGTATGAGTCAAACAGCGCGCGATAAAATAAAAGCCTTAAAACGGTTTTATGTGCATACCTATAGAACAGCGTGTCATTTATTGATTTTTTCAGTGGTGTGTAATGTATCTTTGGCTGGTGTTTTATATTATATTTATTTTAGTCAATCGGAGCGGAATTACTATGCAACTGACGGCATTAAACCCCCCCTTGCGCTCATTGCAATGGATAGACCTAACTATTCTTCACAACCCATATTAAGCACTGATCCTGTTGATGATGATAACGCTCAAGAAAAGGTAATGGTACCATGACTGAAAAAATAACTTCGCCAGATAAACTGATGGCAGTCACCATGAGGAATCAGTTTTACAAAGATAGTCAACATAAAATAGTGCTTGTTTTGACTATTTCGATGGCGGCTAATTTGATACTTGGTCTTATTTTGAGCTACATCATCACACATCCGCCTGCGCCTAAATACTTTGCAACTAGCATTAATGGCAGAATAACACCACTATTTCCATTAGACGCACCTAATCAATCCGACTCGGCAGTGCTACAGTGGGCCAATCAAGCGGCAATAGCAGCTTTCAGCTATAATTTTGTCAATTATCATTCGGAGTTACAGGCTGCTTCAGGTTTTTTTACGCCAACTGGTTGGACTCAATTTTTGGATGCGCTGCAACAATCGAATAATTTGGATGCTGTCAAAGCCAAGAAACTGGTCGTTTCTGCAGTTGCTACGCGTGCCCCCATCATTTTACAAAAAGGTATACTCAATGGTAGTTACTCCTGGCGGGTGCAAATGCCAATCTTGGTTACCTATCAGAGTGCGAGTGAATTTTCGCAACAGAATAACGTAGTAACAATTCTAGTGAAGAGGATTTCTTCTTTGAATTCACCGCGCGGGATTGGTATAGAGCAGTTTGTCGTTGCTCCAGCTGGCACAGGGGTTACATGATGTGGCGCGTTCGGATAATTTCCTGGGGGGTGGGGGTACTTGGATTTGCGCAGGTTGGTATATTGCTAGCACAAGAACAAGGCAATACGTCTGCACAACAGGCTTTGGCTCAATTGAAGATGCTGCAGCAGAAAATGGGAGGGCAGCAGCCTGGTTCGCAGAATAGCCCTGCCAATACAAGTAAACAAGTAGATGACGTTGCTGCTCAGCAACTGCCTACCAGACTAGCCTCATCTCCTACAAGCAGGGCTAGTGCTGAGGCGAATGAGGAGAAAGAGGCGGACATGTCTAAAGCTGTTGCAAAAGCTGCCAATCAGCAAATTGAGGAGCTGGCCTTTGGTAATCTAGCGCAGCAACTATTTCCTTTATCACCCGACGAAATCATACGAATAAAACAATTGTATTATTCAAGTGAATTGGCACAAAGCACCACTCCAGGCACACCACCGAAGCCAACCGCCACTTCGCAATTTGTCAATTTGTCTCCTGGTTCGACACCACCTGTTATTAGATTATCGCAAGGATTCGTCTCCTCATTAGTATTTTTAGATTCAACAGGGTCGCCTTGGCCAATTAGTGCATACGATTTAGGCGATCCCGCTTCGTTCAATATACAGTGGGATAAAACCAGTAATACGCTGATGATTCAAGCCATTAAATTATACAATTACGGCAATCTTGCAGTTCGCTTAAAAGGGTTGAATACGCCAGTTATGTTGACCCTGATTCCTGGCCAAAAGGCGGTTGATTATCGTGTGGATTTAAGAGTTGAAGGTTATGGTCCGAACGCAAAAAATATGCCATTAGATAGAGGGCTACCTCCATCGGCGAGCGACATATTGTTGCATGTTCTGGATGGTGTTCCACCAGAGGGTAGTTCAAGATTGGTGGTTAGCGGAGGTGATGCGCGGGCGTGGCTTTTTAAAGAAAAAATCTATTTGCGCACCAATCTGACCATACTTTCCCCAGGTTGGATTGAAAGTATGACGAGTGCTGATGGCATGCACGCATATCAATTACAAAAAGCGCCTGTGTTGCTGGTATCATGGCATGGAAAGGTCATGCAACTGAAGATAGAAGGGTTATAAGCATATGGCCGCAACTAAAAAAGAAAACCTCAAAGCACTTTTCAGCAATACCCGCACTAGAATTATCATTGTATTCACGAGCGCGATTTTTTTGCTGATCATCTGCATCGGTTTGTACAAATTTTATAAAAGTATTGAACAAAACCATCCCGACGTCAATCTGGCGTCAACCCCCGGCAGTCTTCAGTCTATACCGGGCGCGATAAATCAGACCGCTGAATATGCAGCGCTGCAGCAAGTCCAAAATGAAGAGCAGGCAACGCAGGCCAGTAAAGCTGGCAACAGTGCGATTCCAACGATTATTCACTCCCAAGCCTTTGGTCAGGGGATTGAAGATGTAGGGCCACAAAATGGTACAGGTGGCGTGGGTTTTACAACTCTGGCTAATGAAAATGGTGCTGGCCCTCAACAAAGCTTATGGATTCAAGAGTTGCAAAATAGCCATTGTGACAAAACTACTTTGAACAAGGTTATGGCTCAGGGTGCCGGGATCGTCGATCTTAAAAACGGTTGCACCTGTGTGCAGTTGAAAGACGCTGGCTATGACGTTGAGAGTCTGAAAAGCATTTGCGCCTGCCACGAGTTAAAAAGCGCTGGATTTTCGGTTATGCAATTCAAAGCAGCAGGATACACCGCCGGTCAATTAAGAACGTGTGGATTTTCTGCTTGTGAGGTACATGGCGCTGGGTATAGTGCTCAAGAAATGATGGATGGTGGTTATAGTGCAGGAGAGCTTAAAGGTTCAGGGTTTTCTGATGATGAAATTGCTCGAGCCAGTGGCTTACCAGCAAATATTTCTCTTGCAGATGTCCATCAAGCGGGTTGTGATACGGCAGCTTTGAGTAAATTACGACAGGCGGGTGTGAGTGCTGCCGTGATTATGCGCAATAATGGGTGTAGCGCTACGCAACTTAGAGTTGCTGGATATACTGCTAGTGACCTAAAGAAAGCAGGTTTCAGTGCAGCACAATTGAAACAAGCCGGGTTTGCCCCGGATGAGTTAAAAAATGCCGGGTATTCTGCCAGAGATTTGCTAAACGCCGGGTTTACTCCAGAAGATTTGCAGGAGGCAGGTTATTCATCTGCAGATATTTTGGAAGGCGAGAGAGAGCTTCCGCCTGGAATCACTCCTGCTGATGTGAAGAAGGGTGGCTGCTCTGCAGGAGCTATTGAGCGTGACCGTTTGGCCGGAGTGAGTGCATTATTAATCAGAAAATATGCGGGTTGTAGTGCGGCTGAATTGAAAAGTGGGGGCTGGGGTGTAAGCGACCTGCGTGATGCAGGTTTTACGCCAGTGGAAATTGCTCAAAACACCCTTAGCGCAGGTGAATTGGCTATCAAGGCCGCAGGTTGTGATCCTGAAAAACTCAGAAAATTACGTTTCGGCGGAGTTACGGCTTCTCAAATTCATAAAATATCTGGCTGCAGTGCAGCGGCTTTAAAAAATGCCGGTTTTTCAGCTGCTGAATTGAGAACTGCTGGGTTTTCTGCGGCTGATTTGAAGAATGTTGGTTTTT
>DAIOSQ010000019.1:3615-4290 GCA_036752465.1 Legionellaceae bacterium | reverse complement strand
AATTGAGAACTGCTGGGTTTTCTGCGGCTGATTTGAAGAATGTTGGTTTTTCTGCAGCTGAATTGAGAACTGCTGGGTTTTCTGCGGCTGATTTGAAGAATGTTGGTTTTTCTGCGGCTGATTTGAAGAGTGCTGGTTTTTCTGCGGCTGATTTAAAGAGTGCTGGTTTTTCTGCCGCTGATTTGAAGAGTGCTGGTTTTTCTGCCGCTGATCTAAAAAGTGCTGGATTTTCGGCAAAAGACATCAAAGCACTTGGATACACCGCCCAAGATTTGAGCAATTCTGGATTTCCAAATAAGGATCTGCTTGCTGCTGGCTTTAGTGCCAGCGAATTAAAAAAAGCCGGGCTGGACGTTCCTGATAGCGAGATAAAAGCTGCAGGTTGTGATCCCAATAAACTAAAGCTATTGTTGGCTCAAGGGATCACCGCAAGACGCATTCACGAACTAAACGGCTGTGATGCTGCTGCGCTAAAGCAGGCTGGTTTTAGCGCGCAAGACTTAAAAGCGGCCGGTTTTAGTGCGCAGGATTTAAAAGCGGCCGGTTTTAGCGCGCAAGATTTAAAAGCGGCGGGTTTTAGCGCGCAAGATTTAAAAGCGGCGGGTTTTAGTGCACGGGATTTAAAAGTGGCGGGTTTTAGTGCGCAAGACTTAAAAGCAGCGGGTTTTAGTGCGC
>DAIOSQ010000019.1:0-3515 GCA_036752465.1 Legionellaceae bacterium | reverse complement strand
AAGACTTAAAAGCAGCAGGTTTTAGTGCGCAGGATTTAAAAGCGGCGGGTTTTAGTGCACAAGATTTAAAAGCGGCGGGTTTTAGCGCCCAGGATTTAAAAGCAGCCGGTTTTAGTGCGCAGGATTTAAAAGCTGCGGGCTTTAGCGCACAAGACTTAAAAGCTGCGGGCTTTAGCGCGCAAGATTTAAAAGCTGCGGGTTTTAGCGCGCAAGACTTAAAAGCAGCAGGTTTTAGTGCGCAGGATTTAAAAGCGGCGGGTTTTAGCGCGCAAGATTTAAAAGCGGCGGGTTTTAGTGCGCAAGATTTAAAGGCGGCGGGTTTTGGCTTGCAAGCTTTGCAGGCCGCGGGGTTCAGTCCACAAGAATTAGCTGCTGCAGGAACAGGTATTGGTGGTGAGACCGATGCTGGCTTAACTGCAGCAATCAAGGCTGCGGGGTGTGATGTGAATAAGCTCAAATTACTTATGGTTAGGGGGGTTACTGCAAAGCAAATCCATGATGAGAATCATTGTTCTTTGAATACCTTAAAAAACGTTGGTTTTGATGTGAAAGCACTGTCTGATGCTGGATTTACTCCTCAAGAATTGCTGGCGGCTGGTTTTACCCCGCAAGATATGATGTCAGCTGGTCTAAGTCCTGCGGCTATCATCGCGGCGGGTCGTAAAATTGATTGTAGTGTGGATGCCCTAAAAGCCGCCAAAGCAACAGGGGTTTCGGTTAAGATCATTAAAGAAACACTTGGTTGTAGTGCAAAAGCCATGGCAGCTGCTGGTTATACTGCAGCAGAATTGAAAGCGGGCGGTTATACGGCTGCGCAATTAAGAAATGCAGGCTTTGGCGTTGATGCATTGAAAGCGGCGGGATTTACCGCGAAAGACTTACGCGCTGCGGGCTTTAGTGCGGCTGAATTGAAAGCTGCCGGATATGATGCGAGTGCATTGAAGGCCGCAGGCTACAGCGCAGAGGAATTAGTGAAAGCTGGGTTTACTCCGACCGAGTTAAAGCAAGCAGGGTTTTCTGCTAAAGAATTAAAAAACGCAGGGTTATCAGCTGCGGCCCTGAAAGCGGCTGGATTTTCTGTCAATGACTTAAAGGATGCGGGCTACTCTGCCGAGCAAATGAAAAAAGCCGGCTTTAGCGATCAAATACTCAAAGAGGCTGGTTACTCTCAAAGTGAATTAAATATACCTGGATTAGACAAAGCGCCAGCAATCGATAATACCCAAACAACAATGGCAAATGCAGCCCCCATCCCGTCCATCGGAGGTAACCGGGCACAATTAATCGCAGATCAAAGGGCCGAAAATGCTAAAAAATTAAATGAAATGGTCAAAAAACAACAGATCCAAATGGCCGACCAAAAATTTCAGCAACAGGTGCAACAACGTACCACAGCCATGATGTCTGCCGCACGCCAAGAGATCCAAGAGTGGTCAAAGACAACCGCGCAAACATATATAAGCGGCAATGCAGAAAAAGACGCGGGTGATTCTCAAGCGCAAGGTATACAGACCGATGCAAGTGGTGGTACTGACTCTACTCAGGGTCAGAAAGGCGGTAGTCAAGGTGTTGCAACGATTAAAATGGGGGATATCTTATTTGCGGTGATAGATACTTCAGTAAATAGTGATGAGCCTGGCCCTATTCTAGCAACTATAGTCTCTGGGCGGCTCAAAGGTGCAAAATTAATCGGTAGTTTCAATTTGCCGAGTAATGCTGACAAATTGGTGATTAGTTTCAACTCGTTGTCGATACCGGGCGCGCCCAAAACCCAGTCCATCAGTGCTTACGCCATTGATCCGAATACAGCACGAACGGCTTTAGCTAGCGAGACGAATCATCACTTTATCCAACGCTACGGCGCCTTATTTGCCTCAACTTTCTTGGAAGGCTTTGGTAATGCATTCCAATCGGCTAATACTACAATCACAGTCGGTGGTACCGGAGGAACATCAAATACAACTGTTTCAAATGGTGTTGGTCGCTCAACTTTAGAGAATGCGGTGATTGGTCTTGCAACGCTTGGTAAAGCATGGGGACAATATGCCCAACAAGGTATGAATAGGCCAACAACAGTTGAGGTATTTTCTGGGACAGGCATTGGTGTTCTGTTTACACAGGACTTAAAAATAACTTCTTAACGGCGAGCACATAAATGGCGGAAGATGAGCAATATCATGATGATTTTGAACTAGCAGATCTAGATGGTCTTGACAAGTCATCGACAGAAACCACAGAAGTCCCGGCGGAAGAAACACAGAGTGCTGCCGATACAATATTGAAAAAATTTAAAAATTTGAATACCCGCAAGAATGCTATGATTGCTTTATCTACTATGGTGTTTTTAATTGTCATTTTAAGATTTATCTCTGGGCATGCCGACAAAAAAAATGATGATAGTAAGCTGGTGGCTGCTGTTGCGACGAATCCAGCTCCGCTGCAAGCGCCACAGGTTCCAGTACAGCAACTGATGCAGAGCTCTCCTCCAGTCGTCGATAATAAAGTATCACAAAAACTATCTGCGCTAGAGTTGACGCAGCAGAGTATGCGCGATGATATGAATACGTTCAATACCCAGCTGAGTGGTATCAACAGCAACATGAATGAAATGATGACTAAATTGTCTGAGATTGCAAAAGTGGTAGCAAACTTGAATGCCATTTCGACGGCACAATCACAGGAAATAGAGCGCTTGGTCACACAAAAAATAAAAAAACATAAACCAACAGCCAAGGTCCTGAAGGCGCAACAGTCTCGTTATTATATACAGGCAGTTATTCCAGGTAGAGCCTGGTTAGTTGCAGAAAATGGTGACACTATCACTGTGAGAGTTGGTTCACCCATTGCTAAATGTGGTGTGGTCAAGATGATTGACCCAATACAAGGTCGAGTTATGACGAGTTCAGGGCAGATCATTCGCTTCAATCAAGCCGATAGTTGAGGAAAATATGACATGCACTGATGGTTCCATAAGCTGTTGGGTCACAAGTAAAAGTCAGATTCTGGTTAATGTTGCCAATAATTTAGTCCCTGTTGAACCGATGCTAACAGGTGGTGCTTATATTATGGGCATAGGTTTTGCTATGAAGGCAATCATGTCATTGAAACAGATGGGGGAGAATCGCAACAATGGTGCCGGTGGTCTAAAAGAACCTATTGTTTATTTCTTTGTTGCGAGCATGTTGGTGTACTTCCCTACTGGTTTTGCTGTCGTGATGAATACTACATTCGGTTACTCAAGTCCTTTGAGCTATACAACATTGACAAGTACCAATAGTGCAACTTTTAATTCATTATTCGGTCCAAACAGCGAAACTGGTGCTGCTTTGGTATACATCATACAATTAATAGGCATGGTGGCATTTATCAGAGGGTGGGTTTTGATTGCGCGCACAGCCTCTCAAGGGCAGCCACCTGGAGGAACTGGGCAGGGCATAACACACATCGTTGGGGGCATTTTCGCTATGAATATCGTGGGCACGATACAAATAATTATCAATACTTTGTTTACTTAG
>DAIOSQ010000018.1:0-20806 GCA_036752465.1 Legionellaceae bacterium | reverse complement strand
TGCCTCATCTTTGATTTTTTCCCCTTGGATATTGACCTGTAGTTGCTGGATGTGTTGGCTATTTTGGCGCAGGCTTTGCTCATGCTCCACCGTCAAAAGGTTCAGCTGTTCCAGGCGTTGCTGTGCGTTAGCTTGCTCAGTTTGGATCAAATTTTGGCTCTTACTCTTTTCTTCCAGCCCTACCAGTGTATCATGGTCAGGATCAAGCAAACCATCCAATTGAGCGCTGACCAAGACTTTCTTGGCTGTTATCACGTCTAGTTGAGCAGTGTTTTTTTGCACATTTTCATTAAGTTGTTCAATTTGCAGCTGATACTTAAGCTGTGCAATCTCATGAGCATTCAACGTTTTCTGCTGTGAATCGACCACGAGTTGCGCGGCTGCAATGGTTTTTTGGCGCACCTCATAGGCTTGTATACACTCCGCCATAACTTCTTCTTGGACTTTTTTTTGCTGCATTAAGTCCTCTAGAACTTGGCTTGCCGCTATAGAGGCCGCTGTATTGTCTTCTAACACGATCATTTCTTCCGCTATAAATTGTTGTAAAGATGCGACCTGTTGCTGTGCCTGCTCAAGTTTCTGCTGGCATTGCAGCACTTCAACATCGATTTTTTTTCGTTCATGCTCATGGTCTAAAATTGTTTTTTGTAGCGCATCTTGCCGCTGTTCATGTGAAAATAATTGTCGGTGACAATCATCTCTAAGTTGTTGCTGCTGTAATTTATACAACCGCATACTGGCTAATTCTTCGGTTAAATGCTGTAAAGCTTCTTTTTGCGCAAACAAATTACCCACATGCTGCATACCCTGATTAGCGATCATTAGCCAACCTGGACCAAGCCAAAATCCGTCACAGGTGGCCACCGATTGATGCGGCAGCAAACCATCCAACCAAGCACATGCTTGCTGCAAATCAGCTGCGGCAAAAATATCTTGCAACATCAGACAAGTGTGCAAGCTTGCGCCGCTGACCATGTCTAACAAGCGCGGGCGTACCATCGTACTGTCCGCATAACTAATTTTGGGGGAATGTGTATCTGCTTTCTGCTCAACAAAAAATCCAAATGTTGTTTTAATGTCTAATATGTGCGGCATGACTTCGTCAGCAAGCGAATTAACCACGATCGCTTGCATTTTTTTGTCTAAAATGCACTCAACCATGGCTTGCCACGCTTTTACCACCGTCAAATGCTCATGCAAACGCGCATAAGACTGCCAGCGCAGCAATTGTTCTTCCGCTTGATCTAAGAGAGGGCTTGATGATTTGTATTTTGCCAATAAAACGGCATGTTCCGTCTCCTTAACACGCAATGCGTCATCCATTTCTTGCCATATTTTCTCTGCTTGTAACCATTGTTGGCGAAGCGAGCTTGCCTCTGTTTTTTGTGTGGCGATCGTCATTTGGTCTGTGGTAGCCTGTTGATGCAAGATGTACTGTTTTTTTCGCAACTCCGCAAGTGCTTGTTGCCAAGCCTCTACATCATACCCAGACAAGCTGGCCTGGTGGTTTGCTATCTTGTGTTTGCTGGTCTGGACTTGCTGATAGCCATGCTGCACCTGCAATTGCTCAACAGCAATTGCTTGTGTGATCTGACCAAGCACAACCCGATCATCTTGTATTTTTTTTTGATAGAAAAAATCTTGTTCCACCATGTCCTGATACATTTTTTCTTGTATGGTGAACTCGTGTTGTAGCTGCGCGTAAAGCTGCTGATTTTCTTGTAAATCACTCTGCGCTTTTTGTAATATTTGCTTATCTTGCTCTATGTTTTTTGACAGTTGGTCGTAGGCTAGCTCGAGGCTTTGCTGCTCAAGCAAACATCTGGCTTGTTCTTGTGCTCTTTGTGTGCGTACCTCCTGCAAGCGGGCAATCTCAATCGCTACCTGATAATAGGCTGTTTGCAAGCGACTCAGATCACCTTGTGCATGTGAAATATCCTGTTTCAGCTTCGCCAGGGCATTGGCAGCAACCGCCATCACTGCCTGATAATCTTCCAACTGCGATGTCCATTGCGCCACCTTATGCAAGCGTGCTGTTTGTTGCTCAGAGAGATCCTGCCATTTTAAAGTTAAAATACGCTGACGGCACTGCATTTCTTGTTGTTTATAATGGGTGTATTGCTTAGCGCTTTCTGCTTGGTGTGATAAACGCAGCAGTTGTTTGTTCAGCTCAAGGCTAACATCCTCGACTCGATGTAAATTTTCTTTGGTGGACTCGATGCGCAGCTTTGTTTCACGACGCCGCTCTTTATACTTCGAAACGCCCGCCGCTTCTTCTAGATACATGCGCAACTCATCTGGTTTGGCTTCGATAAGCTTGGCGATGGTGCCTTGAGTAATCATTGAATAACTACGAGGACCCGCGCCAGTACCCAAAAAGACATCCAGGACATCAATCCTTCGACAACGCGCACCATTGAGAAAATATGCTGAATCGCCATCACGCGTAACCACCCGTTTGATAGCGATTTCTTGGTAACTGCCGTAAGGCCCGCCCAAGCGCCCCATGCTGTTATCAAACACCAATTCAACCACCGCTTGCCCCAATGGCTTGCGCTGTGAAGAGCCATTGCAGATAACGTCGGTCATAGAGTCCCCGCGTAAATTTTTCGCGGAGCTCTCCCCCATCACCCAGCGCACAGCATCAACTATATTTGATTTACCACACCCATTAGGTCCAACCACCGCAACCAAATGACTGAAAAATGGGATAACGACTGGGTCGATAAACGACTTAAAGCCTGCAATCTTCAGTTGTTTTAAGTGCATAGCAGCTCAAAATCTATACGGAAACAACCTTAGGCACATAACATTTTATACGTGCAGCGAATTGATGCAGGACATCCATGCCTGAATCTTCAGCCTGTTTGCACCACTGTTGTAATGACTCTACCAACTCTTTTTGTGATGTTGCTGTCTTTAACCAAACATCTTGCAATGACTGTCGATAAGAGTAGACCACTCTTAGTTGCTCATAACGCGCTAATATTGCATCCAATTTGATTTTCGCACCTGTTGAAAGCAGCCGTTCTTCCCGCTTTAACAAGTTACCGGCTGACTGCAAGAACTTGCGCTCTGACCATTTTCTGGATTTGCGCGCTTGCTTTAAAATAGGTTTAACTACCTCGCGATAGTAATTCGACATCACTTGAAAACGATTGCCTACCACTGCTTTGACGGTCAACAAGTCAACTTGCAATTTGCCCTCTTCGCGGGTCAACCTTGGTGGTAGTTTTTTTACTTTCGCTAGCCCCAAGAATGAAAGACAACAGATATACATCCAACCTATATCAAACTCCCACCATTTGACTGAAAACTTTGCAGAAGATGCGAACGTATGGTGGTTGTTATGTAACTCTTCACCACCGATCCAAAATCCCCATGGAATAATGTTGGTAGCGGCATCTTTACACTCAAAATTTCGGTATCCCCAATGATGCCCAACACCATTAATAACACCCGCTGCATGTACCGGTATCCACATCATCTGCATAGCCCAGATCGTCACGCCAGGCACGCCAAAGAAGAACAAATCGAGCAGCAACATGAGTATCACACCTTTCGATGAGAAGCGAGAGTATAGATTTTTTTCTATCCAATCGTTTGGTGTGCCATGCGAATATTGCTCAATCATATCGCGATCTTGAGCGGCTTGACGATACAGCTCGGCGCCCTCCCAAAAAACTTTTTTTAGCCCCATCACAACCGGGCTATGTGGATCGCCCACAGCATCGGAGTGTGCATGGTGTTTTCGGTGAATGGCTACCCATTGCGCCGTGACCATTCCAGTCGTCAACCACAGCCATAGTCGGAAAAAATGACTCACGATAGGGTGCAAAGTTAATGCGCGATGCGTTTGATAGCGATGCAAATAGATCGTCACACCAGCAATGGTGATCTGAGTCAGTATAAGCGTAGCTAAAACATATCCCCAAACTGATAAATTTAAATACCCATATAGCATATTCACCCCTTGTTGTTACGTTAGATTGTGCTCACATAAGCGCAGTATACCATAATATGTACAATGCATGTTGCAATCACAGCAAAAGTGGCAGACAATAGCGTGTGCTTATCAATTGCACAAAATATCTTGGCCAGATCCTTCCAGATGGTGCAGTTGAAAGGAACTATATGGATCATAAATTACAACGTATGGATGCACAACTTTTTCCATGCAATTAAGATTTAGATGTGATGACTTCGCATTATCCCAATTAACTCAGAACGGGTGGAGAACTTATGAAAGCTAGAAAATTACACAATCTTTGGATCATTATATGCATTGTATGTTATACAGCACATATGTGCACATTAGCCATCGGCAAAAGTATATGGACTAAAGTTGATCGGCGTTGGGTCGATAAAACCCTGCGTGGGTGGACAGATAAATTGCTTAAGATTCTTAACATCGACTGCAAAGTCATCAATCCTCATGACGTTAAACCAGAGCCAGGTAAAGCGACTATGATTATGTGCAATCATTCCAGTCATTTTGATATCCCGCTGAGTTTTTATGCCTTTCCACAGACATCCATACGTATGCTTGCCAAAAAAGAAATGAAGAAAATTCCGCTCATGGGTCGAGCCATGCGCGCAACTGAGTTTCCATTTGTTGCGCGTAAAAATAATAAGGAGGCCATCCAAGATTTGCAATACATGCAACGTTTATTACAAGACAATATAGTGATTTGGGTTGCTCCAGAAGGTACCCGCTCACAGAACGGCCAATTACAACCGTTCAAGAAAGGGTGTTTTATCACCGCTATTCAAACACAAGCAACCATAATCCCCATAGGTGTTCGCGGGGCTTTTGATATATTGCCTGCACGAACGCTGCAATTTAATCTTGGCCAACACGCAGAAATTCATATTGGTGAGCCTATTGATGCATCACAGTATACCCTGCAAACCAAAGATGCTTTGATCAGCAGAGTTCACCAAGCCATTCAACAATTGGTCACAGCTCCTTAGGTCGTGCATACGGAACTTCGGTCGATGCGCACAGACTCTTCCGTAGTTGTACACCAACGACCGAACTTCGGCACACAGTTGATCATTGTCAGTTCATAGCGTATCTTAGAATTCATGTTCAATATGCAGAGGAATTCTCATGTGCTCGAAAAAAATTTACAGTCTTTTAAGCATTGCTTTGTTAACCGCTTGTACGGCAACAAAAAAACCACTGTCAACACAAGCCCAAGATGGAAATACGCCTACCCCAGTGATTGCTGAAAAGGCTGAGCTTAATGGCTTACATACCTGGAAAATAAATGGCGTAATTGCGGCTAAGAGTGCTAGCAAGGGTTTCACTGCCTCTATTGATTGGCAGCAACTGAGCTTAAATCACTATCGCATCCAACTATACGGTCCATTCGGCAGTAATGATGTAATAATCGTCAAAAATGGTGGTGTTGTGACCTATCGCGAAGGTCAAAAAATAATTCAAGCTCCGCATGCCGATGCCATCTTACAAAAAGAAATGGGTGTACGTATGCCGGTCAATCACTTATATTATTGGGTCCGGGGTATCCCCTCTCCAAGCACCGTGCAAGAAGCTCTACGGGATGAACACAACCATCTGGTAACACTCAAGCAAGATGGGTTCACAATTCAGTACACCAATTATCGATTGATAGACGGCTTTTATTTGCCACACAACATTCATATGCATGGTAAGGATATAGATATTAAGTTAATTATCAAACAATGGCGTCTTTAAAACAAAGTGATGGAGCCCTTTCTTTTTTAAATTAAAACTAATTGATGGATTTTTGGCTTGTCAGCTTTAGAGGCTGTTGACAACAATCTTGAATCACTGCAAAATACCGCTTGTCTGAAATAAGCAGCACATGTTGCCGATAACAAGACATAAAATCTAAAATATTGGGGTGTCGCCAAGCGGTAAGGCACAGGGTTTTGATCCCTGCATACCTAGGTTCGAATCCTAGCACCCCAGCCATGAACAAAAAGTTTAAGCTAAACAGACAGCAGGGGATTGTCAAACAAGATGAGTGTTCTGATGCGTCTCATATTACGTGATAAACCATACTGGTAATTCAGATAACCATCTCACAAACAATACCAATCATAGAATTTTTACATGTATTTAATATCACCGAATACTACATAGGTCTCAACCATGTCTAATATGATGATCTTCACTGGTAACGCAAATCCAGAGTTGGCTCTTAAGATTTCATCGCACCTGCAATTACCCATTGGCAAAGCAACTGTTGGCATGTTCAGCGATGGTGAAACCATGGTGGAAATCTTAGAAAATGTCCGCGGTAAAGACGTATTTGTCATTCAATCTACCTGCGCTCCTTCTAATAATAACCTCATGGAGCTTTTGACCATGTCAGATGCTTTGCGCAGAGCATCTGCTGCACGTATTACCGCGGTTATCCCTTATTTTGGATATGCAAGGCAAGATAGACGCGTTCGTTCAGCCCGGGTACCTATTACCGCAAAGGTAGTTGCAGACATGATGGCCTCTGTGGGCATTTGTCGAGTACTTACAGTTGATTTGCATGCCGACCAAATTCAAGGCTTTTTCTATATGCCGGTCGATAATGTATACTCCACACCCATCTTATTTGATGATATTCGTCAGCAAAATTTTAATAGCTTAATGGTCGTATCACCAGACGTTGGCGGCGTGGTTCGCGCCAGAGCCATGGCGAAACAATTGAACGATGCTGAGCTGTCTATTATTGATAAGCGCCGCAGCGGTCCAAATAAATCAGAAGTGATGCACATCATTGGCGAACCTTCTAATCGTCATTGCATTATTATCGATGATATTGTTGACACCGCAGGTACTCTATGTTCAGCAGCACATGAGTTGAAAAATTCTGGCGCAAACAGTGTCCGCGCTTATGTGACCCATCCCGTACTATCGGGCCCAGCCATTCAAAACATCACCCATTCCGCGCTGGATGAGGTGGTGATTACCGATACCATTCCTTTAAGCGAAAAAGCGAGACATTGTCCAAAGATCCGTGTGGTAAGCTTAGCAGATATGTTGTCGCAGGCCATCAAACGAGTCAATATCGAGGAGTCTGTTAGCTCGATGTTTATCTAAAACAATAATAATGGGCAGTAATCCCGCAGTTGACATCTTCGCGAGCAGTTAAGCTCGCATTGAAGATAGAGGCCTTGGGAGAATTTTTTCGCGAAAGCATTGATTGCTACTAGATGGTGGATTCAACACATATTGAATGCGTGGTAGATGGTAACTGCCTATTTCCGTGTAACTCGCACACTGAATGCATCAAAATTGCTGTGGGTAAGAGAATTATGATGCACTCGTCTTGAGAGTAAAATTAATCGCGACTGCCAACATATTTCTCATCGAAGTAGCGACGTAGTTTGGTGCGTAATGTTCCACGGCTTATACCCAGAAGAATGGCTGCACGTGATTGATTATACTTGCAGTGTTCCATAACGGCTTTAAATAATGGCGTTTCAATTTCTTCTAACACAAACTGATATAAATCAACGGGATCCGTTCCTTTCAACTCAGAAAAATATTTTTGTACTGCTTGAGTCACACTAGCTGCTAATGATGCTGTTGTTTCCCCCGTTGCATGACTAATTGCTGACATTCTAGTTATCTCCTTCTTTCAAAAACAGTATTCTACTGAACCATGCACTTCCTGACAAGGTAAGAGCCCTTTATTTCTTTTACTGTTTGCACACCTACGACATAAGACCTTTAATATCCACACATAACCCTAAGAGGTTGAAGGTGAGACATTACACCGGCTTAATAGGCATGCATTTTTGATTCAAATCACTGGCGCCATTGCTGCAGTAAAAGGTTTGCCATTGACCATCAAAACTCCGTTGCTTAACTGCAAGTCTATCAAAAACCCATCATTTTGCACTACAAGTGCGCCAGCTTGGATCATGGATTTAACTTTTTGGTCTGCCAATAAGGCTGCTTGTGCCGCTAGCTCTTTATCCTGCGACCTATCCTGTACCATCTGTTGCATCACCGCGTCTTGGAGTGAAGATCGTTTAATCAACGCTTGTGTCGCCAATTCTTGCAACAGATGCTGTACTACAACCGCTGGTAATTCGATTTTGGCGTTGCCTTGTAATTTTTGGATCAGCTCTATGGGGTTGTTCACTGCACCTTTAATCATTGATACGTTTAGCGACATATCCAGTTTTCCTTCAGGTAATATCACACTCAACTTTTTTAAGGATAATTGTGCGCCACTGGTGAATAATTTAATGATGTCAGGGATCATCTTTAATAAGGCCTGCTGCTGCTGCAGTTCATTACCTTGCTGCATATTATTGAATTGTTGATTAATCGCCAGCAACACTTGAGCATCCATATGTTTGAGCGATAATTGGAGCAGCCCAGGTCCGTACGTTTGATCATCTGCAAAAATTTTATCAAACTTGACATCAATGTCTGTTTGCAACATGCCCTCTTGCAAATCAGTAAATGAGTGCGCTGCTAGATGAGTTAAAGCCAATAACTTGGTTTGCGCACGGCTCATTTCAATCGCGGACAAACTTAAATCGGCCTTACCAAGAAATAATCCTATATCGGTTTGATGTAACATATAATCTGTCATGAGTTGCTGCACGCTGAGCACGACATCATCTTTGCTCAGTTTCATACCAGCAAGTGCTAGCTTACCATTCATGTGGTAGAAATTAGAGGATAGCTCAATGTCATTGGCCAACCCTTGCCAGACAAATGACTGTTGGCCTTGTTTAGCGGTCATTTGAAATGCTGGCAAATCAATATGCAGTTGCATTTGCTTAAAATAGGTCATCAAAATATGTAAATCAAGTGTTGGTTTTAATGGGGTAACTGTATAACTGTTGGCAAGTTTTGCTTGCAACATTTCTGGGATCAACAGACGTGTATTTGCAGCTGCTAAAGCAAACCGCACATGGCGATCGGCAATGATAATAGGACCATGGTGAATCGCAATTGGCACGATCACATCATAGTCTTGCTCAGTAGCATGCATCGCTTCATCATGTTGCCCTGTGGCAGCAAAACTGGGGGCATGAATACGCCAGCGCAGAGTAGCCGTCGAGTCAAACCAGTGGCGGTGATATTCTTGGATACTTAGAGATAACTCATGCGATTGATCCAGCATAGACAAATTCTTTTTCAAGGCGTGTTCAGTGACTATACCGACAACATAATAAGCGCCTAGCAATATTATACCGAGCATAATAAACACGCTAAAACTTTTTTTCATGCATTTCCTCTATCGCAGGCACCAAAACGGTCTTCAATTAAAACACGACTCTTGCATTCTGCCTAGGGGCTGTAGATAATTCAAACGCAGGCTTGGTAAATAGTAACCGCCATCCATAGCTCATCGTATTTTGATATGTTAATCGATCTGCTGGCAATGGGTCTCTTGAATAAATAACGACAAAACCAGCGCAATCAGCATACAAAAGGGTAGTAACAACAACCCCGCCTGAAAATCGTGTAGTTGCAACTGCTCAACATGATAAGCTCGCGGTCCTGAAAACGTATCGATTAAATGGCCGACGATGGGTAACAAGGTTGCGCCGATTAAGATCGACGCCATGTTGGTAAATGCAATCGCCGTGCCTACCACCGATTTATCATGAAATTCTGTAGATACCGCATAAGCTATGGCTACACCCGAGTTAGTTAAGCCATGCAGCAAAAAGAGCCCACAGATCATTTGCGTATTCATATTGGGGTAGTAAACCAGCGTGAAGGTTAGGACTAAACCAATTAACGCTGAAATAACCATCAATGGCTTTCTTCTTTGCAGTTTATCAGAAATTAAACCCGCTAAAGGACCACCAATACCCCAACCAAGAAAAATTAAGCCGGTAGCAAATGCAGCACTATGGGCACTTAATCCTCGCCCATACTGTAAATACGCTGGCCCTATCGCCTCCCCAATAACCGCAGTTGGCACAAATAAAAAGCCAGCATATAAAGCATTTATCCAAGTTTGACGGTGGGAAAGAATAATTTTTAAACTTTCAGCGATACCTATACGGTTGCCCCACGTTGGTTCTTTAGATTTGGATACTGGTTTATCACGCACATAAGCATATATCATGCCTGCCAATAGCACAAACAGCATCGCAATCACATACATGCTGGCGCGCCATCCGATATTCGCTACTAAATAAGCAATCGGCGCCTCACCCGCAGCAGCACCAAGCATGCCCAATGCTTGGGTCAAACCAGCTAATAAGCCCAACATAGAGGGAGGAAACCATGCGGTTGCCAAACGCAGCGAACTGACAAAAGCAAACGCCGCACTAAAGCCTATCAGCATGCGCCCTAATGCAGCCACTGTAATTAAATGTGCTGACCCGAAAACTACACATCCCAGTGCAGTCATTAAAGACATCCCCGTCAATAGCCATCGAATGCTAACTCTATCTACAGTCAATCCAACAGGAATCTGCATTAAAATATAGGGTACGTAGAACGAAGCTGTCAAAATACCAAAGCTCGCCTCATTGATGCCAAAATCTCGCTGCAAAAATTGGTGCATGACACCCGGAGCGACTCTGGCTAAATAATCAACGAAGTAAAAGCATGTTGCCAGACCCCATACCAACCAAGCAAAAAAAAGTGTCTGCCGATCGCCCATATACAAGTCCTTCAATGTAAATTTACATTATACGACTGGAGTAGATGATTTCAACCTATTGATTATGTCAAAGACAGAGTGTAGCTCACAAAAACGCAGTTCGATGTGTGCGAAGCAATAGCGAACATTCGGTATTTTCAGGTAGAATGCGCATATGCCCATCAGCTAAGATACCGCATGAATGATCTAGAGACCGCAATTTTACAAGCCATTGCTACAGAAGGCGCTCAAAAAGAAGCCAATAAAGCCTATTTGGAATTTCTCAAAGCTAACTTTATTATCCCTATAGAAAAACATAGCAAAACTGCAGATCCTGAAGTGCTATTCCTGGTCGAAAACGACACTGTTTTTTTACCCGTATTTACCAACTCAATGGCCCTACAAAACTGGGCTAAAGACATAGGCGATGAGATTCAAGTTTTAAAATTATCCGGCGTGGATTTACTCAAGGGTATCGGTGAAAATATATCTGTGTGCCTTAATATTGGCGAACCTTCTCACAAAATATTTAACCCTAGCGAAATCGCACGATTACGCAGCATGGTACTCAAGCTGTTCAAGTGATGTTTTCCTAAAACAATTAAGGCGCAATCTGGCGGTGAAACCATTGCCCCTGCTCAAGATAATACTGCACACGATCATGAAAGCGATTATCACGGCCTTGCCAGAACTCTATTTGCTGGGGAAATACCGCGTAGCCGCCCCAGTGCTTCGGTCTTTTGAGGGGTTCGCTGGTGGCAATATGCCGTGAGAGCATATCGTTTAGGGTGGCTTGCGCCTGGTCTTTATCCCATGCTTGGCTTTGTGGAGAAATTATTGCGCTCAACTGACTGGCTATCGGTCTTGAAGAAAAATAAACATCCGACTCAGCTGCCGTGACTTGCGATGCCTTGCCGCGTACCCGCACTTGTCTACTCAAGATTGGCCAATAAAAATTTAGCGCGACATAAGGGTTTTTTTGAATTTGCTGGCCTTTGGTACTCAAGTAATTGCTGTAAAACACAAAGCCAGCTTTAGCGGTGATTGCTTTTAATAATACGATACGCACGTCAGGATGACCATGTTCATCGACAGTCGCCAATGTCATGGCATTGGGATCCTGCTGCTCTTGCGCAATGCTTTCGGCCAGCCAAATTTCAAACTGTTCAATCGGAGACAGCGGGACCTCTGCTGCATTAAGCGTACGCTGTCCATACTCTCTACGCAAATCAGATAATGGATTTTGCGGATCCATGCTGCCCCCAACTTATTACCAACCGGTCACCTCTGCGACAGCAACTGCCAAGTCAGCTGGAGACTTAACCGTTTTCACACCAGCTGCATGCAACGCTTTAAATTTTTCCGCGGCTGTGCCTTTGCCTCCAGAAATAATCGCTCCAGCGTGCCCCATACGTTTGCCTGGTGGTGCGGTCACACCTGCGATATATGCGACCACAGGTTTGCGAACATGTGCTTGGATAAATTCGGCAGCTTCTTCTTCTGCTGAGCCACCAATTTCACCTACCAGAATAATAGCCTCGGTCTGTGGATCCTTTTCGAAAAAGCCCAACACATCGATAAAGCTCAACCCATGAATAGGGTCTCCACCAATACCAACACACGTACTTTCGCCAAATCCTGTGTCTGTCATCTGCTTCACGGCTTCGTAAGTCAGAGTACCGGAGCGCGAGACAATGCCTACGCGCCCGGGCTTATGGATATAACCAGGCATGATACCGATTTTGCATTCACCAGGCGTAATGATACCGGGACAATTTGGGCCAATTAATAGACTGTCTGTAGTGTCTAGAAAAGCTTTTACTTGCAGCATATCCAACACAGGTACACCTTCAGTGATGCAAACAATCAGCTTAATACCTGCATCAGCTGCCTCGATAATTGAATCTTTGCAAAAAGGTGCTGGCACGTAAATAACGGTCGCATCGGCTCCTGTTTCTTCTGCCGCTTGTAGTACAGTATCATATACAGGCAAACCTAAGTGAGTTTGGCCTCCTTTGCCTGGCGTCACACCACCAACCATCTTAGTGCCATATTCAATTGCTTGCTCAGTATGCAATGTACCTTGTTTTCCTGTAAATCCCTGGCAAATAACCTTCGTGTTGCTATTAACTAATATACTCATAATCGGCCTCACATAATAAATAGTGCATCAACGAACTGCTGCGACAATCTTTTTTGCAGCGTCGGTTAAGCTGTTTGCCGCGATGACATTTAAATCACTTCGATTGAGAAGATCAATCCCTAATTGTGCATTATTGCCTTCAAGACGAACTACCACAGGTATTGTCACCTTGACTTCTTTAACCGCAGATAAAATACCCTCCGCAATCAAATCACAACGGACAATCCCACCAAAAATATTCACCAGAATACCTTTGACATGGTGATCTGACAAAATTATTTTAAACGCCTCACGCACACGCTCCGCAGTTGCGCCACCACCCACATCTAAAAAATTCGCAGGATTGCCATCGTGTAATTTAATAACATCCATAGTTGCCATAGCAAGTCCAGCACCATTCACCATACAGCCGATCTCGCCATCCAATGGG
This sequence comes from Legionellaceae bacterium, assembly GCA_036752465.1. Lineage (GTDB taxonomy): Bacteria > Pseudomonadota > Gammaproteobacteria > Legionellales > Legionellaceae > DAIOSQ01. Next base: position 7,620 of record DAIOSQ010000018.1, on the reverse strand, counting down.
ATGTAATTAAGTTCCCATTCTGTGGCAAGATTTTCACGTTCATCTTCTTGCGATAGATCACGCAGCCCTTTTAGTTTTGGTTGTCGAAATAATGCATTGGTATCTAAAGTTATTTTGCCATCCAGACACACCAATTGGTTATTTCGATTGATAACCAATGGATTGATTTCCAACATACTCAGATCACAGTCGATAAACATCTTACCAACATTAATCACCAGCTGAGTAAATTGTCGGATGGCATCATCTTTTAATCCCAAGCGAAAAGCTAAATCTCGACCTTGATACGGCATCACGCCCAACATGGGATCAACAATCATTCTGAAAATTTTTTCTGGCGTTTCTGCAGCCACTTTTTCAATTTCCACGCCCCCTTCGGTGGACGCAATGATCACAACCCTCTTGCTGCTACGATCAACAATGACGCTTAAATATAGTTCCTGCGCAATATCGCAAGTTTCTTCAACCAAGACAGAGTTAACCGGTTGCCCTTGGGCGTCTGTTTGATATGTAACCAGTCGGGTATTTAAAATAGCATCGACGTACTCTACAAGCTCTGCTTGATTGGAAACCAATTTCACACCACCAGCCTTACCTCTGCCACCGGCATGTACCTGCGCTTTAACCACCCATCGTTCCGTCTGCAATTGCGCTGCAATACGACAAGCTTCTTCACTGTTATGGGCCACTCCGCCATTTGGTACGTGCAGATCATATTTAGACAATAACTCTTTTGCTTGATATTCATGTATATTCATGGGTATTTGCCTTCACTAAACATTGAGTAATAGGCGTGCAGGATCTTCTAAAAACTCCTTCACGCTCACTAGAAATTGGACTGAGTCTTTGCCGTCGATCAAGCGATGGTCATAAGATAAAGCCAGGTACATCATAGGCCTGATGACAATTTGGCCTTGTTCAACAACCGCACGCTCTTGGATTTTATGCATACCTAAGATGGCTGTTTGGGGTGGATTGATGATAGGAGTTGCCAGTAACGAACCGAATACTCCACCATTCGTGATAGTAAAGGTTCCTCCTTGCATTTCCTCTATAGAAAGTTTACCCACACGCGCTCGATTGGCTGAGTCAGCAATAGCAAGCTCGATTTCCGCCAAACTAAGGGTATCAACATCCCGTAGCACGGGCACCACCAAACCTCTTTCGGTGGAAACTGCAATACCGATATCATAATAACCATGATAGACAATATCTGCTCCATCAATCGAAGCATTCACCGCGGGGAATTTTTTTAATGATTCAACCACCGCTTTACTAAAAAATGACATAAAACCAAGCTTTACTTGATGTTTTTTCTCAAAAATATCTTTGTACTGCGTACGAATATCAATCACTGCTTTTAAATTAACCTCATTAAATGTGGTCAACATCGCTGAATTGTGCTGGGCTTGCAGCAAACGCTCCGCAACTTTTGCTCGCAATCTGGACATGGGTACGCGTCGCTCTTCACGACTACTCACTGAAAGTCCAGCGGTAGGCTGAGCGGTAATCGCAGAGGAAACCGTACTTGTTTGGCTACGATTGCTCTCTATAAAAGATTCCACATCCTCTTTGGTGATACGCCCCTCCTTGCCTGTACCCTTAATTTTCTGTGATGGGATATCATGTTCGGCCATCAAGCGGCGAACAGATGGTGCTGTTACCACCACCTCCTCAGCTGCTTTTAGCGCTGCGGACTGAGCCGACACAACAGGCGTAGGATGCGTGCTCTCACCCGCAGCAATAAGGGCTAAAAGTTGTCCTGCTTTAACCACATCGCCTTCATGAAAATATATATCTTGCAACACTCCGTCAGCTGGAGCAGGCACTTCAAGAACCACCTTATCGGTTTCCAAATCTAAAATATTCTCATCTCGCGTTACCGCATCACCTATTTTTTTATGCCATGTCGCAATCGTTGCATCAGCAACCGATTCAGGTAAAACGGGCACTTTCACTTCTGTTGACATAAGGATACCTTCTTCATAATGATTAATTATCTTCTACTAAAGCCTGCTCTATCAACACGGCTTGCTGACGAACGTGCAAATACATACTACCCACCGCAGGCGCCGCAGCGAAATCTCTACCTGCGTATGATAAGGTCTGATCTACACCTAAGCAATCCAGGATGTTATGTTGCGAAGAAAACCACACGCCTTGATTCTGTGGCTCCTCTTGACACCAAATGATTTTTTTAACATGCGCATAGGCAGTGAGCAGTTGTCGCAGCGCCTTCTTTGGAAAAGGGTAAAGTTGCTCGATACGGACAATTGCCACATGACTAAGATTGTCATCCCGCCGTTTTTGTAACAAGTCATAATATACCTTTCCTGAGCAAAGGATCAATCGTGTTACTTTTTGCACATCGATAGCATCAACTTCAGGAATAACCACTTGGAATGCGCCTTTAACCAAATCCATTTTGTTAGAAACTGCCAATTTATGGCGCAATAAACTCTTGGGTGTCATGACAATCAGGGGTTTTCTAAATTTGCGCAAGAGTTGCCGTCTTAACAGATGAAACATTTGTGCTGGTGTCGTGGGCACGCAGACTTGAATATTTTGTTGGGCACATAGCTGCATGTAGCGCTCCAAACGTGCAGAAGAATGCTCTGGTCCCTGTCCTTCATAGCCATGAGGCAAGAGCATGACTAGACCGCAAAGGTGTCCCCATTTTTGCTCACCTGAACTTATAAACTGATCAATAACCACTTGTGCACCATTGGCAAAGTCACCAAATTGTGCTTCCCAAAGGGTTAAGGTTGATGGCTCTGAAGAAGCATAACCATACTCAAAGGCCAAGACAGCTTCTTCAGAAAGCACGGAGTCTATGACACTGAAAGGCTTACTGGGAGAAATAACTACTTGATCTAATGGTGTATGTGTGACGCCAGTTTTTTGATCATGTAGCACGGCATGTCGATGAGCAAAGGTACCACGTTGACAATCTTGCCCAGATAAGCGCACATGAAACCCTTGGTGCAGCAAGGTAGCATAGGCCATAGTTTCTGCATACCCCCAATTGAGGGGCAGTTCTCCTAGCATCATCTTTTCACGATCTTCCATGATTTTTTTTACGACTGGGTGCAAAGTAAAACCGGCAGGTAAGGTCAGCAATTTCTCAGACAATTCATCCAATATTTTCTCTGCGACTGCCGTGTCAACCAGATCTGTCCACTTTGCCCCGACATAATCGGACCAATCTTCTTCTACTTGGACCCTATAGTCATCCGCGGTTGCTACAATGATTTGATTGTTATCAAGCTTATCTCGATATGCTTCTATTTGCTGATCAATGTCTGCTTGCGTAACAATCCCTTCCTGCAGCAATTTATCCGCATAAATTTCACGCAGGGGCCGCATCTGTTTGATTTTTTGATACATCAGTGGTTGAGTTATGGAAGGTTCATCCGCTTCGTTATGACCATTGCGACGGTAGCAAACCACATCAATCACAATATCGCGTTTAAATTTCATCCGATACTCAAAAGCAATTTGAGTCGCGAAAATAACTGCCTCTGGATCATCACCATTAACATGCAACACGGGAGCTTGCACCATTTTCGCAATATCAGTACAGTATAGTGTCGATCGTGCGTCTGCAGGATCGCTGGTGGTGAACCCTATCTGATTATTGGTCACAATATGCAATGTTCCACCCGTACAGTAACCTCGCGCCTGAGAAAAGTTGAATGTTTCCATCACTACGCCCTGGCCTGCAAACGCTGCATCACCATGAATAATGACTGGAAGCACCTGATTTTTTTCCACTAAATCATCGAGACGACGCAACCGCGATCGCACCGCACCCTCTACAACTGGCCCGATAATTTCAAGATGAGAAGGATTGAATGCCAACATCGCGCGCACAACAGCGCCACTATCGGTGCGCAAATTAGCAGAAAAACCAAGATGGTATTTGACATCACCTGTTCTTTCGTGGTTCTCTTTACCTTCGAACTCGCTAAACAATTCTTTTGGCGCCTTGCCAAAGACATTGATCATTGCATTCAGACGGCCTCGATGCGCCATGCCAACCAAGGTTTCTTTGACACCCGCGTGACCACTTAACTGGATGATTTCATTCAGCATAGGAATTAGCGCATCCGCACCTTCAACCGAAAAGCGCTTCTGCCCAACATACCGTGTAGCCAAGTATCGTTCCAAACCATCTGTGGCAATTAAATCAGCTAAAACTTTTCTTTTTTTCTCCGCTGAAATACTGCTGTGTCCGCGGCTAGACTCCATTTTTTCTTTGAACCAATTGACTTCGGCCGGATCGCCAATATGCATATACTCAATGCCAATGTTGCCACAGTAGGTATCATGGACAGCTTGGGTAATTGCATCTAGGGTCATTAACTCCGAGGAAAAATCAGAGCCCGCTGAAAAGTAATCATGTTTGTCGTCCGCGCCCAATTGATAGTATTCTGGCTGTAACGCTTGCAAGGGTGATCGCGGGGCCATCGCTAGTGGGTCTAGAGTAGCTGCTTGATGACCCATCATACGAAATGCATCGATGTAGCGCGTGACATCAGCTTGCTTATCCGCTTTACCAGAATTATTGGTATTTCTTTTTTGCGCATTTTTTAAAAAATACTCGCGCACTGCTTGATGAGATACCTCTTGCGCCTCGCCATTGACTGCGGGGAGCGCTTGAAAGCAAGCGCGCCAATCGGCAGAAACTGCATCAGGATTTTGGATATAATCTTCATATAAGCCGTCTACATACGACATATTACTGCCTGACAAATAACTCAAATACCATTGTTTTCGTAGATCATCACTACTCATTTATTGATCTCCATCGCGGGCGAATACCGCATTTTCTTGGAAAAATAATCAAACGCTATCATTAACCGACGATGGAGCCGGCCCACTGTTACGCTTAAGTTTCTCTTGTTAACATCTGTTTGCGAATTTCACTGATCGCTTTTGAAGGGTTCAAACCTTTTGGACAAACATTGCTGCAATTCATAATGCTCCTACAGCGAAACACGCTAAATGGATCTTGTAACTTTTCTAAGCGTGACGCAGTCGCAGTGTCTCTGCTATCAGATAAAAATCTTTGCGCTTGCAGCAGACCTGCTGGTCCAACAAATTTATCGGGATTCCACCAAAAAGATGGGCAGGAACTGGTGCAACAAGCACATAAAATACATTCGTACAAACCATCAAGTTTGGCACGATCTGCGGGTGATTGCAGCCGTTCATGCGCTGGCTCAATCTCACTGTTCTGTAAATAAGGTTCAACACGTTCATATTGTTGATAAAATTGACTCATATCGACAACCAGATCACGCAAAACAGGAAACCCTGGCAAAGGCCGAATCACAATTTTATCTGTATTCAAATGGGACAACGCCGTGATGCAAGCCAAGCCATTGGTACCATTGATGTTCATACCATCAGAGCCGCACACGCCTTCCCGACAGGACCTTCTGTATGATAAGGTTCCATCCTGCTCGGCTTTTATACGCTCAAGAAGCACCAACAATTTAGGATCACTGGTCCTGGGAATCTCTAAAGTATACTCTCGCATGTATGGCTTCTGGTCGGTTTCAGGATTGAATCGATAAATCGAGAGACTTAAGTGTCTGAGATCAGTCATGGTATGTCCTCACTAGTAAACACGTTCTTTAGGCTCAAATGGCTCAATGTACTTAGGCGAAGTATTCACGGGACGATAATCAATCGCATGCCCTTCACGCAAATACAGGGTATGCTTTATCCAATTTTTATCATCTCGTTTTGGATAGTCTTCGCGACTGTGTGCACCACGACTTTCTGTGCGCGCAAGTGCAGACTTGGCTGTCGCATAAGCTGTGGCCATTAAATTTTCCAACTCCAAGACAGTCACCCGCTCAGTATTAAACACCTGGCTTTTATCATGCAAATGTGCGTGTTGCAAGCGTTCCGATAACTCATCGAGACGTTTTAACCCATTTTCCATAACTTCCCCGGTGCGAAATACGCCAAAGTCCTCCTGCATCACACGTTGCATATCATCATAAATCTGTGCTGGCTTCTCACCATCTTTGGATTGTTGCCAACGTTCATAACGCACCATAGCTGGAGCGAGATCATCCTCAGTGACGTAAGGCATATCAGGGATATGATTCGAGTGCCACAATGATTCTACGTGCAATGCTGCCGCGCGCCCAAAGACCACAAGGTCAATCAATGAATTGCCACCCAAACGGTTCGCGCCATGAACCGAAACACAGGCGCACTCACCAACCGCATATAATCCTTCAACTATGAGGTCCTTCCCCTTGTGTTTGTTCAACACTTGGCTATGAATATTGGTTGGAATACCACCCATACTGTAGTGACAGGTGGGTACCACCGGAATAGGTTCGTAAATCGGATCAACACCCGCAAATTTCATTGATAACTCTCGTATCCCCGGCAATCTAGTCTTAATTAAATCGGCACCAAGATGGTCAAGCTTCAGTTTCACATGATCGATGCCCTGTGGATCGAAACCATTACCTGCTCTCAGTTCTAATGCCATGGCGCGTGCTACCACATCCCTTGAAGCTAAATCCTTGACGTGAGGTGCATATCGCTCCATGAAACGCTCACCATTTTTATTGATAAGATATGCGCCCTCGCCACGACATCCTTCGGTCACTAAGGTACCTGCTCCAGCTATTCCCGTAGGATGAAATTGCCACATTTCCATATCTTGCAAAGGCAATCCAGCACGCAGCACCATACCAAAACCATCACCGGTATTGATGTAAGCATTAGTGGTCGATTGATAAATTCTGCCAGCTCCACCTGTCGCCAACATGCAGATTCTTGATTGGAAGAATACAACTTCACCGGTTTCGATACAGATAGCGGTAACCCCAGCAATTCTGCCGTGAACATCTTTGACAAAATCCAAGGCATACCATTCGCTGAAAATATGCGTCTTTGCCTTTAGATTTTGTTGATACAAGGTGTGCAGCAATGCATGACCTGTACGATCTGCGGCTGCACAAGTACGCGCAGCTTGTTCGCCACCAAAGTTTTTTGATTGTCCACCAAATTGCCGCTGGTAAATCTTGCCATTGTCCATCCGTGAAAAAGGCATGCCCATATGTTCAAGTTCGTATACGGCTTCGGGGGCAGTCTTGCATAAGTATTCGATGCAATCTTGATCCCCGATATAATCAGCACCTTTGACCGTATCGTACATATGCCACCGCCAGTCATCCTCATCAGCATTGCCCAAAGCGGCCGTCACCCCTCCTTGTGCAGACACTGTATGTGAACGAGTTGGGAAAACTTTTGATAACAAAGCCACTTTTAAACCTGAATTTGCTAACTGCAAGGCAGCTCTCATGCCAGCGCCACCGGCACCGATAATCACTGCATCAAATTTGTTACGAGCCAAAACCATGATCACCGCCCCCAAACAATCATTAAACTCCAGATAAACTGAGCCAGTATGTATAATGCAACCAACCCCTGGACCGAAACTCTCAATACTGTGCATTTCAAATAATCAGTAGTAACCGTCCAAATGCCAATCCAGGCGTGCATCAAAATAGCTATCAGCGCAATCACCGTAGCTACTTGAAAATATCGGCAGCTTACCAGCCGGTGCCACTCGGCCACGGTCAG
>DAIOSQ010000017.1:0-20963 GCA_036752465.1 Legionellaceae bacterium | reverse complement strand
GCATATATCCAATTCCATCGCAATTTGTTCGACAGCAAATTGATTCAGTCTGCAGTGATTTGGCGATTGTCGCCTTCAAAATTGGCATGATCCACGATCTGGATATCCTCAAGGTGGTGGCCAACGCAATCACCCAGTACCGTCCTACATACGTGGTGATCGATCCGGTGATGGTAGCAAAAAATGGGGCGCCGTTGATACGAGCAAACCTCATAGATGCTTTGAAAAGCCAGTTACTGCCCCTGGCCACCATCATCACCCCCAATATTCCAGAAGCCGAATGTTTACTTAATCAGCGCATCACTGATGAGCACAGCATGTGTGACGCAGCCAAACAATTGGGCGATGAATTACACGCCCATGTGCTGCTCAAAGGTGGTCACAGCCAACAGCATCACGCAGCTGATGTGCTCTATGATCACCAAACCAAGCACCACACCTGGTTTCAACAACCACGGATTCTCAGCAAAAATACCCATGGCACTGGGTGCACCCTATCGGCAGCACTCGCTTCGTTTCTGGCACAACACTATCAGCTACCCTTAGCAATTGATCAAGCTAAAACGTATCTAACGCGCGCCATTGATGCGGCTAGCCAATTTACCATTGGTCAAGGCTTTGGCCCAGTTGACCACTTTTATTTTCTAGAGAACAGGAGATCCAACCCATGAACGCATGGCAATGTTTATTAGCAGTACATGCTGCAAAATTTGGTCAGATTGTTGATCATCCATTTAACCAACAGCTCTTAGCAGGTACTTTGCCACGCGCTACCTTCGATTTTTTTGTCACCCAAGATCAGCCGTATCTGGTTGAATTTGCCAAAGTACTTAAAGCTATTGCCGTTGAATTTGCCGAGACAGAATATCACCCTTTGTTCCATAAACTACATGCGGAATGCGTATCTTTTGAGCAAGACATGCTCTTGCAATCACAAGTGGCCATATCGATATTTCGCCACCCTGTTGGCCGGACAGCGGCTTTGGAAGATTATATTGCGCATTTTAACGAACTCAAATCTAAGCATCTGTTGGTGCGTTGTGCGTCCGTTATACCTTGTTTTAAAATTTATACTGATCTGGGCAAACTAAAATGTGATTTGACCGCTGATCATCCCTACTACGACTGGCTATGCACCTACCAAGACCCAGCGTATGTTGCATCCACTGATGAGTTAATCGAAACCTTTGCTAACTTGACTGCAGGTATTGAGGATGCTGAACTGAAGCAAGAAATTAGCGCGACATTTGCCAAGTGCTATGAGCTTGAGCACAACTTTTTTGATGATTGTTATCATCAGCGCAGCACGCCCGTTCACTGCGAGGAATCCGTCGCAGCCACACTAAGTTAACGGCAGTCTAACGTCCCCTGCCCCCCATAAGCAACGCAGTCACACAGCCGCACTGCTGACGTGCGCTGCGTGCCTTGCCAAGCTGAACACGTTAGACATTGAAGCGAAAATGCATGACATCACCATCACGCACCACATATTCTTTGCCTTCTAAACGCAATTTGCCAACTTCTTTGGCACCTTGCTCGCCCTTAAAAGCCACAAAATCTTCATAAGCAATGACTTCAGCACGAATAAATCCTTTTTCAAAATCTGTATGAATCACGCCTGCAGCCTGGGGTGCAGTTGCCCCTCGTGGGATAGTCCACGCACGCACCTCTTTGACTCCGGCAGTGAAATAAGTCTGTAACCCGAGTAACTCATAGCCAGCACGAATCACCCGATTTAGACCTGGCTCTTGCAAGCCTAAATCTTGCATAAATTCCTGGCGGGATTGTTCATCAAGCTCCATCAATTCTGCTTCCGTGGCAGCACACAATGAGACCACCGTCGCTCGCTCCTGCTGCGCCAGAGCCATCACTTGAGTCAATAACGGGTTATCGTGATACCCATCATCTTGAATGTTGGCAATGTATAACACCGGCTTTGCCGTGAGCAAGCACAAGCGCGCGACCACGCAACTGGCTTCTGTACCCAACGCTAAGGTCCGTACTGGCAAGCCTAAATTAAGATGTGCTTTGATGGTTTCTAAGGTTTCTTTCTCCAAAAGGGCTTCTTTGTGGCCACTTTTACTGAGCTTACCAGCTTTGAGTAATGCTTTATCTACAGTTTCTAAATCTGCCAGCGCAAGCTCAGTATTGATAATTTCAATATCGTTGACTGGATCAACCCGCCCTTCAACATGCACGATATCATGATGTTCAAAACAGCGCACCACATGTGCTATGGCATCGGTTTCGCGGATATTAGCCAAAAATTGATTGCCCAACCCCTCACCACTGGCTGCACCCTTGACCAAACCAGCAATGTCGACGAACTGCATCACCGCCGGCACCACTTGTTGTGGTTTAACTATATGCGCCAGTTGCGTGAGCCGCGGATCGGGCACAGTGACTACACCCACATTAGGCTCAATCGTACAAAATGGGTAATTTTGCGCTTCGATACCGGCACTTGTGAGTGCATTAAACAAAGTAGATTTCCCTACATTGGGCAATCCCACAATACCACATTTAAATCCCATATGGACCCCTTATGCATTTATCAGATTCATGGCTTGCGACAAATTGCCCATGGCCAACGTTGGCATGGCTAAGATGGTTTTCTCGATAGCCTGTGTTATCAATTGTTTATCATTGGCATTGGGTTTACCTAGTACGTAATCCAGCACCAAATCTTTGTGGCCAGGATGACCGATACCAATGCGCAAACGCAGGAAATCTGCGCTGCTTATCTGGGTGATGATATCACGCAAGCCATTATGGCCACCATGACCACCAGCTGATTTCAGTTTGATCCTACCTGCGGGCAGATCTAATTCGTCATGCGCAACCACAATATCTTGGGGGGCTATTTTGTAAAATTGGGATACCGCGCGTACGGCAAGACCACTATTATTCATGTAGGTAGTGGGTATGACGCAAATCAATAAGGTACCGGCAACATCCAGCTGGGCAACTTCTGCGTGCCACTTTTTTTCTAAGCTGAAAGTAGCGCGATAGTCCTGTGCCAACGCGGCTACTAACCACCCACCGGCATTATGCCGGGTCAGGTGATAAGATGGCCCAGGATTTTGCAAGCCTACAATCAGTTTAGTTGACATGCTAGCCCAGCCAGTCGGCTGCTTTATTCCGCACTGGGGTGATCAGCTTCGTTTGACTTGTGTCCTGCATTGGCATGCTCCTCAGAGCTCGCAGCATCCGCTTCTGTTACTGCGGTATCCGCTTGCGCCAGGTCACTGATTTCGGCTTTGCTAGCATGGATACTAACCACCGGATGATCATGCGCACCGTCGCGGGGATCAATGGCAAATTGCACACCCTGTGGCAGTTTGAGATCGGTCATATGCAACACTTGGTTCATTTCTAGCGCATGCACGTCGACTTCGATAAACTCCGGTAAATCTTTTGCGGCACAACGTATCTCTACCTGGGTCATCGCATGATTGATGATGCCACCCTCTTTGATGCCTTTTGCTTCACTATCACCGATAAAATGTAATGGCACCATACGAACTAAGACATCCTTAGGTGACACGCGCTGAAAATCCATATGCATCACCACTGGCTTATAAGGATGCCGTTGGATAGCCTTAAGGATCACATGCTCTGCTTTACCATCAACTTGCAGCGGAAACACGCTCGAATATATGTGTTCGCTTTCCAGAGCTTTGGTCACTTTGTTATGCAAAAGCTCTATCATTAATGGTGCTTTATCACCACCGTAAATGATGGCGGGTATTTTGTTATCAAGACGTCGTAGGCGGCGGCTCGCACCTTTCCCCAGAACCTGTCTTGTGCTGGCTTCTAAATGAATAGATACTGTCATGGTTGAATCTCCAAAAAATGTCCAGCCGATGTGCTGCTGTTACCTGGACAACGATCAAAATCAAATTTCTTGCGACCAGAAATTTGCGAAACGGCTGCTGGCGCCTACTAAAAAAACAGCAGGCCACGCCCTTTCATCCCCAAATAAAACATGAGATGAGGCGCGAAGTATACAATATTTTAAATTCAACTTGAAGTCGGTGCTGAACTTTTATAGAATAGTGCACTTTGTTAGACTGCTCGCGCAGTTTTATTTACGTCCCACTCCATGGGAAAGCCTGAAGGCAGTTAGGAGAATGAGCAATGTATGCAATCATTAAGACAGGCGGTAAACAATATCGCGTCAAAGTAGGCGATTTATTAAAAATCGAGCAGTTGCCAGTTGAAGTGGGCAGTGCAATAGATTTTTCAGAAGTTTTGATGCTGAGCGATGGTGATAATTTTACCTGCGGCGCACCTTTTGTCAATAACGCGGTGGTACAAGCCAACGTTGTAGCACAAGGGCGACACAAAAAAATCAGGATTATCAAATTCCGCAGACGTAAGCACCATATGAAGCAAATGGGGCACAGACAATATTACACGCAAGTGCAAATCACTGCGATCAATCAATAACGGGGAACAGCAATGGCACATAAGAAAGCGGGTGGCAGTACACGTAACGGACGTGATTCGAATCCTAAGTACCTTGGTGTGAAACGTTATGGCGGCCAATTGGTAAATGCCGGCGAAATTTTAGTTCGGCAACGAGGCACCCGTTTTCACGCAGGTCTCGGTGTAGGTTTGGGCCGCGATCACACCCTGTATGCGAAAATAACAGGTTACGTGAAGTTTGTTTGCAAAGGGCTACATAATCGTAAATTCGTTATGATAGATCCACTGCAGATACCAGAAGACCAGCAGGTCTAAGCGTATCGACTATTGTTCAACACGGCAGCAATCCCATGCATCCTTTAAGGTCTGTTGGCAATACACCTCACGCTAGAGCCATTAGACTGCCGTATCAGCACGATTAAAATAGATTGTACTAACTTATGAAATTTGTCGACGAAGTAATCATCAAAGTGGAAGCTGGCCATGGCGGAAGTGGCTGTCTTAGCTTTAGGCGAGAAAAATATGTACCCAGAGGTGGCCCTGACGGTGGCGACGGTGGCGACGGAGGCAGCATCTTTTTACAGGCCGATGATGATCTGAATACGCTGGTTGACTTCCGATACAAGCGTTCTTTCAAAGCAGAAAATGGCCAGCCTGGCATGGGGGCGAATTGCACCGGCAAGAAAGGCAATGATTTGTTGATTTCTGTGCCTGTAGGTACGGTGGTATTCAACACGGACACCGAAGAGATGATTGGCGATCTAAAAGTCGCAGGCGATCAACTGTTAGTGGCACAAGGTGGTTTTCATGGATTGGGAAACACCCGCTATAAGAGCAGCATCAACCGTGCACCGCGTCAAACCAGTAACGGCTCACCGGGAGATATTCGTCAATTGCGCTTGGAATTGCGTGTCTTGGCTGATGTCGGTTTATTAGGCCTACCCAATGCAGGTAAGTCTACCTTGATCCGTGCAGTATCCTGTGCCAAACCGAAAGTTGCGGACTATCCGTTTACCACCCTACATCCATCACTGGGTGTGGTGGATGTAGATGTACACAACAGTTTTGTGATTGCAGACATTCCTGGCCTGATTGAGGGCGCGTCAACAGGTGCTGGACTTGGTCATCGTTTTCTCAAGCATCTTGCCAGAACCTGCATTTTATTACACGTGATCGATGTGGCCCCGCTAGACGGCAGCGATCCTGTGGTCTCAGCCAAGAGCATACTCAATGAGCTGCAAGTGTATGATCCCGCCTTATTAGAAAAACCACGATGGCTAGTCCTAAATAAAATTGATATGCTGAATGAACAAGAAAAGAAAGCGATCGTTGCTCGTATACTGAAAGAGTTAGATTGGCATGCACCGGTTTTCCCAATTGCAGCTATCCGTGGCGAAGGCACCCAAAAACTTTGCTATGAGCTCATGCGCCTGATTCAAGAACTAAGAGTTGAAAGCGGTCCTCAGCAAAACATAGCAGCAGACTAAGGCCTGTCGTTAATTCATTTTAAATCAATTTGCTAATGTGATTTCTTCGGGCTACCAGGGGATGCATTTTTTACTAACTCAAATACGCTTTTGCATCTTGTAATGGCCAAGTTTTCATAATCCACCCCCTCTAATAAACCAGTTTAACCAGTCGTCCTGTTATGGGGTCATTGTTCGGGTATGTTTGGGCAAGCCTATGCGCAGGAGCGCATACAATTAGGTGTTGTGCTTGTATCAAGAGAACTGCATGCTGGATACAACTCTGCCCAGCATGCAAGAAAGGTATGCTTAGCTGGCTGGTTGCTCATCAGCAGGTACTGCGGCTTCAGCTGTTTGAGTGGCATCAGCAGGTGCTGCGGCTTCGGCTGTTTGTGCGGCATCAGCAGGTGCTGCGGCTTCAGCTGATTGTGCAGCATCAGCAGGTGCTGCGGCTTCGGCTGATTGTTGGTTCGCTTCAACTGCTGGAGTTGCTTCAGAGGACTGAGCAGGTGCAGCTTCGGCTGGCTTAGCTTCTTCCGCTACTGGCTTAGCTTCTTCCACAGGTTTAGCTTCTTCCACAGGTTTAGCTACAGCTTCTGGCTTTTTTGCACTTTCGCCACACGCTACCAACAAGAATGCCATAGCACCAGCTAAAGCAAGATTTAATAATTTTGTCATACATTTCTCCATTGTTATTTTTATAAACCAGGGACTACTGTTCACGTACTAACAGACAGCATTACATCCTAGTCTAGCAAAAATTACCACGAAGTGAAGAAGTTTGTAAGGTTAATTTTCATATACTTCACCAAGCCAGTGTTATGCGTAGAATTAATGTTTATTAAATCACAAATCTGCCGTAAAAAATACCATGACACAGCGTGCCAGACGAACGGATTCTAAGCTGCTGACCATCGCATTGCTGGCGAGTATTTGCTAAAATGGCAACACATTGAGCTGCTGTGGTATCCATGTTCGAAAGCCATACTCCTATGATGCAACAATATTGGGGCATCAAACAAAATTACGCGGATATGTTGTTGTTATACCGCATGGGCGATTTTTATGAATTATTTTATGAGGATGCCAAACGTGCCGCGCAGCTATTAGATTTAACCCTAACGCACCGCGGCCAGTCCGCAGGTAGCCCTATCCCAATGGCAGGAGTCCCCTATCATGCGCTCGAAAATTACTTGGCGCGCCTACTCAAAAAAGGCGAATCCGTAGCCATTTGCGAGCAAATCGGCGAGTCCGGTAAAGGTCCTATGCAGCGCGAAGTGGTGCGTATCATTACCCCAGGCACCATCACCGATGAAGCATTACTCGATGCCAAACAAGATAGCTTATTGCTGGCCGTGTTTCAACAACAAACCCAGTATGGCATAGCCTGGGTTGATTTGAGTGGCGGCAGCTTCCATGTGGCACAAGTAACCGACACGGCACAGCTGACTGCTCTTCTCAGTAGGTTACAACCCAAAGAGCTGCTGCAACCAGAAAATCTGCAACTATCTGGGTGCAACGCTGATATTGTCGTGAAAAAACGTCCCCTATGGGAATTCGACCGTAAACGCAGCCAAGAGTTGCTGTGTGAGCAATTCAAGGTTTGGGATATGCGTGCCTTTGGGCTAGAGCAGTATCCATTGGCAATTCCGGCAATTGGCTGTCTATTAAATTATTTAAAAACCACGCAAAAACAAGCACTGCCGCATTTAACCCATATCACCACCGAAAAAAGCCAGGACTTGTTGCACATAGATGCTGCATCTGTGCGACATTTAGAACTGTTTGAGAATACCCAGGGCAAAGCAGATCATTGTGTCTTGCATGTGCTTGATCGCACCGCGTGTAGCATGGGTAGCCGTTTGCTGAAGCGCTGGCTGGCAAGACCCTTATACCAAAGCGCAACCCTGCTGGCACGCCAAGAAGTGATCACGGCCTTACTAACAACACATCTCCACCTAAGCTTGCATGAACTGCTCTTGCAGGTAGCAGATGTGCAACGCATAGTCACGCGTATTGCTCTAAAATCAGCCAAGCCAAGAGATTTGGTACAGTTGGCAGAAACCCTTGCCTTACTGCCCGCACTGCAGCACCTGCTTACCCCGCCGCACCCGCCACTGCTCAATGATTTGCGCGATAAGCTGCAACCATTGCCAGAGTTACAGCAACTATTGGCAAGCGCCATCATAGACAATCCACCCATGTGGATCCGTGATGGTGGGGTCATAGCAGCTGGTTTTGATGAAGAGTTGGACGCCCTGCGAGTATTGAGTGAAGATGCCACAGGCACCCTGCAACAATTAGAACAGGCGGAAAAAGCGCGCACCGGTATTGCCGCATTAAAATTTGGTTACAATCGTGTACATGGGTATTATATCGAGCTGTCCCACAGTCACCAGGCAAAAATTCCGTCTCATTATCAACGCAAACAAACTCTAAAACATGCCGAACGCTATATCACCGCAGAATTAAAAAGCTTTGAAGAGCAAGTACTCACCGCGCAGAGCAAAGCATTGGCCAGGGAAAAGTGGCTATATGAACATCTGTTAGAGGCTATCCTTCCCTCGCTGCCGGCACTACAAGATCTGGCAGAGGCTTTGGCGACCCTGGATGTCCTCTGCACCCTGGCGGAGCGCGCACACAGTTTGCATTGGGCCCGACCAGAGTTTTCGGCCTCACCCGGCATTGCCATCGAACACGGTCGACACCCCGTGATCGAGGCGATATTACAAGAAAAGTTCATCGCCAATGATTTGCATTTGACCGAGCAATCCAAGTTATTATTGATCACTGGGCCTAATATGGGTGGCAAATCGACCTACATGCGCCAAACAGCACTGATTGTGTTGTTGGCCCATATCGGCAGTTACGTGCCTGCCAGCAAAGCCATCCTTGGACCGATCGATCACATCTTCACGCGCATTGGCGCCAGTGATGATCTAGCCTCCGGGCGCTCTACCTTTATGGTGGAAATGAGCGAAACAGCACATATTCTCAGACACGCCACCGACCAAAGCCTAGTGCTCATTGATGAAATTGGTCGCGGTACCAGCACGCATGATGGCATGAGCCTGGCCAATGCATGCTGTATTTACCTAGCAACCAGCATCCGCGCCTATACGTTGTTTTCCACCCACTATTTCGAACTGACCACCCTAGCAACCCACTATCCCATGATACGAAATGTACACTTAAAAGCCACACTGAGCGCACAGGGCATTGTTTTTTGCTATCATGTTGAACCCGGTTGCGGCGCCAGCAGTTATGGCTTAGAAGTCGCATCCTTGGCTGGCATACCGCAGGAAGTATTGCTGATGGCGCGGCAAATGTTGGGAAACGCAACCGCTGCCGCGCCCGCAACTACGCAAGCCACCCAGCCAACCTACATAGACCGACAATACACTGCAATTATTGCGCATATTTTAGCCATTGATGCAGATGATTTGACGCCCAAAGAAGCATTGGCATGGGTATATCAACTTAAAACCCGCGCAGCAGCTCTTAGATGTGCCGCGCTGGAAAATAGCAAGCTGGCGATCGAGTCCACTCAAGACCACAAATAACTTGACCCGAAGGATTAAATTTAATACAATAGAGCACCGATATAACTTGAATGGTTTATAAAAATGCAATTTTTTAAAGACGTCTGTGAAAAAGGCACCAAGGCACGAATGACTGTGCTCAAGGGTGGAGATGAAAATAATGACTGGATTGCGGAACCCTGCGAAAAGTTATTTAAGCCCTATAGCACCGACAGTGTAAGTGCGTTTTTCTGGGACTTGATGGTCCAATTGGTTTGGAATCCAATCGTTACACTGTGTACAAACATCTTTTTGACTCTGAGCACACCCTTCGATATCATAGGTACAGCATGGATGACTATTCTCGGATCAGATTATGATTTCTATAATCTTGCAACATGTTGGGCTGGTCTCATCTATTTTCCAATCCATGCAGTAGTGGATCCTCTTTGGGAATTGCTGGCAAGCGTTACCCGGCTTATGGGTACTTTTGGGGGCGGACTGTCTGGTGCCTGCGATTGGCTTGGAGACTTTTTTACTGCCCCCGCTGCACAAACTGGAACAAATCAAAGACATCCAGATGCTCAAGCGACTGCCAGGGGTATGCTCGCTTTGCACTAATACCAATACCATATCGCGTCAAATAGCCCAAACAGAACATTTAATGGGCTATTTGACGCGGTGTGCGGCCTGCTAATGCGTATTCTCTACAATGATTTGCGGCAACGGCAACACGGTCGTATCCACCACCAGTTCAATGGAAATTGGCCAATCCTGCGGCGTTGTTACCAGCTCCTGGTTAGCAGCTTGCACTTCATCATCCCATGCAGCAACTGTTTGCGTTTCCATACGCTTCTCCCACAACAACCAAATGAATTTATTTATTACATAATGTATATGAATTAGTATAGAACATTTCCCAACAGTGTGAGAGAATAAAACAATTATTGCTGCGAGCTAACCTATGACTCACCTCCCGTTGCGCTTAACACGACTGCGTCGTTCGGCTACTGTGCGTAAAATGCTGCAAGAAACTCACTTGCGCATCGAGCAATTTATTGCCCCCCTATTCATCCGCGCAGACATCGACCAAAATCAAGCCATCCGCAACATGCCTGATCATTATCAATTGACACTTACAGGCTTAGCACGCGAATTAGAAACCATTGCAGCCTTGGGCGTATCAGCCGTACTGCTGTTTGGGATCCCAGCCTATAAAGATCCGCAGGGCAGCGCGGCCTGCTTGCGCGATGGCATTGTGCAGCAAGCCATACGTTACATCCGCCAGCACTATCCACAACTCTTGATTATTGCTGATCTCTGTTTGTGTGAGTACACCGATCATGGTCATTGTGGTATTTTAGACCAGCAACAGATTCAACATAGCGAAACTTTAGTACATTTGGCCCAGCAAGCAGTCAGCCTTGCTGATGCCGGCGCCGATTGGGTTGCCCCCAGCAGTATGACGGATGGCATGGTGCATGCCGTCCGTCAACAGCTTGATTTGCATGGTCATCACGAGGTTGCGATATTAAGCTATGCCGTCAAATATGCCTCACATTTTTATGGTCCGTTCCGTGATGCCGCACAGGGAGCGCCCAAATTCGGTGACCGCAAAAGCTATCAAATGAATCCAGCCAATCGACAAGAAGGGGTGCGCGAGGCCATGCTGGATCTGCAAGAGGGCGCTGATATACTGATGGTCAAGCCAGCCATGCACTATCTGGATGTGATTTATGCCATCAAACAACAATTTCCGGAAGTCCCGCTATGCGCCTATCAAGTCAGTGGTGAGTATGCCATGCTCAAGTGCGCAGCAGCGCAGGGTATCGTAGCAGAACAAGCCGCCATGATTGAGTCATTATTGGCCATTAAAAGAGCCGGTAGTGATTTGATTATTTCTTATTTTACCAAGGATTTAGCCAAACTATTGCAACACACAGAATTCTAGGGGTGCAGATCCTTTAGAACGAAAAAAACAAGATTACTCATTCATGTCGGCTGCTACAATGAAGCCGGTAGTTTCAGGACAGCAGTAGGAGATAAAATTATGTGTTTGAATGACGAGCTATTTATGCCTTTTAGTATTTCTTCAAGGGGTGAAGCATCCGATTTGCACATCAATAAATTGTACTTGCTTTCTATACTTCATCAAGCTATGGGACTGCATTCAAGAGAATTGATCAGTGCAATATTAATAAAATACCCTGAATCTTATGAGGAATTGGGTGGATGCAAATTAATCCATTGTAAAGAGCGCTTCTTTGGTAATACACCATTAATGCAGGCAATAGCTAATACAAAAATAGATGAAGCCTTAATGCTTCTAGATGACGATATTGTCACTGACACAACTGATATGCTCCAGCAAATACATGCGGTAGACCTTGTCGGTAAAACACCATTAATGCTTGCTATTGCAAAAGGCTCATCGCATCTGTGTGACTTATTTGGCGGACATCAACAGTCGTTAATCATTGAACGACTTTTAGCGCTTTCTGCTGATGTGAACATACAAAACATAGATGGTCAAACCGCATTACATTACGCAGCTGCACATCGTGATCTTTCTCTTATGGAAAGACTCATTAGTGCTGGTGCAAGACTGGATTTATCTGATAAATATGGCAATAAGCCATTAGACATGATGCTTTGCACTGAAGAACAAGCAGATTCATTCTTAGCTGCAAGTACCGGAAAAGTATTTACACGTGAAAACATAAGATGGCATGACGATGCTGCATTTATGACAGAATTTTCCCAAAGAGACATGATACACTCACCATGGAATATCACGCCAAAGAAGCCTTATATTATTGCAGAACCTTTTGTACGCGAAGTAACAGACCATGCAGCTAAAGAAAGAGAAAAAGGTATAATGTCTCAGAAAAAAGAAAGGGCACTTACACGTGCTCTAAGTGCATTTCATGATTATATACCCCGTGCAACAGGGTTTACTTCGTAAGCACAGCAACAACACCATCCTTAATACATTACGCCATAAAATCGCTCAGATAAATGGCCAATATTCATCTATACTGATACTATGAATACTTTATTTGGATAACATATGTCACAACAGCATTCTCCAAATCGTCGTACGTTCATTCGCACAGAGCAAGCAAGATTGAGTTCGTTGCAATACGCTGCCCTTGAAACATTTCGCGTACTAAAGCCTGAATTGTATGAACAGAAAAAAACACAGGCTGTAGCCACAGGTGAAAACATACCTCCGGCAATGAATGACTTTTTTGCGCAAAATCAACCCAATCTTCTCGCGCGTGTGGGCCAAATAGGCTTGAACATCCTGCGCATCATACCATTTATATTCAGAGCAGTGGATTGTAGCATGGACCGAATATATTATACGCTCCAGCAACGAGCCAATCATATATACAGGACAGATGAGGCAGCTGATGAAACCAACCTATCTTGGCTATCCTGGGTCGCACAAAGGAGTACAAGCTACCTAAAAATAGGCAGCTATCGCGCCCTATCAGCGCCTTTTTGGTTGCTATCCTTGGCGGCAAACATCATATTTTGGCCATGTAAATGTATAACAGATCCCAAAGGCGCCATGCTATTACTGGCCAAAGACTCTCCCCTTGTTCGGCTCTGGAACTCAGCGCACATATCAAACGACACTGACCAACCGTTTGAGGAAGATAACTCCAGGACAAGCACTAAACGATATGACGACGATAACCACTTTGTAAACCATTCAAAGGTCAGTATCAGGTACTCAAAAGAAACAGATTCAGATTCAGAGCTGGAGCCAGCGACAGATAACGAACTCATTTCTGAACATGAGGAAGAGGAAGATGAAGATAAGACTTACAGACCCAAATAATTGGTTTTATTTAGAAATGGGTTGAATAGATATGCTGGATCACTCCAGCAAACCCCTCCTCAGAACCGGACGTGCGGATTTCCCGCATCCGGCTCCCGAAAGTACTAAATTATTCAGCCTACGGCGAACATCAATGTTGTTTTAAAATGCCGCTGCTTGAAGCTCATCATGTAAATTCAGTTTGGTGTTCATTGATAAAATCAAGCAAAGTGTTTTCGATACTTCCACCTAGGGATCGTATTGATACAATGCGTGCCGCAATTTCTTGACTTAAATCTTCTGATTGGTCAAGCACCTCACCAAAATTAGCGGTGCTTGATAGATTTGATGCGCAAAATACATTGGTTTCTGCTAGAAAAAATTGCGTAAGAATGGAAAATTTTTCAATGGCTGCATTTTTCTCTGCTTCATTAATCGTATAAAAGGGTGATTCAACCACGGTCTCAAATACATTGGGTGCGCAAAATCCAAGAAGAGATTCAACATAATCTTTGGACGTTGCGAGCGGGGGCTCATAGCCTGTTAATGCGGTCATTTCTTCTTCTGCCAATGCAAGCTGTTAAAGGATTTTGGGTTCTGTCGCAAAAACTTCTGGAAACAATTAGACTACGCCAAGGAGCCATAACAAAAAATTGGCTTGATAACTATGCGCGAGAGAAAGGTCTTGTGTTATAGGGCTGCTTATAGTAAATTCATTTGTAGCCCTATAACACAAGAATCACTATGATCGTTGGCCGACACAAACAAAAAGCACTATTGTCTACTATTTATCAATCGCAGCAAGCCGAGTTTGTTGTGGTTTATGGTCGTCGAAGAGTGGGTAAAACCTTTTTAATAGAATCGTTTTTTGAAGATCACGAGGGCCCATTTTTTCATATTGTGGGCATTCAAAAAAGAGCTTTGAAGGAACATCTTAAAGAATTTTCAAAAGAGATTGGCAGAATTTTTTATGGTGGGGCAAAAATAGAAATCGCCCCAAACTGGATGCAGGCTTTTGAGGCACTTAATAGTGCCATCGATAATCAAAAGTCCCAACAACCCATCATATTGTTTTTTGACGAATTTCCATGGCTCGCCACATCACGCTCAGGCTTGTTGTCAACGCTTGAGTATTACTGGAATCGGTTTTGGAAAAATGACTCACGCATCAAACTAATTATTTGCGGATCAAGTGCATCATGGATGATCAAAAAAATCATTCATCATAAGGGCGGCTTACATAATCGTATTACTGAACAAATTAATTTAAAACCATTCAATTTAGCAGAAACAAAAGCGTTCCTTCATCATCGTGGGATGATATTACATTTAAAACAAATATTAGATATATATTTTGTAATGGGTGGCGTACCTTATTATTTAAATCAACTTCAAAAAAATCTATCAGTCGCTGAAAATATTAATTACCTCTGTTTTAGAAAAGAAGGTCGTCTATTTAATGAATTTAATATCCTTTTTACATCATTATTCGACGATGCAGAAATATATGAGGAGCTCATTAGAATTATTGCTCGAAGCAGGCATGGAATTAGTCGTGAGGATATAGAAAAAAACGTTAAACATACAAAAAAAGGAGGCACACTGACAAAACGACTGCAAGATTTGGAATTAGTGGGTTTTGTTAAGAGCTTTCTTCCCGTTGGTCATGCAAAAAAAGGTCTGTTTTATCGAATTTTGGATGAGTACTCTCTTTTTTATTTACAATGGATTGAGCCAGAAAAACATAATATTGAAATAGATATCGAAGACAACAATGTCTGGTTAAACATTATTCAGTCATCGAGATATCAGTCTTGGCGTGGGTATGCATTTGAATCGGTATGTTATAAACATATTTCTGCCATTAAAAAAGCATTGAAAATAAATGTGGCATCAAATATTGGTGCATGGAGATATGTACCAAGGGCAAATGAATTGACTGAACAAGGAGCGCAGATTGATTTGTTATTTGATAGAAAAGATGACGCCATTACATTTTGTGAAATCAAATATTCAGAGCAGCCTTTTGTAATCGATAAGCCGTGTGCTGAAACACTAAAACGAATAATGGAAGTATATAAAGCGGTGACACGATCAAAGAAACAATTTTTCATTGCAATGATTGCTGCAAATGGACTGCATCAAAATACGTACGCCAAAGATCTCATCAGTGCAGTAGTAACCATTGATGATTTATTTGAATAGCGGCTTCATCGCTCCAAAGGGATCCGCTAGGCCATCCGTATGCCAAGTCATACGCCAGAGCTTCCTGGGTTGAATCCTCAAATTGACATAAATAGAGCGCGATCCTTACATGAAAGGCAAGGAAGGTGGTGTTTTCACTGTAAGAAACAGCTAAAATAGGAGCGACATATTTTTTTACACAGGTTTTGAGTATGGGATCACCGTTGCAGCAACGACAGGCCTGTTGGTTTGTTTTTCAAAATGACAATTTACTGTTGTTGAAAAAAGATAACGCATTGCCCGGTGATATGGCATATGCAGCCATGGCCCCGTATTTTTTAAGGCATCTTAATTTGGGATGGTTTAATAGCATAGAATGCTATTGTGCCGAAATCGACCAGGAAACGTCTATTCCAGATACCATGCATGTTCTTCCGCTACGACAAGCGCTGTCTTTATTTAGTAATGATGGCTATGGTCTTGCCGTCAAAGCTTGGTCTGTTATTAATTGGGATAAAAATCACCAGTTTTGTAGTCGCTGTGGTTGTGTCACAGCGCGCAATCATGATACGCATCAAGCGAAAGGGTTTGAACGGGTATGTACGTCTTGTGGGTTGAGCTTTTTTCCGCGCATATCACCCTCCATTATTGTACTCATTAAAAAAAGCGATCATCTGCTTATGGCAAGAAGCCCGCATTTTCCACAGGGTGTATATGGTCTTATTGCAGGATTTGTTGATGCGGGGGAAAGCATTGAAGAGGCTGTACATCGTGAAGTGAGAGAAGAGGTTGGGCTACAAATCAAAAATTTATTGTATTATGGTTCGCAGCCATGGCCTTTCCCTGATTCACTGATGCTGGCATTCACGGCTGATTATGCGTCGGGTGAAATAGTAATGGATCAGGATGAAATTGAAGACGCTGGCTGGTACAGGCATGATAACTTGCCAGGTCTTCCATCCGTAGCCCTCAGTATTGCAATGAAATTAATTGATGATTTTGTTAGGGCGCGTTGACGATTGCTGCGTTAAAAACTATTGTATTATCTCCGGTAGCATGGCAATTCAGCGCACCAGTGAACTCATTGCCCCAACCAATGCTCACTATTTAGCGGGTAAGTTACTCAATATCTCAGCACCCGTATTGGCACCGACAACCGGTTCAGATATTTTTTGATCAAAAAATGTTTGTTGCGTGCGGCGAAAAGCGATTGGCCGCGCTGCCGCTGGCAGGCCATCCAATAGAAAATTATCAATTTGATTGTAAAAGTTGTGGTATTGCATTAAATAATGACAAAAAATCGGCCAGTATTTGATCATTTCAGGGAAATCTAAGGAAGCATAGTCTCGCTGCATTTGCCGGTGATTGGCAAATGGATTAGCCAATTGCCCCAGTTGCTGATCTGCAATTTTAGCGAACTTATCGAAAACAGGTACCCCAAAAGCACCTCTGAATCGATCAGGTCGAAAAAAAATTTGATATGAACGTCTTGCTTGTTCGGATATAGCCAACTCTTCTGCTTGGGTTATCTGTGACAATGCTGCCAAGCTTGGTCGTTTAGATGCATAGTTGGTCGACCAATAATAGGGTAAAACTTGCATAGAAACACATCGCTCGAAGGTATTGTCACCCGAAACACCCGCAAGGAAAGATAATTGATACAGTGCATCATATGCCTGCGATGATAATACATAGCCAGTGAAGATTCTGATGACCGTCTGCCCAGTTGCACTTAACGGTATTGTTAAGCAGTCTGCTGCTTGTGGGCTAATCACTTCAATCGTTTTAATGTTTGTTTCCGACCCACCAAAAAAATATTCTTGCAATCGTGGAAATAATGGCTCTTCAAATATTGGCTCACCCAAGTTGCTAGAACGGCCGCCTATTTGTTGTAAAAAATCGACCCATGTCTTTGTGCCAGAAAGATACAGCACAATATGTTTATCGGTCATAAAGTTGTTCACAGCCAATAAGTTTAAGAAATACAAAAAGTCCTGATTCACATTAAAATAAGCTGGGATGATGCGGTTATTGTCTTGAAAATCTGCAAACGTACGGACACCCGTTGAACTCAATAAAAGCTGGGCAAACAGAGCATCACAAGCTACCAAGTTGCTCCAAGCCTCAGGCGCAGGAAGGCGTGGAATATCTAAGATTTTTATTCCTAAAGCTTATTCTGATAAACCTAATGCCCGCATACCGCTAGAACTTAAAGAAGTATACTCATGCTCCAGTATATATTTTTGTGGTATTTCAGCGTTTAAAAATCTAGTGAGCGGTAAGCCATGGGTTGATATTCTGATGACTTGATCGACCAAAGTCAGCTGTTCACGCAAATCAGGATTCGTCTGCAATTCAGCATCTAACAAGTCACATGGATCTATGTATATCTGCTCAGAAATCCAATAATTTGCACGATAATAATAAAACTCTATGTCTAACGCCGACAATCGGCGCTGAATGGCTGCATAATTTACTGGTGACCCATCGCCAGCAAAAATAACCACAGCAATCCATTTGACATCGCTGTAATTAGGATCGTTGCGTACATATCTGACCATATCCTCAAAGTGCGTGAAATCGCCAATTCCATCAGGCATTACCTCATTTACTAGCAGATAGATGGGCATGTTGTGTTCCAGTATGTTAAACACTTACTATTAAGTATATACCCTTTCCACGTGCAGAGATTGTTCGCGTCGCTATCCATCGCAGTTTGCATGCTGCCTATTCTGTCGCAAATCGTCAATCAGTGCGATCAACACATGCTGTTGACCTAACAGCGGCGACAAACAGGCCAGTGCTTGGGAGTAATGATTATCAATCATTTGACATAAGGTGCGCTTGTCATAAAGACTAGCAAACGTTGTTTTTGCATTCGCACTGTCAGAGGAACGCCCCTTGCCCAGCAAGGCGTCGCCAGTATACTTATCGTTGTAATCATCCTGCATCTGAAAAACCAAGCCCAAATGGGTGGCAAAAGTCGCCAAGGCATGGTGCGATGCTTGGTCAGAAGGCGATGATGCCAGCAATACCATTTGCACGCAGGCTTGAATCAATTTTCCGGTTTTAAGCTCATGAATAGCGGCAAGTTGTGTTTCAGGTATGGTGGGCTTTTGCAATTCAGTTAAGTCTAGACTTTGGCCACTGACCATACCGCAAGCGCCACAGGCTTGCAGCAGACACACGCTAAGCTTGATAACCGTGTGCGCATCTAAATACTGCGGCATACGCTCAAGCAAGACTTCAACCGCCAGCGCTTGCATGCCATCTCCTACCAAAATGGCAGTAGCTTCATCAAAAGCCCTATGGCAACTTAAGCGTCCGCGGCGATAATCATCATTATCCATAGCCGGTAAATCATCATGCACCAGTGAGTAGCAATGGATCAATTCTATGGCGACGGCAATCAAATCACAGATGGCTGGCGAGACTTGTAAAATTTGACCGCAGCTATATACCAGCTTGGGACGAAAGCGCTTGCCACCCGGAAACAACACATAGTGCATGGCCTGTTGGATGCGTGCCGCTGGGATGTCTTTATGCTGCAATACGGAGGCCAAGAGCACTTCAAAATGCTTGAGTTGCAGCTCGATACTATGACTCATCGCTGCCCTGCTCAGGTTTGATGGCAGTAAGCATTTCTATCTTTTGTTCGGCCTGCTGGAGAATGCTTTGACAGGCTCGCGCCAATTGAATGCCTTTTTCAAACTGTAACAAAGACTCTTCCAACGATAAGTCACCTTTTTCTAGTTGCGCAACAATATGTTCCAAAGTTTTTATCGAATCTTCAAAATGCACAGGTTTGCTCATGCAAGTGCCATGGGGTGATCTATAAAAAGTGTCGCGAGTATACCCTGTCTTGCGGGCTGGTTGCAATGCTCCGGCATACGCTATACTGAGCTAACAACTCAACGGACCACTTTTCTGCTGCTGAGATAACCATGAAAGTAAAGTCTCGCTTTGTATGTCAAGAATGTGCTGCTATTTACACGCAATGGATAGGCCTTTGCAAGCATTGCAATGCTTGGAACACCATCAGTGAAGAACGCGATACCCCTCTGCCTTTGAAAAACAGTAGAATAGGCAATTATGCCAATCAACGGTCAACGGTCACGGCGATCGAAGATGTGGTCTTGCAACAAGTCATGCGCATGGATTGTGGCATTTCCGAACTCAATCGCGTGCTCGGTGGCGGCTTGGTGGATGGATCGGTAGTACTCATAGGTGGCGATCCGGGCATTGGTAAATCAACCTTATTATTGCAAGCATTGGCCCATTTATCGACACAGCTAACAACCTTATATGTCACAGGTGAAGAGTCTTTACAGCAGGTAGCTTTGCGCGCTAAACGCTTACAGTTACCGCTGCATCATTTACACTTGTTGGCAGAAACACATGTTGAAAGTATCCTAGAGCATGCCAATACTCATCAACCCAAGGTATTGGTCATAGATTCGGTGCAGACCATCTTTACCGATAGCATTGCTTCTGCGCCCGGGGGCGTAAGTCAGGTCCGTGAAGCAACTGCGCAGCTGGTGAAGTATGCAAAAATGACACAAACTGCTGTATTTTTAGTTGGCCATGTTACCAAAGAAGGGGCTTTGGCCGGTCCACGCGTGTTAGAACACATGGTCGATAGCGTCTTATACTTTGAAGGTGAAACAGACAGTCGTTTTCGCATGATCCGCGCCATTAAAAATCGCTTTGGTGCCGTCAACGAACTAGGAATTTTTGCGATGACGGACAAAGGATTGAAAGAAGTCAGCAATCCATCCGCCATTTTTTTGTCCCGCCAACCAGAACCCACACCAGGCAGCGCGGTGATGGTCACATGGGAGGGTTCGCGCCCAATGTTGGTAGAAATACAAGCTCTTGTTGACGAGGCGCATGGTCAACAAGCAAAACGCGTGAGTGTAGGCCTAGAGCAAAATCGCTTAGCGATCCTCTTAGCCGTACTGCATCGGCATGGGGGTATTGCCACATACGACCAGGATGTCTTCATTAACGTCGTCGGTGGCGTTAAAGTTACAGAAACCGCCAGCGATTTGGCCTTGCTCGCAGCCGCGGTTTCCAGCTTGCGCAACCGTGTATTTGATCCACAAACCATCATTTTTGGTGAGGTTGGCTTGGCAGGTGAAATCCGCCCGGTTCAAAATGGCCAAGAGCGTTTAAAAGAAGCCCTAAAGCATGGTTTTCAACGCGCCATTGTGCCATTTGCTAACGCCCCAAGAGCAGATTTGGGGATCGCCGTACTGCCAGTCAAGCATTTACAAGAGGTGTTAACTCATTTGCTATGATGACACAAACAGTTTGCGGAGAAAGCGCTTGACAGCGTACGCGCTCTCCCTTAAACTTCGTTTTTCTTAAGTGGGGCTATAGCTCAGCTGGGAGAGCGCTTGCATGGCATGCAAGAGGTCGGCGGTTCGATCCCGCCTAGCTCCACCAAATCCTCACGGAAGTTAAGCAATTGTGTAGAACGTCCCCATCGTCTAGAGGCCTAGGACATTGCCCTTTCACGGCAGTAACAGG
>DAIOSQ010000016.1:0-21182 GCA_036752465.1 Legionellaceae bacterium | reverse complement strand
GCATGCTTTAGGTGCCACCATCACGCACGCACCCAAAATATTACATGGCAAAACATCTTGCATCACGCATCAGCAAAAAAACTTGTTTCGTGGATTACCGAATCCGTTAAACGTAGCGCGTTACCATTCTCTGGCTATCCAAACAGCTACGCTACCAGCTGCACTCGCCATCGACGCATGGGCCGAAGACGGCACCATCATGGCGATTTCTCATCGAAAATATCACTTATACGGGGTGCAATTTCATCCTGAAGCAGTTTTAACCGAACATGGCATGGACATGCTAGCCAATTTCTTATCCACCGGATCTAATTGAGTAAAAACATAAAATTCTCTTGCATCGTATCCAAATCGAATTTATTTAAAAATAAGGAAAAACTCATCCATGCGCTCAACGCAGATAAATCACGAAAGGGCGGCGGCAAATACATCGGGGGCGTGAGCAATTCCTGATGCTGTAGTGCTTGCAATAATGGTATATCATCCAAGGACAATTTCCCTAAAAACAATAGAGGCACGGCATCTACTCGATGTTGACTGATGGCAAAACGAATAAAATTATATATCAACACCAATCCTTTGGCATAAGACAAATCTTTAGTAAAAGCACCAGCCTCTGGCAAACTTCCCCTGAATATTCGCACACATTGATAATAGCTTTCTTCGGGTTGTAACCCACAGCCAAGAAAATAGTGATATATATCAAGAAAATTGGCACCCTGAGAAACTTTATCTAGCGCAATCACGCGATTGGTTATTTTTCGCATCCGTGCAGGATTAGATGACAAACTGACCACCTCGGTAATCACCGCCAAACCCTCTTGGATGACGCTACAAGATGGTGACCCTTTGGATAAAAACGAACAATAAGGCTGCTCAGCACCGTTCAAAGTAGTCCCCACATGTACCCAGCCTTCATGCACCTCAAGATACTGTAAATCACGCTGGCTAAACATAACATTTTGACTTAATTTAATACTATCCGCGCCTGCTGCAGCATCTGCCACCATGTCATCGCTGATAACAACAGTGACTTTGCCTGGATGCATATCAAAAAACTTGCCCAGACGTTCTTGCAAATACGCTTGCGCATATTGCGGCGTATATTTTTTAACATCATCCTCGGATTGCAATTGCACATCCAAGGCAGTCAAGACATCAAACAGCAGCACCCCCATATCTGATAATCTTGGGCCACCCGGGTAAAATACGTCATTGGGACTGCCGTAAAGTTCCATAGACAGTTCAGAAAAAGCTGGCGTGCCTCGTTTGCTGAGCATTTCTACTGATCGGATATACTCGGCACATCTTCTACTGATTAAACGTGTCATCGGCGAGTATTGACCCAACTCATTCTGCGCATCCCGTGCAATCGTGTGAAACTCCTCAATTTTTGCGACGAGCTCAAAAGGCAGTGGCCGATTGTGGTAATAATCTTCGGTGACTTGCGGCATTTGTTTGCCTTTTTTCTGCAAAAATGAGTGTTTGATCGAATCATCCCATTTGATTAGATCTAAAATACGAATTTTTCTTTGCGCATCTACAATACGATTGGACAATTCATGGATGATTTTTTGGGTGGCATTTTTTGCAGACATAATGACGCCTCATTTTGATTTCGGTGGCTCAATATTAATTTCTGCCGCTTGATTTTGCGCTGGCAGATCATAAAAATGATTGATTTCAGCTGCTGTCAAAGGTGGGGGTACCTGGACAGCTGCACCATTGTGACTCCGTAAATATTGTTTCTCCGCATTGGTGGCATAGTAGGACTCACAACCACACAACACAAGACACAACAGTAACCATGGTACATATTTCACAGTATTACCTCTATCAGATTAACCAATCCATCTCACAAAAAATTGTTGCCTTAGAGCAAATGTAATTTGACCATGACCTGGTGCAACTTTTGATGATACTCTGTTGATAAATGAGTCATTGGCAGGCGAATTTCATCGCTCATCATACCCATTTTATGCAACGCCCATTTCACAGGAATAGGGTTCGACTCACAAAACATCAGCTCACTGAGTGACCGCAGTTCTTCATGAATAGACAGACATGTCACACGATCCTGATCCAAGGCGGCATCACACATTTTAGCTAACAATATCGGCGCAACATTTGCAGTGACCGAGATAACCGCCTTCGCCCCAGCCATCATCCATTCCGCGGCAGTCAAATCATCACCACTGTACACATCTATGCTGCCTTGTGATGCATGCAAAATATCTTGCAAGCGGCACATTTGTCCAGTGGCTTCCTTGATCCCGACTATATTCGATATACAGGCAAGACGCGCCACAGTTTCCGGTAATAAATCACAACCGGTGCGGCTGGGTACATTGTAGAGAATGATAGGAATAGGCACAGCATGCGCAATTTGGCTAAAATGTTGGTACAAACCTTCTTGGGTAGGCTTGATATAATAAGGCGTCATAATCAATAATGCATGCACACCAAGCTCCAGGGCCATCTGCGACAGCATAATGGTATCTTTAGTCGCATTGGCCGCAGTACCAGCAATGATAGGAATGCGCTCACGTGCTTGGTCAATCACGGTTTTTATGACCAACAACTTCTCATCTCGACTTAAGCTGCCTGCCTCACCGGTAGTACCTGCCGCCACAATCGCATGCGTACCAGATGCAATATGAAATTCCACCAGCTCTTGCAAACGCCGCACATCGACCTTATCGTCCAGCATGGGTGTGACCATCGCCACCACACTGCCTTTAAACATCGCGCTAACCCCCTTAACATCCTGATGGCTTAATGGTACTGATGTCCCCCATATTTCTCAAGAGTCAGGGGATGACTTTTGATCAAATAACGGGTATATTTTAGCTTGACATCAAATGTATGAGGGATCAAAGAGACCCCAGCATAAAAAAGATCATTTATCAGATGATCTGACAAATCGCGCGAAGATTAAGGAAGTTGTTACTATGAAAAAAAACAAGTTTATAGCATGTGCTGGCATGGTTATTCAGGTGCAAATTGCTATGGCTAATGGGATGGAAGGCATTCAAGCGCATCATGATTTACAACCGTTTTATACCAGCCCTAGCATCCCTCTCAACCCATCTTTGAGCAACCTGACGCAACCGAACCTATTGTCTAAGCTACCCATGATGACCTCGGAGCCAACGATGCGCAGCAGTTCTGCTAAACTATTCGATGGCCAGTTCGGTTACGGGCAATTTTTTAAACAAGATACCTACGTCGGTGCAAAAACCTCCGTGCAATACACCTCAATAGAATCGTTGACCCAAGCAAAACTGGCCCTGCCAAACAGCAATATCATAGGCAGTCATCTCAATAATAGTCCGGTTATTTTAAAACCCGTTTACAATATCAACGCAATTTTGGGATACAAAATTTTGCCGAATATCCTACCTTTTGTTGAAGGTGGTGTCAGCTTTGCTGATATCAAAACCAACCCGCTACAAAACAACATAGGATCGAATCTTAACGGTACAATCAGCCACAACGTAACCTTAAATTCACAAGCCTACACAACCGGGTACAATCTTGGTTTAGGTGCCAACTATCAAATGAGCAAAAACTGGTTTCTTTCCAGTGAGCTCATCTATAACTATCTAGGCAAACAATCTGCTGCCAATACCATCACTTTGCCTAGTGACGCCAACCAAACCAATTCCAGTACCAGTACCAGCAATCGCTCCTTCCAAATGATATCTATGCTGGCCAGTGTATCTTATTTGCTCCCGGTATTATGATTGTTTTAGAGTATCTCTTTTGATTATCCATGACAAAACCATATTATTTCAACACATGCGCCAGGGAGCGTTGGTCATCACACCCAATCAGCGCTTAAGCCAGCAATTGATACAAGATTATTTTTATCAGCAACAAGAACCCCTCATCCAAAAACCGCGCTGCTTCGCCTACCAGACATTTTTACAAGAACTTTATCAGCATGCGCTTCAGAGCTATCCATTCGAGGCGCATCCGCGGGTGTTGAACAGTCATCAGCAACGCCATTTGTTCGCGCAAATTTTACAAACCCTGTTACCCGCCGAACACCAACAAAGCCTTGTAACCGAAGTCATGACTGCCTGGAAACGCTGCCAACAATGGTGTCTTTCTCTGCAACACCCACTGTTTGCAACTATACCGCAACAACAACAATTTCAAGCCTGGATTGAGGCATTCCAGCAAGCCTTAGATGCCAAGCAGGCCATCACACCTGAACACATTATACCGTACCTACTCGCGCTACATAAGCGCAAAAATAGCACAGAATGGTACCCGGTTCATGCCATGATTTGGGCTTGTTTTGATGATGAGTTCCCATTATTACAACAATTACAACAAACATTAGCTGGCAACGGTTATCTACAATATCACTACGATCTTGCAGCTGGTTCAGCTGTCCGTTACCGCTGTGCTCCTAGCGATCAAGAGCAAGAATGGCTTAATATCGCGCAATGGTTAAAAGCAAAATTGGCCAGTGGCCAACGTAATATCGCTGTAGTCGTACCTGACTTACAGCAGCAATTTCGATCGTTGCGGCGCTTTTTTTTAACACATTTTCAGCCGGATGAAATCAATATCTCATTGGGGCTACCCTTGTCAGAATACCCGTTGGTTTCGCATGCCATGCACTTTCTGGCGTTGAGCACAGATCTGAGCGTAGCTCAGGCTAGACTGTTGTTGCACTCACCTTTTATGACAGGATCAAAACAAGAATGGTCCAATCGAATCGAAATCGAGCAAAGCTCACTATTGCAGGAGCCTCGTACAACTATCCCGCTATTTTGCGAGATACTCAACACAACATCTCCACTGTTGGCCACTGCATTGTTGGCCATGCCGGCTTACCCCAAACAAGCGACCATTGCTACCTGGACAACCTTGTTTCGAGCAAGACTAGAAATTTTAGGGTTTCCTGGTGAGTATTCCCTTGACTCGGATAACTACCAGTGTTTTCAGCGTTTTTTAACTCTACTGGATGATTTTTATCATATCTCGTTGGTTTGCCAAGATAAAATCACTGCAACTGACGCCATGCAAATTCTGCGCGAAATTGCGCAACATACCATTTTCCAACCAGAAAAAGCCAACACACCTATTAAAATTCTCGGCTTACTTGAGGCCAGTGGTTGTCATTTTGATGGCATATGGATTTGTGGCATGACGGATCAAAATTTTCCTCAGCGCGCGCACATGTCGGCGTTTATCCCGATCACATTACAAAAATCACTGGATATGCCGCACGCCAACACCGAACGAGAGTTACATTTTGCCCAGAAACTTTTGACACGCATGCATAATTCATGTGCGGAATGCATCATGAGTTATCCCGAGTTTCAGGAAGCATTGCATCAATCATCTAGCCCATTGATAACAGAATACCCTTGCATAACCCCAGCGACATTAAATGCAAGCGAGCACATGCCAGCCTTACAAGCCTATGTTGAACCGTACGTATATCCATTGCCATCGTCAGCCTCAAGTTTGGCCGGAGGCGCTAATATTTTAGCCTATCAAGCCCAGTGCCCGTTTCGCGCCTTCGCGCAATACCGTTTGCATGCCAAAAAACCACAACCCATAAGCCGTGGTCTCGATGCCAGTGAACGAGGGCAAATATTGCATCGAACGCTCGAGTTGCTGTGGCAACAACTCCAAACGCAACAGATGCTCCTATCCTTGAGCTCAGCGCAACTCGACAGCATGATAGCAACCGCCATTGACCAAGCCATGCTACCCTGGATCAGTAAACGGCCTTTCTCCCTGCCGAAGCTGGTCCAAGGTTTAGAAGCAAAGCGCTTATATCTGCTGGTTAAAGCTAGTTTGGACTGGGACAGTGCACGGCCACCATTTACAGTAGCCGCGCTAGAAAAATCTGGTCACATCACCCTGGCAGAATTGCAGTTCCAGGTGCGCATCGACCGCCTTGATTGCAGCATAGATCAGCAAGAACAGTGGATCATTGACTATAAAACCAATATTCCCAGCAGCCTGCCATGGTATGATGAGCGCCCTACTACACCGCAATTATTGCTCTACACGTTGTTAGATGACGCGATACGTGTGGTGCTATTTTTAGAATTAAAACAAGGCCGCTTAACCTGCGTAGGCTTGAGTGAGTCGCCGAAACCGCTGAAAGGCATCCAGACATTAAAAGCCGATCAATCCTGGCTAAATTTACGTCATAAGTGGCAAAACACCTTACACGGACTTGCCAACGAAATCAAAGACGGACAGTGTCAACCGTTGCCCGCCAAAGCAGCTATTTGCAGCCGCTGTGATTTTCAAACACTATGTCGCTATTCCGCATAAGCAGCATGGGTAGCCACACGGATACAAAGTTACACATAGTCGACGGCTAGAATCTCATAATCAACATTGCCGCCAGGTGTACTGACAACAATGGTCTCACCAACTTCTTTCCCTATTAGAGCACGACCAATCGGTGAACTGTACGATATTTTGTTAACTTTTATGTCTGCTTCATCTTCACCAACAATTTGATACTCGAGTTCTGTGTCCGTTTGTAAGTTACATACCAGAACTTTAGCTCCAAACACTACTTTGCCATGATTGGTCAACTGACTGATATCGACTATTTGCGACAGCGACAATTTGGCTTCCAGCTCAAGAATACGCCCTTCATTAAAACTTTGCTCTTCACGCGCGGCATGGTATTCAGCGTTTTCTTTCAAATCACCGTGCGCCCTGGCTACCGCAATCGCTTCAATAATCCTTGGGCGCTCAATAGATTTTAACCGTTGAAGTTCAGAGCGCAACGCCTCTGCACCCACTACGGTCATTGGATGTTTTTGCATGTCCACCTCTCATGTAAATCTTGCAATCGTGTTACGGTTTGTCGGTCTTCGTACTTCATGGCAAGACAAGCCGCTTCAGCACCTGATAAAGTGGTGGTATAACTCACTTTATGTTGTAACGCACTGCGACGAATGGTGAATGAATCCGCTATCGCCATCTTGCCCTCAGTGGTGTTCACTATAAAATCAATGTCATGATTCTTAATATAATCTACAATATGCGGCCTACCTTCAGCCACTTTAAAGACGCGCTTACAATCAATACCTGCTGCTTGTAGGACATTGGCGGTACCGCGAGTAGAAATAATTTCGAAACCGAGATCAATTAGTTTCTTAGCAATATGCCCTACTTTTGCTTTATCTGCATCACGTACCGAAATAAATACCTTGCGTCGTTTGATGATATGCGTACTGGAAGCTAATTGTGCCTTAGAGTACGCTTGACCAAAGCGCCTAGCCAGCCCCATCACCTCACCGGTGGATTTCATTTCAGGGCCCAGAATAGAGTCGACTCCAGCAAACTTCACAAACGGAAATACCGGCAATTTTATAGAATAAAAATTAGCATTGGGTTTGTAGCCCAACAAACCCAAATCTCTTAAACGCACCCCAATTTTGCATAATGCTGCAATTTTTGCCAAAGGCAACCCTGTCGCTTTGGAGACAAACGGCACCGTACGCGATGCTCTTGGATTCACTTCAAGCACATAAATATCATCGCCCTGAATGGCGAACTGTGCATTGATCAACCCTATCACACCCAAAGCTTTTGCTAAAGCTGTCAGTTGTTCTACCAAGTCTTGTTGCACGACCATACTGAGACTAAACGGCGGTAATGTACAGGCAGAATCTCCAGAATGTACGCCAGCTTGTTCAATATGCTCCATAATGGCACCAATAAGCACCTCTTCACCATCACAAACCGCATCGATATCAACTTCAATGGCATCATTCAGAAACTTATCTAATAATACCGGAGAATCATTGGAAACCGCCACTGCATGGCTCAAATAAGCTTTCAAATCATCTTCTTGGTATACAACCTCCATCGCTCGGCCACCCAGGACATATGAAGGCCGCACTACCAATGGATAGCCAAGCTGCGGCGCCAGCATGAGCGCAGCGGCTTCACTGCGTACCGTGCCATTGGCTGGTTGGTGCAAGCCGAGTTGACTGACCAATTGTTGGAAGCGCTCACGATCCTCTGCCATGTCAATGGCATCTGATGATGTGCCAATAATACGCACGCCATTGGCCTCTAAATGCTTGGCCAACTTCAGCGGCGTCTGCCCACCATAATGTACGATAACGCCCAGAGGATTTTCAATATCTACAATAGCCAGAACATCTTCTAAAGTAACTGGTTCAAAATACAAGCGATCTGATATATCAAAATCGGTAGAAACAGTTTCCGGGTTGCAATTAACCATAATTGTTTGCACCCCAACCTCACGGAGTGCCATTGCCGCATGTACACAACAATAATCAAACTCAATACCTTGACCAATCCGGTTAGGCCCGCCACCAAGAATCATAATTTTTTTGGGATGTTGTTGCGATCTTGCTTCACAATATGTTTGATAACACGAGTAAAAATACGCCGTTTCGGTAGGGAATTCTCCAGCGCAAGAGTCAATGCGTTTGTATACAGGCTTGACCTGTAAGCGCAACCGCTGCGCACGAACCAGGTGCTCTTCACTGTGCAACAATTGCGCCAAATACTCATCCGAGAAACCGCAACGCTTGAATTGACGCATGGTCGCAGCAGTCAACTGTTCAAGCTGTTGATTGGCGATAAACAGCTCCATCGCCACCAGCTCTTGAATTTGTGCTAAAAACCAGGGGTCGATTTTCGACTCTTGATAAATTTCTTCCAGTGAAAGCTGACAACGAAAGGCATCCGCAACATACCACAGCCGGTCTGGGGTGGGTTCACGTAAATAACTACGCAGCACGGCTAAATCTTTACCGCGAAACAATGGATTAAGGCCAGAGCGTCCTATCTCCAAACCTCGAATCGCTTTTTGTAGGGATTCCTGAAAATTAGAACCTATGGCCATCACCTCACCCACAGATTTCATTTGTGTCGATAAAATTGGCGACGTTTGCGGAAACTTATCAAAATTAAACCGCGGTATTTTGGTCACGACGTAGTCAAGCGTAGGCTCAAAAGAGGCAGGGGTTTGATTCGCCGTAATTTCATTGTGTAGCTCATCTAAGGTATATCCCACAGCCAACAGTGCAGCTATTTTGGCGATTGGAAAGCCGGTGGCTTTAGAAGCCAAGGCCGAGCTACGGGATACGCGAGGGTTCATTTCCACCACCAGCATGCGGCCATCTGCAGGGTTCACTGCAAACTGGACATTAGACCCACCGGTATCAATCCCAACCGCCCTTAATACCCGAATAGCAGCATCCCGCATACGTTGATATTCTTTGTCAGTCAAAGTTTGTGCAGGTGCAATTGTGATAGAGTCACCGGTATGGACTCCCATTGGATCAAAATTTTCAATGGTACAGACAATAATACAATTGTCACGAGAGTCACGCACCACCTCCATTTCAAACTCTTTCCAACCTAGCACAGATTCATCAATCAACAATTCGTGCGTCGGAGATAACTCCAAACCTCGACCACAAATGTCTTCAAACTCCTCCATGTTATAGGCAATTCCTCCACCACTTCCTCCCATGGTAAATGACGGGCGGATAATACAGGGAAATCCGAGTTGAGCTTGCACAGAGATCGCTTCCTCCAAGCTGTGGGCGATAGCTGATTTTGGCATATCCAGACCTATTTTGCGCATCAATTGGCGGAACTTATCGCGATCTTCTGCTTTATCAATGGCTTCGCGATTTGCACCCACCATCTCGACAGCATACTCTTCTAATACGCCCTCTCTGGCTAAATCTAAAGCACAATTCAGCGCCGTTTGTCCCCCCATAGTCGGCAAAATGGCATCGGGTCGCTCGATCGCTATAATTCTTGCAACCTCCGGCCAAAGAATGGGTTCGATATAGGTGGCATCCGCCAACTCAGGATCGGTCATGATGGTGGCTGGATTTGAATTGACAAGAATGACGCGATAACCCTCGCTCTTCAGCGCTTTGACCGCTTGCGTACCTGAATAGTCAAACTCACAGGCTTGGCCAATCACAATCGGACCCGCCCCTAGAATCAAGATGGATTGAATATCAGTGCGCTTGGGCATAACGGGTCGTATTAAAGAGGTAAAGTGCCTTATTCTAGCTATGGTATGGGCAAAAGGGAAGGACAAATTGATCAGTCAATCACAGCTGGCTTTCAGCAATCTATTGATTGACTGACTTACATCAGCCGTCGCAGCGGCTTCATCAAAGGAACGCTTAAACTGATTTCTTAGTGGTTTTTTTAGTTTCTTTCGGTTTGACCTCACAATGAGAGTGATCGTCACACGCTTCGTCGAGAGATTTATCATGATGAGCCCAGTATTTGTGACCCGACATAGCCAAGCCAACAATAAACATGCCAAATATACCTAAACCACTCATGGTGACAATTGTCATAATAGTTGCAAGAACTATCAAAATCATACCGACGACACTACAACGGTTGGCATGACAGCACCCCATAAACTGAGCTTTATTTTTGAATTCCATCTCGTTCTCCCTGTTTTTTAAAATACAGTCCTAATACAAGGATAGACTATAATTTGGGCTTTGCACAGAACAGCTGATAACTTATTTAGGAATAAAAATCCCCCTGAAAAAGACACGTTACTTATTAACTTTGATTTATTAGCTCAAGAAAAATCAAATACGGAGCACGCCATCATCTCTTTGGCGTGCTTAACAAAAAATCAGTCAAAAAACTGGGGCCTACTAATTCAGATTCGGGTTGTATGAAGGATAATCCTGCGTTGGCTCGTCCATACTATCTTTTCTTACCGCGGATAACTGCATTTTAATATCTTGTTGATGCGCGATGAATGCTTCTTCTAATAATCTAGTTTGCGTTGTGATTTTCGCTTCTATGTATTGATCAATTTTCATTTCGACACTATGGCACCTTTTGAAACTGTCATTTAATGCCTTATTTTTTTGATGTGAATTTTTAATTTCTTTAGAAAATGACAGCATGCTCAATCTCAAGAGCTCAGCATCTACCATCCTGTCTAATTTTAATATTTTTTCATCAACTTTTTTATCTGTTTGTAAAATTGTTTCATCTACCATTCTATCTAATCTTAATATTTCTTGGTCCACATATGCATCGGATCGCAATTGCTGAGTAATATTTTTTTGCTTTTTTGCTTCTTGCTGAATTCGAATCATTTTTTCCAATAAAACCATTTGTGGCTTCAGCATAGAAAAACCATTTATTACCCGTTTTTTTTGCGATGCTTTTTCTCCCAAAGGTGGTGTTTTGTTTAGTCTTGGGTTATCGCCAGCACTTGGATCTCTTTTGCTGCTATTTTGTGTCGCATTAGGACTGGGGCTTGGCGTGTTTTGAGAGAAATTTTCAGTTTCATCTTCCGATTGCATGTTCATTTCTGCATTGAACAGCATTTTGCTTTTAGTGCCAGGATTATATTTAGAATTCCTGTATGACTGCTCAATTAAGTCCTTAGACTGGTTAATTGATTTTGCAATTAGTTGACTTTGTTGCAGGCAGATCTCGATGTGACTTAGGAGCGCTGGGCCACTGAATTTTTCAAGGCCTAGGACATCTTTTACTTTATTTAACTCCCTTATGTTGATGAGTTTTATTTGGTTTTGGATGTTATCAAGTACCATCATATACTGCTGTTGCTTATCGGGCGGGAGTTGCATTACACGTGCTACGCAGTCATTTAGTTCTGTCTCACTGCTTTGGAGAGAAATGGTGAGCTCTTTGAGCTTTTTTAACAAATCTTCTTGTATTTTTTTCATAGCGAAATGACTATCCAAAATTTATCCACTATACCTAAATCATAGCACATATATCATATTTTTTCCAGAATTGGGTCAACCCATTGGGTATACCCAAACTAAAATTCGCTACTGCATCTTGCCAATACATGGTAAGGTAATAAGTAAAATTTTGTAGGATATGCATGATGTCACGTACTGTATTTTGTTTAAAGCTAAAGCAATCTTTGCCCGGCATGCAGACACCACCATTCCCCGGCGACTTAGGCGCGCAGATTTATCAAGACATATCACAGCAAGCATGGGACATGTGGCTATCACACCAAACCATGCTGATCAATGAGTATCGCTTAAGCATGATAGACGCCAAAGCGCGTGCATTTCTGCGCACCGAAATGCGCGATTACTTCTTTGGCTCTGGCGGCTCTGAAAAGCCAAAAGGCTATATTCCACCCGAGGATAATCATGTCGCCTGATCTGCTGTGCATCAGCGAAGAAGTGACAGAAGCCTTGCAGTGCCATACGCCAGTATTGGTGTTAGAAACACCGGCCATCAGGCTCTGGTCTAGCGCTTGTGACGTATTGGCAATCACTCGTATGGTCGCTAAACTGGCGCGGGACAACCAGACCGTCCCGGCACACATCGCCTTGCACCAGGGTAAAATTCACATAGGTTTGGATGACGCATTGCTCGAACAGCTATGCAGTGACTCAACCATACCTCGTGCTTCGCGACGTGATATTCCCTATTATTTAAGCAACCGCCAGACAGTCAATACGCATATCTCTGCAACCTTATTTTGTGCACACTTAACAGGTCTGCCTATTTTTGTATCGGCTGGCCTATGCGACATTCCTAACCCATTTCATAATCGCATACATTCTATCGATTTATTAGATTTGTCATCCATCCCAGTGGCCATGGTATGTTCTGGAGCACAATCCGTTATCGATCTGCCCAAAACCTTGGAAATATTGGAAGCGCAAGGTGCATCCTTGATAGGGTATCAAACCAACGATTTTCCTGCATTTCTCAATCATAGCAGTGGCATTGTGATGCCATATCGTCTCGACTCCGCTGCTGAGATTGCACGTTTAATGTTGTATCAAAAAAAATTGCAGATCCACAACCCCTTAATTATTGCTAACCCAATTCCTAAAGCAGCAGAAGTAGCCGATGCGGAAATATTGCCGTTTATTCAACAAGCACAACGCGAGCTTGCGCAGATAAGGCACAAGGCGATCACGCCAAAATTACTCAATCGCATCTCCGAATTGACCGCCGACCAAAATGTACACTCCTACACGCAATTGCTGCAACACAACGTATGTCTCGGCGCTGACATAGCCAACCACTATCAAAAGCTGGTTGCAGAGAATTTTCTTGGGTTCGTGGCTTAGGGCCTGTAGACAAGCTCTATTTATGAGCGGGGCTAGGAGAGTGTTCACGCTCAGGATCCTGCGGTTTCATCTGAACCAAGTGAGATTTAATACATCCCTGTGTTGCATGTGAATTCGCTACGCTTACAGGTGACCAGCTATGATGAGGATCTTGCGTCGATATAGAGACGTTATCGGCAGTACTACACTCTGATACCACAGGCGATGACGGTTCAAGGGATACCTGTTGACTTTGCCGCGCTTGCGTGTAGGGTGAAAAAATCCATTCCGGAGATATCGCCAGATCAAACCATTGTGAGGATGACTCCAATTCAGTTTCTAATGCAGAGTCTGTATCCGTGACTGCTTCCGCCTCGTCGATAATGCGTTGACCATAATAGTCATAGTCCTGGAAACCCTCTGCAATACGCTTGTGTATATCATGCTGTAAATCCTGATTGATGACAGGATGTAAATTTTGATATGGGTTGTCTGCTGTGACATCAGATCGCAAAGCTGATTTGAGCTGCTCCAACATGATCGTTAAATCACGCTCACAGTTGGTCGCTTGAATTTTTGGATACAAACATTTGAAGATTTTTTCGCTTTGTAAAAAACATTCACGACACTTGATACGTTTAAATAAGCTTTGTTGATCGGTTGCAGGCATCTTAGGATCAGGGTTTTCCTGAAGCACTGAGCGCACAATAGCTAAATTTTTTTGCTCCTTTTGATATACGATGTAGCGATCAAACACTTGGTTTGCTATAGAACTGGTTAAACGACCACAAGGCACATCCCAAGAATAGCGATGCAATACTTTTGATGCATGCATACTGGTTAAGGCATTGAATACATCATGTTGACTGACCTGGTCACTCACATCTAATCTGTTCGCGGCGGCTGCCATGATTTCAGCCAGTGAGTAGCTACCTTGCTTATATGCCAGATCAAGCAGATAACACGCGCTTAATGAATATATCTCACCCAAACTGGGCGGTCCCTCACACGTTAACGTGGCCAGGAATCGTTGGGTTTTTAAATACGTTATGTCAGGAAAAAAAACCTTTCTGAGCGAGGTGTTTAATAGGGCATACTGTAATTTTTCTAAGGCTTGAGGGGTCGCAAATGGATTGTGTGGGCCAGCCTCATTTAAGCCTTTGGCTTGCAGTTCTGCAAGCATAGGCATCATGTATTGCCACTCCGCACCATCTATGGATAGATTTTTGAATTTTTCGGCTACCGTATCAAACACATACCTATTTATGTTCGGCATAATCAATCTCAAGCAAAACTCTGTTATATGAGTATAGCACTTAGATTGAATATTTTTTAATCAATGCGCGTGGGTGATCCTGCCCACCATTAAAACAGAAAATTTATCTCTAGTTCGGGCGGCATAGGTTATGGGTCTGATCATCCTGCACCATGCCAAACAAACCCAATGCACTCAATCCTGAGCCGGTGCCTATAGCGATGACTGGTGTCAGCACACCTCCGCTGCTGCTGGCTAGCATGACGGTTGCAGCAATCACTATCATGCCGCAGATTACCCCAACACCGCTAAGGGCTGTCAGACTCAAGCCACTGACTTTCTGCAAATCACACACCAGTGCAACAAACTGCTGCTGTATGGATTGTATGGCCCGCAGATTCGCAATTAAACACAGATAAAGACGCAAGATTTGATCATATAAAAAAAGTTGGCAGGACACAGTCAACCTTGGCATGGGTATGCTGAGGTTTGCTTGTAGCCAAAGCGATAGGTTGGTATACGGATCCGTCTCAGCTTGCAGTCGGGCGTCGATAGCAGCACGCAACGCAACTAATGCCGGATTTGGCGGAAGCTGATTGATGCGATGCCCCAACAGCAGTAGCCTCGCAGCGCTGTGTTGCTGCTGCAAACATTCGTTTACTTTTTGCGCAATATGTTTTTGCATAGTATCTTGCCACATGCTTAGAAATGCACTTTTTTTAGCCGCCAGCTGCTCCGAATCTGCGCTCACACCCGCAGCAGGCAGCGTCATCCCGAGAATAACTTGTATATCCTGACAAGCTGCGGCCTGTTGCAAAGTGTAAGCTTGTTGCAAATATACATCGGCCATTCTCCCGGTTACCAGCTCTATCAGCTGCTGCATGATGCG
The DNA here is from genome assembly GCA_036752465.1 of Legionellaceae bacterium. Taxonomy (GTDB): domain Bacteria; phylum Pseudomonadota; class Gammaproteobacteria; order Legionellales; family Legionellaceae; genus DAIOSQ01. Next base: position 5,950 of record DAIOSQ010000016.1, on the reverse strand, counting down.
TGCCTGACTAGAGCTAGTGTCGGCAGAAATAACTCTATACCATGGGCTATTATTTGCATCTTGTTGGTTGCACTTGTCTAGTAACGTGCGCACGCCTTGGGTTAATACATAGCAGTTTGTGTTTTGCTCAGAAGCAAAACAGTCTGCTAGGAATCGTTGCGCAGCGGCATAGTCAATGGCCTCGGGTATACGGCCAGCTAAAGATCCTATCAACGGCGTTAGGATGTCCGCAGCAAAATCTAAAAAATAATGCTCGAAATTAACATGGGCATCCGGCTCAACACTGATCTTGAAATTAAAGCAGTCAGCCATACTTGTCTCTATGACTTTGTCATTTTCTTGGACAGACAGCTTACGATGGCCGTTACGCTCTTCTACCCCCCCCCCCAGTCCTCCCAGAGAAGGAATGTAGTAAGTTGCACGGGTTTGCTGATACGCGGACAGATGCGCTGCAATCCGGCGATAGCAAAGCAACATGAAGTGCTGCTGCTCAACTCTACTGGCTTGTTTTTGAATAAATTGTCTAAAAATAGGCGTCAAATAGCGATCGCTTAATGCTTCTGCGGTGGTTAGCTTAACGCCATTTTGCACGGCAAATTGTAAGAGTTTATATAGATATAGGTGTTGTACATCGCGCATGTCTGTAAATGGAAATTGCGCGGACGAATTTAGGGTTATCGCGGGTGTATGATTAACACAGTTACCATTGGCCGTACTATGAAAGCCTGGCAAGTGGGTACGGATTATTTGCGTAGCCGCACCAGGGGTCGGATTAATCCAAACTGCACGGAAACCCACGGAGCGCTCATCTGACATATACACAACTGTCAACTTTTTGATCATGGCTGGCGCAACATAATGCATAGGCGCTCGCCATTTTAAGTAAGGTAGATTGTTGCTGTTACAGAATCCAGGTACAGGATCAAGTAACATGACATTCAGCTGCACCATATTGATCGTGTCTCTTAAGCATTGCAATACGGCGGGATCTGCAAGCACCTGTGTTAACGCCACTTTATAATAAGTATTAAGTCGATTGGTTCTCCAACCACCAGTAAAATAACCGGGAGGGTTATAACACCGTTCACAGATATAATCGACAATCTGATCCACTGATTGAGGTTTGCTTGTATCATTTAAATAATCTTTGATCCGTTGCAGCTCATGCAACATATGAATCACTTCAACACTACCCCTGCTGAAGCCGGTAACATTAATCACAGACTCGCCACGCATCATAGCATTTAAAACAATCATCAAACCGCTGACAATTCGATCATGCACGAACGTTCCTGTGGTATCCGGACCACAGATCACAGCCAATTCATTGGATAGTTTTAACAAACCCTCATCATTCGGTAACTGTAAAGCCCTACATTGTTCGAATAATGGTTCGACAACCTGCTCCACGCTAGGTTGAATACAATCCGCGAAATAACTTAGGGTATGGCTACCTTCACCTATCCCGCTAAGCTGATTTTTTGTGAGATACTCCAAGTCAGTCCAGTGAGTTTCACAGGTCCCATGGAAAATGATGGTGCACGGCATAAGTTAAAGGTCAAGGCGAATTTTCCTGTATTTTATCATGATGTTCTTTATTTGCAATACATTGTTTACAAAAAATGCAGATAAAATATCGAGACACTACCCACGGCCTAGCAGAGAGCGACGCGGACGATCGTACAACCAATACCCCATATACAGCATGACAAACAATGGAATGCTAATATACGTGCCAATAAATGTTCCCCAGTCGGCCTCACTGTTTTTACCGATAATAAACTGTTGGCCAATGATGATTAAACCACATAAAATCAGGGTAAATATAGGCCCAAATGGGTAAAGCTTGGCTTGATAGGGTAGCGTCAGCAAAGAGTTGCCTTGCTTGATATATTGTTTTCTGAAACAGTAATGGCTAATCGCGATACCTATCCAGGCAATAAACCCCGATAAAGATGATAAATTAATCAGCCACATAAAAATCTTGCCACCACCCACTAAGGACGATAGAAACGTTATGGCACCGAACAGTGAGGTCAGTGCCAACGCCGCAGCAGGAACGCCTCTATGGGTCATTTTGGCAAAAACTTTGGGCGCAATGCCTTGCTTAGCCATATACCATAGGGTTCTGGTGGCCGTATACATGCTGGCATTGGCAGCGGAAAGTACTGCCGTTAGCACGACAAAATTGACAGCCGCCGCAGCAAACTTAAACCCCGCTTTTTTAAACACGATAGTAAAAGGACTGAGAGAGATCTCGTTATTCGGATTCATCAAGCTTGGATCGGTATAAGGAATAATAAAATTGATGATGACAATAGCGACAATATAAAATAATAAAATACGCCAAAACACATTTTTTACCGCTTTAGGGATGCTCTCGCGCGGATTTTTAGCTTCACCCGCAGTCACGCCAAAAATCTCTGTACCCTGAAAAGCAAATCCGGCAACTAACATAACACCAACCACACCGTGCCAACCATTATGAAAAGGCCCGTCACCTAAGGTCCAGTTTTGATATCCTACACGCGGATAGTCAGTCAAGCCCAAAATAATGCATACACCGACCACAATAAATATTAGTACCGTAGCTACTTTTATCGTGGATAGCCAATATTCAATTTCACCGTAGAGCCCTACTATGGCTAAGTTTAACAGGACGATTAGGCAAAAAAATAAAGCACTCCAATAGACTACCGGGATAGCAGGAAACCAAAACTGCATGACAATACCTGCCGCAGATAATTCTGCAGCAACAGTTATGGCCCAATTAAACCAATAGTTATATGACATCGCAAATCCAAAAGCAGGATTCACAAAAAGCGCACAGTATTCGCAAAAACTGCCCGTCACGGGATATAGCGCGGACATTTCGCCCAAACTGGTCATTAAAAAGTAAATCATCAGCCCTATAATCATAAAGGCAAATAATGCGCCACCTGGGCCTGCGGCATGAATGGCTCCGCCACTGCTTACAAATATGCCTGTGCCTAGCGAACCTCCGAGAGCGATCATTGCAATATGGCGAGATTTCAAACCTCTTTTTAAAACCTGATGCTCCATTTGATGTAAACCTCGCTGGGATGAATGGAAGACATGCCTAAACATTCTGCTAGCTCACGCAAAAGTCACGCGGAGGTTTTTTGTGAGTGGCTAAAATTAGCGTAACGTATTGATTTAATTTGGTGGCCAGACCCAGAATCGAACTGGGGACACAAGGATTTTCAGTCCTTTGCTCTACCGACTGAGCTATCTGGCCAAGTGAGGATGCTATTTAACTCTGAGAATGCAATAGAGTCAAGCAGTTATGCAGATTTTTTTCTTAAGGTGCTGGCCATCCCTAGCTTGACTTGTCGCACAATACTCCCATAATTCTGCAAAACGACGGGGACATACCTGCTGATTATGCAGGTCCGCGTCAACTCACAAGCACAGGAATATTAATGAAAATTTATAGCAACATCGCTACAGCTGCCTTAACATTGTTTGGCTACGCTGCCACCTCAGCGTACCAAGTTTACCAGGCTGCGGTGCCAATACAATTTATGCATGGTTGTCAATTTAAAGACATGTTGATGGGGCTTATCTATTCAGAAGTCAACGAGGTGGCTCCGCCACAGGGTGAGCTGCGCACATTGTTTGATTTCCAACTTGGGGCATTGGCTAAAAATTACGGAAACTTAGCTAAACTGCGTAAATTTCCAGTATTTGAGCGACAAAATGAGCTGCTGCAGAGCTTAGAACTAAGTTCTGCCCATGGGCTGACCATGGGCAGAAACGAAGTTTTCATGCGCAAAACGTTCACTGGCAAAGCCCCGCGCTTAGATACCATATTTGATGTGGTTAACCGAGAACACACCCTATTAAGTATGCTGACTATTGATTCATATGATCTCAGTAAAATTTCTGGCGATGTTATTACGCACCGCCAAGGCTATCCATATGAGCAGTATACCCTGCAAGGTCAGCAATTTTCCTTACACAAATTACCGCTGCTCAGCGCTAACAACCAGGCATTTGCTTGCCAATATTGTGATTTTAATGCGGCTAAGGTGGATCAGCATACGAAAAAAATGCTGACGGTGATGTATGGGTTTGGTCTAACGGTCGATCATTTTAATGGGTTTGCTAAACATCTGCAGGCACTGCAACATACGCAAGAACAAGAAGGTGCCCACACCCTGCGCTTGCAAATTATCTCCGGATATCCAGCAATATACAAATACACCGACCAGCAAACACCCAATATCGTGATAGGGCCATGAGGTGCGTGTCTATCGTGACAGCATTTTTTCAATAAATGCTTGATGTCGTTGATTTTCGTGCTCATCCGCAAACACTACCACGCCGTGTTGTAGGCTCACTGCATCGACAGTCGCTGGAGGAATGACTGCTGCCACATCACAGCCCATGCTATCTTCAAATTGCATATGGGTCTGCCCGCCGGTCATCGCCAGATAGACAAAGGCTAGCAGTTCGGTGTCAAGCAATGCGCCATGCAATTGTCGTGCGGAGTTATCCACATTATAGCGCTTACATAAGGCATCTAGACTATTTCTTTGTCCTGGATGCATTTTTTTAGCCAACACCAAGGTGTCTAAAATATCGCAATGATCGGTCAAGGTGCCGTTGTGCCCCAAGCGCGTCAATTCACTGTTGATAAACCCGACATCGAAGGGTGCATTGTGAATAATCAGCTCGGCCTGATCAACAAAAGCCAGAAAATCAACCACCACATCTTGAAATAAAGGCTTGTCACGCAAAAATTCATTGCTAAGACCATGCACTTTAAAGGCGCCCACATCAACCGCTCGCTGCGGATTCAAATAGACGTGAAACTGCTGTCCGGTAAGCTTGCGACCGATCATCTCTAGACAGGCTATTTCAATCAAGCGATGTCCCGATTGCGGATCAAGCCCCGTAGTTTCCGTATCGAGGATGATTTGTCTCATAGCTGCCCCGCAAGCAACGCCTCGACTGCTTGATTCGCCAGCACATCAACCCGCTCGTTGTCCGGATCGCCGCCATGCCCTTTCACCCAGTGCCAATTGATTTGATGCACGGCAGCCAACTCATCCAAAGCCTGCCACAGATCTTGATTTTTTACCGGTTCTTTTTGCGCATTGCGCCAATTGTTGCGCTTCCAACCGACCAGCCATTGGGTCATGCCCTGGCGTAAATATTGCGAATCGGTGTATAAATCCACCACACAAGGCTTTTTCAAAGCCTGCAAGCCTGCAATCGCCGCGGTCAATTCCATACGATTATTGGTGGTTTGTGCGACAGCCCCTTGTAACGTCTTTTCTTCACCGTTAAAGCGCAACAATACCCCCCAGCCGCCTGGCCCGGGATTGCCTTTGCAAGAACCATCGGTGTATATGGTTACCTTCATCATCATCTTCTTCTACAATAACCCCGTAAAATCGCCACCGGAAAGTATACCCTCATCCGCCACAAACACCAATCGTTGAGCATGAAAAATGCAACCAGCTGTAACGGACAAACAATCACTGCGCCAATAGGCATCCGCACCCTGTTACCCTGAGCAAAACTCGAGAATTGATTTAGCTTTTACAGGTGCGATCTGCATTAACTCTACAAACTTTTCTCGGGTTTTTTCGCTCACCATAGTCGTGACTGTTGCTTTCGCGAAAAAATCTGCCAAACGTCTCCATCTCCACCACACCTTGACCGCTCGCGACCATGGCAACTGCATTTTGCAAGAGTATTGGTGTGCTGAGCAAAAAATTATTGCTTATTGTTTAAGCATAAAGTATAATAAAATTTCTTAACCAACTGGAGATTTAATATGACTGGATTTTTTGGTGATTTTTCTGCAAGATCGTATCGATTATTTGAAGCCCTAGGACTCAGCCAGCCTACGCTGCACCTCCCAAGAGACATGACACCCTACCTCGTTGGTGCCGTGGCTACAGTACTCTTGGCTGTT
>DAIOSQ010000015.1:0-21512 GCA_036752465.1 Legionellaceae bacterium | reverse complement strand
GGCGGTCGTCATGATAGGAAACGCCACGGCCGGTGACATGCCCAGTAAAAATAATACGCCTTGCACCAAGGCAAATAGACCAATGCCCACTGAAGTGAGTGCGCCACAAATAATCATGGCGAAAAATGCTAAGATCAGTTGATACGAATGTAGCGCGGTGATATGACCATTTTCTGGGAGCCAATGGAATTGCTGTGCCACCAGCAAGCTGGCGATTAGGCTAAAACAGCAGATCATCGCCAGGCGAATATGCTGTTTTTTCAATCGACTGACCACTGAGCCGCCGAGTAAGCCGCCTATACAGGTACCACATACCAGGGTTATCAACGTAGTCACATCAACAGCAATCAATTGCATAAAAAAAATCGACTCTAAGGCGCCAGGGATCACCTGTGCGCCATTGACCACCGCCGGGAGTTCATCATCATCAAAGGTCCCTAGTAACTTAGCAAGCGCAATACCAACTGCAAAACTACCAATGCCTATGGTATCTGCGATAAAGGCAATGATGCCTGAGACGATAAGCTTGCCATACTCTGCGCGTGTTAGCGCCTGCGCTGTGCTACGTTTTAAGGCGATCAGCAGTTGCACAGTACAACCGGTACTGAGCAGGATCATCATTGTTATCATGGCATACATCATCATAAGTATGGCTCTCTCATTTATGTCATGTCCTAGCCAAGCTAAGGCATGTTGGTTCTGCGGGTGTGTGCTTAAGTATTATAGGTTTTACAATCAATTTCGCTAAATAAACAATCAACAACATCGCTGTTCGAGCTTACTGGGCTTGACTGTGCCTTTGTGAACAGTGCTTCATACGTTTGATATAGGTAGCACGGCAGACAGACCAAGCAAACGCCAACCAGGGTCATTAACAGGTTCACTATGTTCAGGAGCAAAGCCACCAATTGTACATGCATGCCTTGCAGGAGTAATGTTTGTGCTTGTATTTGATTTTCTTGGTGTTCTTCTGGTGCTGCATCATTGAACATTGCATGTAAGTAGCTAATACAACCATAAACCAAACGAACGATCGCATACATTGCTTTGCCAGCATGCTGGAATGGGTAGTATTTTGTGTGGCTCAAATATCGCGGATTTGCATAGATTGCGGTAAAGGCATCTTCATGCGATCCTTCTTGATATGGCATCGCATGTTTTTCAAATATCGTAAATGCATTTGATCTATTGAGTTCAGATTGTCTTTTATAGCTTTGCGCGTGTGCCAGTGCTTTGGTCATAAGTTATGCCATCGTCGGTGTTTATTTGTGCTCAATCATAATCCATGAAGAGCCAAAAGTAAATAGAAAGATATTAATTTGAGCTTTTAAGCGTCCTGTCACACGGGCCAACTGTGGGTTAGTGTGCCTCATCCCAATCTTGGCCCACCCCGATCGAAACCAGCAAGGGTACCGCTAAGCTTGCTGCTTGTTCCATCAGGAGTCTAATCTGCTCTGCTGCTTGTTCGTGGTCGTCTTGTCGTACTTCAAACACCAACTCATCATGTACTTGCATGATCATGGTGGCCATTGCTACCTCTTGTTGCCGTTGCCAGGCAGCTATTTCTAACATTGCCAGTTTAATGATGTCTGCCGCAGTCCCTTGCATGGGCGCATTGATAGCTGCTCGCTCTGCAGCTTTTTGTTGTAACCGGTTGCTGGTATTGATATGTGCAAGATACAGGCGTCGGCCAAATAAGGTTTCAACATAACCTTGTTGATGAGCCAACTCACGGGTGGTTGTCATGTAATCGAGGACACCTGGATAGCGTTCAAAGTAGCGGTCGATGTAGGACTGCGCTTGATGACGCTCTATGCCTAATTGTTTGGCAAGACCAAACGCCGACATGCCATAGATCAAGCCAAAATTGACCGCTTTGGCACTTCTTCTTTGTTGCTGGGATACCTGTGCTAGCGGCACGTTAAAGATTTCGCTGGCAGTCGCTTGATGAATATCCAAGCCTGCAGCGAATGCCTGCAGCAATCCTTGGTCTCGAGATAAGTGCGCCATAATGCGCAGCTCGATTTGTGAGTAATCAGCGGTTAACAAAAGATGCCCTGGGGGTGCAATAAACGCTTTGCGGATCAAGCGTCCTTCCTCACGTTTAATCGGGATATTTTGCAAATTCGGTTCACTGGAGGACAGGCGACCAGTAGCGGCGATAGCTTGATTATAAGAGGTATGGACGCGCTTGGTATGTGGGTTAATGTATTTGGGCAAAGCGTCGATGTAAGTGGATACCAGTTTGTTTAACCTGCGATATTCTAAAATTACTGCTGGCAGACGGTATTCATAGCTCAGCTCTTCTAAGACAGCTTCTGCGGTTGAAGGCTGGCCACTCGGGGTCTTGTGCAACATAGGCAGCTTCAGCTCATGGTACAAGATTTCCACCAGTTGTTTGGGTGAGTTGAGGTTGAACGGTCTGTTGGCCAAAGCAGTTGCCTCACTTGCCAGCTCAGCCAACCGGATATTGAGTCGCTTGCCATGCTCGTGTAAGCGTTGTTCGTCAATTAATACCCCGTGGTATTCTATTTCCGCCAACACAGGCACCAGGGGCATTTCTATGTTGACCAGAACGTGCTGTTGTTGCGGACTGAGTTTGGGATAGAGGGTGTGATGCAGGTTTAAGGTAACTGCGGCATCCTCTGCGGCATAGGGTGCGGCTATGGCGATTGGAATGTCATCAAAACGCAATTGCTTGCTACCTTTGCCCGCAATATCGGTAAACGCAATGGTTTTGTATCCCAGATATTTAAGTGCCAATGTATCCATATCATGGCGTAAGCCAGCACTGTTGAGAACATAAGACTCTAGCATGGTATCGAAGGTGATAGGATTTAAGATGATGTCATAGCGTTTAAAAATTAAATAGTCATATTTTAAATTTTGGCCAACTTTACCGATGTGGCTATTTTCCAGGATAGGTTTAAGCGCGGCTAACACCAGATCGCGTGACAATTGTGGCTGTTGGGTATGATGCGCCAGTGGTATGTAGGCAGGTTGATCCGGATTGATTGCTAGGGAAATGCCCACTAATTCTGCGGTGATTGGACAAAGACCGGTGGTTTCTGTGTCGATACATATGAGTTCGGCTTGGCTGAGTTTTGCCAGCCACAGCTGCAAGGACTGCCAAGTGTCTATCAGGTCATATGCGATATCTGCTTGGATTGCGGTTGTCTGGGTTGGTTGGGTTGTCTGGGTTGGCTGTGGCAAATATTCTTTGAGCCAATTTTTAAACTCCAACTCAGCCAATAGGCTACGCAACGCCACTTCATCGGGCGCACGTAGTGTTAAATCTGCAATCGTTTGTGGCAATTCGACATCGCGCTTGATGGTAACCAATTGTTTTGACAAGGCCAATTTGCCGGCACTTTGGCGCAATTTCTCGCCAATCTTGCCCGTGATTTCGTCTTGGTGTGCGAGGAGGTTATCGAGCGTTTGATAGTAAGACAACCACTTGACTGCAGTTTTTGGGCCGCATTGCGGGACTCCGGGAATATTATCCGCGCTATCTCCCACCAGCGTCAGATAATCAATAATTTGTGTCGGTTTGACCCCAAACTTAAGCTTAACGCCTTCCTCATTGAGCATTTGGTTGGTCATGGTGTTGATGAGCGTCACGGCAGCATTGACCAACTGCGTCATATCTTTGTCGCCAGTTGAGATCAATACTGAATAACCCGCTTGTTCGGCTTGGGTTGCCAGCGTGCCAATGACATCATCTGCTTCCACTGCGTCGATGATGAGGATCGGTAAGCCCATGGCGGTCAAGACTGCTATCATCGGTGCAAATTGGCAACTGAGCTCGCTGGGTACGCTTGGACGATGGGCCTTGTATTCAGGGTAGAGCGCGTCACGAAATGTTTTGCCCTGGCTGTCAAACACCACTGCAATTTGGGAGGCTGGATGGTCTTTGAGCAGCCGTTTGATCATATTGACCACGCCGTAAATGGCTCCGGTGGGCTGTCCCTTGGAGTTATTTAGAGGTGGCAAGGCATGAAATGCACGAAAAAAATACGAGGAGCCATCAACCAGCAGCAAACGTTTCATCATCTATATGTACCATGGGTTATTTATGTTCTTCCTCCATGAGATCCAGTCGCTCATGCAGTTGTGTGACTTTATCGCTCAGACGTTTGAGATGTTTGCTGATAAATGGAATTCTGGTGGTGGCCAGCTCTTGCGCGATGGCTTTTTCCTTTGGCCTGGCAGGACTGCCCAGATAAACATTGCCTTGTTTGAGATGTTTGCGCGATGGTACGCCAGTCCTGGCGCCTAGGATCACATGATCATCTATCCTCACATGATCGCCCACACCGACGTCGGCGGCAAAAATCACGTGATTGCCACTGCTAGAGCTGCCGGCAATACCGGTGAATGCGCACAAAATATTATGCTGGCCAAGTTTTACAGAGTGCGCTATTTGCACCAAATTATCAATTTTTGTGCCTTTGCCAATGATGGTTGCACCAATAGTGGCGCGGTCAATCACGGTATTGGCACCGATCTCGACATTATCTTCAATGATAACACGGCCAACATGAGGTACTTTCATGTGTTGACCATCTTCTAACATGTAGCCAAAGCCATCTGAGCCAATCACAGTTGAGGCGTGAATGCTTACATATTTGCCAATTTGGCTGAGATCGTAAATGGTCACATGGGGGTAAAGGACCGCATGATCACCTATGGTTACGCCATGACCAATGCTGACATGGTTTTGGATGACCACGTGGTCACCAATCTGGCTTTGTGCGCCGATGACCACATACGCACCAATAGAAACACCTCGTCCTATGCGGACATCCTCGGCAATGATAGCGGTTGGATGAATGCCAGGCTTCGGTGTATGCTGAGGATAATAATGATTCAGCAAGCGCATAAAAGAGTTGAAGGGTTGCGCCACGCGGATAATGGGTTTTTGCGCTGAGGTCACACTGTTGGCTACCAAGATAGCAGCTGCTAGGGAATTTTCGGCCTTCGTGAGGTTGTCTGCGCCATCAGCAAATACCAATGCATTGTCTTGCACGTCGTCAATAGGGGAGAGTGTGGATATCTGAATGTGTTCATTGCCGACAACAATACCATCCACAAGATTGGCGATTTCTAGTAAAGTTAGATTCATAAATAATCCTTTGGCTTGTTCGACAGATGCTGGGGTAGAAAAAAATAAAGGATGCAGTATACACGTTTTTGGATAATAAAGCAGGATGTGGTAGGATTTGCACTTGGATTAAGAGGAGGAAGATGTGCATGCGTATCATAAAGAACTTACTGCAAGCATTAATACAATGTTTTAAAGGTAAAAAAGCCACACCGTCACACATAGGTACCATCAAGTTTTTCGATCGTAAAAAACGTTTTGGTTTTATCGTCGCTGGCAAACATGAGTATTTTTTTCATGCTGCGGCAACCAAACCCAAAGACTTTAAATGCTTAAAAGACGGTGCTAAAGTTCAGTTTAAGGTAATACAAGGCAAGAAAGGCCCACAAGCCGACAAAATAGAAGTGATTCAGTAAATTTTGCAGGTAAGGAGTGAGCACATGACGGAAGAAAGTATTGTTGTGATTGAGCATGCCAGAGAGCATATGCTGTCCCTGGCCGCGCATTTGAATACACAAATTCTTGGTCAGAAATCCTTGATATCACGCTTGTTGATAGCGCTACTGGCCGACGGTCACTTATTAGTCGAGGGTGCTCCTGGGTTGGCGAAAACACGCGCGGTCAAAGCTTTGGCCCAGAGTGTCGAAGGCCAATTTCATCGGGTGCAATTCACCCCGGATCTTTTGCCAGGTGATCTCACGGGCACGGATGTGTATCACCCCGAAGATGGCTCATTTGTGTTTCAACCCGGCCCGATTTTCCATCATATGATTCTGGCCGATGAAATCAATCGCGCTCCGGCCAAAGTCCAGTCGGCATTACTTGAGGCTATGGCAGAGCGTCAGGTAACCATTGGCCGGCAAACCTATCCGCTGCCGGAACTGTTTTTAGTGATGGCCACGCAAAACCCAATCGAGCAAGAAGGCACGTACCCCTTGCCAGAAGCGCAGCTGGACCGTTTTTTAATGTATGTGCGTATTGGGTATCCTGATGCTGAAGTTGAGCGTCATATTCTCGCCTTGGCTCGTGCAGAAGCCGCAGCGCAATTTCAAGATTCGGACATGGCGAGTGCAAGCGTGCCCAAAATGTCACAAAAAATGCTGTTTACCGCCAGGCAACAAGTACTGCAGGTGCACACCAGCGAAGCTTTAGAACGCTATATCGTGCAAGTGGTCATTGCCACGCGTAATCCAGGGGTGTACAGTGAGGCGTTGGCAAGATGGTTGCGTTTTGGTGCCAGCCCGCGCGCCACTATTGCACTCGATCGTTGTGCCAAGGCGCATGCTTGGTTGCAAGGCAGAAATTATGTCATCCCGGATGATATCCATTTTGTCGCACACGATGTGTTAAGACATCGCGTCTTGATGACGTTTGAGGCCGAGGCGGATGGCATCAGCAGCGACGAATTCATTGACGAATTGTTGCGTTTGGTTGCTTTACCCTAACGGTTGACGGTGGCATCATGTCATATGGCATCACAACATCACTAGCAGAGTTGATCGCACTACAAAAATCAGCCCAAAGCACACGCGCCCCGTCACAGCAACCGGTGGGCATGCGCGCTGGCGGGCATTTATCAAGATTGCGTGGTCGTGGCATGGATTTTGCCGAGGTCAGAAATTATCAAGCAGGTGATGAAATACGGCATGTGGAATGGCGCATCACAGCGCGTACGGGCCGTCCGCACATCAAGTTATATCAGGAAGAGCGTGAACGGCCACTGGTCTTGATGCTTGATTTTAACCCGTCCATGTATTTTGGCACGCGGCATGCCTTCAAATCGGTGGTTGCCGCGCGTCTAGCGGCGATCCTCGCCTGGACCGCGATCAAACAGGGTGATCGCGTGGGCGGGTTGTTATTTTCTGCGGACGCCCATAGTGAATTTACACCGCACAATAGCCATACTGGGATTATGCCGTTGTTGGCGGCCATTGGTCAGTACTCGGCAGCAGTGCCGCAAACTTACCAACAATCGTGCGCACTTAGCCAAGGGTTAATCCGCCTGAAACGAGTGACCCGGCCAGGAAGCGTCTTAATTTTGATCAGTGATTTTTATCATATCGATCCAGAATTTGCCCAGCATTTGGCGAGACTGCGTGGCCAGAATGACATCGTGGTATTTCATGTTTGTGATCCCATCGAGGTAAGCCCACCGCCAGTAGGGCGCTATGCGGTAACTGACGGGTTACAAACGGCTTGGTTGGACACACGTAATGCTAGCCTGCGTCAAGCGTATCAGCAAAGCTGTCTGCAAAGGTTAGATGCCATACAAGGCCCTTGTCATAAGCTCAATATTCAATATGTCCAAGTGATGACAGACGCTGACTTGGCAAGCGTGGTGCGACAAACTTTGCGCAGGAGTGCCCGTGGATAAAGCGCTCTTGAGCCAACTACGAGATGTGCACATGCCAGCGCCGATTGGTTGGTGGCCACTTGCACCCGGATGGTATGCGGTCGCTCTGTTGCTGCTCATGGTGTGTTGGCTTGGCGGTCTGACCATTAGACGCCATGCACGGCAGACCAAAGCCAAGCGGCAGGCCCTGCATTTGTTGCGGTTATTTGCTAAGCAATATCAAAAAAATCCGCAAAGCGCACGTGCTTGTGCGCGGATCTCCGAATTATTAAGACGCGTCGCCGTGTTGTATTATCCCCGCGCTGAAGTTGCGCATCTGAAGCAACAGGCCTGGCTTGAGTTCTTGACGCGCACCGCAAAAAATATAGATTTTCAGCAGTTTTCGCATGAGCTGCTCGAATTGCCATATCAACAGCAGGCGCCGCAAGCCGAGCCATACGCACTGGAACCCTTGTTTGCGGCAGCTGAGCGGTGGCTGCGACAACGGAGAGGCCGATGTTTACCTTAGCTTGGCCCTGGGTACTATGCGGTTTGCCATTGCCGTGGTTCGTTGGGCGCATCTGGCCAAACCCAGCAGAGCATGCAGCGCAAGCGGTGCATGTGCCTTTTTTTGATCAATTACAACGTTTGGGCTCACAGGCCGCGCATCGCGGCGTGCGGCGCAGCGATATGGTGTGCTGGTATGCCGTGTGGAGCTTGTTGCTGTTTGCGCTGTCAGGTCCTTTACATGTAGGACAACCACAAGCAGTGGAACGCCAAGGCTACAATATCATGTTGGTTTTGGATTTGTCTGCTAGTATGCAAATGAATGACATGCGCCAAAATCAGCAGTTGGTCACGCGTTTGGTGGTGGTGAAACAGGCGGCTAAACAATTTATAGAAAATCGGCCATATGACAAAATTGGGCTGATTTTATTTGGCACCAAAGCCTATTTGCAGACGCCTCTAACCTATGACAAACAAAACGTGCTGATGCGCATAGCCGACGCCACGGTAGGGTTGGCTGGCAATACCACCTCGATTGGCGATGCCTTAGGGCTTGCGGTGAAACGCTTGCAACATACCCCAAAAACAGGGCGTGTGATTATTTTGTTGACCGATGGCGCGAATAACTCGGGGGTGCTGGCACCCTTACAAGCCGCAGCTTTGGCGCAAACGGAGGGCATCAAGGTATATACCATAGGCTTGGGGTCTGATCTTGATCCGCAGTCTTTTGGTAGCATGTTTTTGCGCATGAATGCAGCGATGGACTTGGATGAAGATACCTTGCGCCATATCGCAACTGCGACCGGTGGGCGATATTTTCGTGCCACCGATATGCAATCACTCAGCAGCATTTATCAGACCATCAATCGCTTGGAGAAAGTTAAAGATGATAGCGCGGTGGTTCGGCCACAGCATGCCTACTATGTATGGCCGTTGGCCGCGGCGTGCTTGTTGGGCATGGCTTGGCTGGTACTGCGGGGGATGCGCCGATGAGCGTATGTCATTTTATTAGACCTTGGTGGTTCTTGGCCTTGCTGCCGTGGGCTGTATTATGGTTGTGGCTGTTGCGACAACAGTCGGCTACAGATGCATGGCGAGCCATATGTGATCCGCATCTTTTTCCTTATTTGCTGCGCAGCGGTGGTGAGCGGCGGCGTACTTTTGCCCTGAGCTTGCTGATGGGCAGCTTATTTTTTATGATTATCGGCTTATCGGGTCCTGCTTGGAAGCTACTGCCGGTGCCAATTTTTCACCAGACCTTACCGCATGTGGTGCTGCTGGATATGTCCGATGAGATGTATGCACAAGATATATCGCCGAGTCGGCTGGATCGCGCTAAATTTATCTTGCACGACTTATTTCGTAGCAAGGACAGTGGGCAATTTGCAATGATTGCTTATAGCAGTGTGCCGTTTGTGGTTTCGCCGATGACCGATGATGCGGAAACGATTGATGCCTTGCTGGCATCCTTAACTGCGCAAGTGATGCCGGTGTCTGGGTATAATTTAGATGACGCTTTGCAAGCCGCGAAGCAGCTGTTCGCAGACAGCGGTTATCGCCAAGGGTCTATTTTAATTCTAACCACGCATGAGCCTAACAGCCGAGATATTGGCACGGTGCAAGCGCTGTGGCGCCAGGGTATTGCCACCAGTATTGTGGCAGTTACCACCCAACCAAGCGGTGCCTTTGCGCGCTTGTCTACAGCGGGGCATGGTCGGCTGATCACTCTGTCTAATGCTGAGTCAGGCCTCAAGCGTTGGCTATCACAAGCACGCGGTAGGCACGAGTTGGATAAGCAAAAAACGCATGCGGTGCCGATGTGGCAAGATGAAGGGCGTTGGTTGCTGCTACCGGCGCTGCTGTTGCTATTGCCAGTGTTTGCACGGGGTTGGTTGGCGAGGGTTACCGCATGAAAAAACCAGTCTTTTCCAGTGGAATCGGTATATTGGTTTTTTGCCTGTTGGTGAGCATGACAGCCCACGCGTGGCAATGGGCTGACCTTTGGCAAACACGTGACCAGCAAGCCCTTAAGATGATGCAATCTGGGCAATATCAACAGGCGGAAAGTACGTTTAGCAACCCTGCTTGGGCAGCTAGCGCTGCTTTTAAAGCGCAAGACTATCAGCGTGCGCAGGCCATCTACGCAACTTTGCCCAATCAAACAGCCTATTATAATCTTGGCAATACCTTGGCTCATCTTGGGCAATACCAACAAGCGATTGCTGCGTATGATAAAGCCCTGGCAAGCAAACCGGATGATGAGGATGCGCGGTTTAATCGGCAATTACTCATGGATTTTTTGCAACAGCAGGCACAAAAGCAGTCGGCACAAAAGCCGCAAGATAAGCAAGCACCTGCGAATACCCCCCCGCAAAAAGGCCAATCACAAGCCGATCAAGCCAATACCGCAGCCAAACAATCACCAACAGAGGCTGAGACCAAACAACAGGGCGCACAGCAGCATCCGCAAGCGCAGCCAACCACTGCCAAGCACCCACCAGCTGAGCCCAGCCCGCCGGCTGTGCCAAGCACGCATGCTCCCACCGAGCCTGCGCAATCACAGCCTGCGGATGCTCCCGCCGAACAACCAGCAGCATCCTCGTCAACAGATGCGAGCAGCAGTGCTTCCCAACGGGAGGCGCGTGAGGCACAATCACAATGGTTGCGTTTAATTCCAGATGAACCAGGCGGATTGTTGCGGGAAAAATTTAGACGAGACTATTTGCACATGCAAGGCGGTTAGACATCATGAAACAGGCGAGCAAAATACTTTATGTGATATTTGGCTTATGGCATGGCCTGCTGTTTGCTGCAATCCAAATCCAACTTGAGCCCAAGCAGCCGACCACTGCGGATACCATCCGCTTGAGTTTGACCATAGACCATGTGACCCATGCGAACGATAAACCAAAAATTACAGCGCTGCCAAATGATCTAACGATTGTGGGCACCGAACAAAGCATGGCGTACAGCGTGGTCAATGGTACCGCGCAAGCAAGTACCCAATGGGTGATTTTGCTGACCGCCCGACGGGCGGGGCAATGGACCATTCCACCTATTCAAATTGGGCAAGAGCGTACTCCAGCAGTGACTGTAGTGGTCCACGCCCAGCCCGGGACCCACGCGGATGCTGATCAACAATCACCCGCGAGCAAAGCTGATTTGCTGATCACCGGTGATATCAGTAAGTCCAACCCCTATATTGACGAGCAAATTGTTTACACCGTGCGTATTTATCACAAGTATCCTCTGGTGGATAATAACTATAAGCCGCCAGAAGTGGCGCATGCCTTGTTGTTTCCGTTAGGCAATGGGTCAAGTTACCAAAGCATTTACCAGGGTGAAGTGTACGCAGTTGAAGAGCAGCAGTATGCTATTTTTCCACAAAAAAGTGGCCAATTGCGCCTAACGCCGCCTGCGGTCGATGGCATTTTATACGGTTTTCGCCCGGAGCGGATTCATGCAACCGCTAAGCCGATTGCCTTGCAAGTGCAACCAGTGCCGCAGACATATCAACAGTCGCACTGGTTGCCTGCCAAAGCAGTACGACTGACCGAAAGTTATGCCACCAATCATTCGGTGATTGTGCAAGGCAATACTTTGGTCAGAACATTGACTTTGCAAGCAACCGGTGTACCGGCGGAGCTACTGCCCGCACTGGCATTTACCTCTACCGATGGCTACAAAGTGTATCCGGATAAGCCCGATCTCGAAAATAAAATCAAACATCATGAACTCATTGGCCATGCCAGCATGCAAGTGACTTATTTATTTGATAAACCCGGGACTGTCACCATTCCAGCGCTGGTTGTGCCATGGTTCAATATCGTCACCGGCCGGGCAGAGCAGATCGTGTTGCCAGAACGTGTGCTGACCATCACCAAGACGGCCACTGCTCAAGCAGTCGCACCACAGGCTAAGCCAGCGCAGCCAGTCACTGCCGCGGATGCCAGCTCGCAGCCTGCCCATGCGCCTGTGGCACAGCCAGCAGAAGCTGTGTCCAAACCATGCGCGCCAGCGGCGATAGCCGATCATAGCCTATGGGTATGGCTTACTATTGCTATATTAAGCCTTGGTTGGCTGGGCACGATTTTCCTCTGGTGGTTGAGCCCACGTATGCTATCATGGAACGCAAATGGCCGAGCAGCGTTTAAGCGTCTGGAGTCCGCCTGCTTGCAGCATCAGCCTGCTCAAGCGAGAGCGGCATTGCTGCAGTGGGCGGCGATGCAATGGCCAGATGTTAACATACTAAACATGACTGACTTGGCCAGAGTGGTCCATGATATGGCCTTGAAAAAACAATTGGCATGCTTATCGCAAGCCTTATATAGCGCGGATGATAAAGCGGCGTGGCGTGGTGATGCGCTGTGGCATGCGCTCAGCAAATATCGTAAGCGTCAGCCACGAAAATCAGAGAAGGGCAATTCATTGCCGCCGATCAATCCCTACTAAGAGAGCAAATATATGATGCCAAGAAGGTGGTTGTGCTTGTGGGTGCTGTTGCTGCCATGTTTGCTTGGCTGCCACCATGGGTGGCCTAGATTAAGCGTTAAACCCAGCCACCTGTTGGCAGCGCGGGCGGCGAAACTGCCGCGCACAACAACTGCTGCGCTATGCCAACAAACGCGAATGCTGCCTAATTTCAGCCGTGTCGCGGTCAAAGGCACGATGCATATTCGTTTGCATACCGCGAACCAGTCGAAAATAGTGGTCAGCGCCGATGCGCGTGATGTGAAAAATTTGCAAGCCCATGTGGTCAATGGTCAATTGTACTTGGCGATGGCACGTGGCTATCCGAAATTTTCTGCGGTTACTGTGGATGTCTATACGCGCTACTTAACGGTGTTTAGCTACGTGGGTAACGGCACGGTCACGGCAAGCAATCTTCGCACCAGCTCGCTTGCGCTGAATCTGGATAATGCCGGCAATACCAACATACGCGGACAAATAGGCTTGCATAGCTTGCACGTTACCGGCACAGGTCAAACGCAAATAGCAGGCGTCAAAGGCCATGGCTTGCGGGTTTCGTTGGCTAAACGCGCCAAAGTCAAACTGGCTGGTATGTTGCAAGTCACTACCATTGATATCAAAGATCACGCTTGGTTAAGCATCTTTTGGCTGCACAGCGATACCTTGCGCGTACGCGGTCGGGGCAACAGTTTTCTGCAATTGGCCGGTATTGCTGATAGAGCAGAGGTCGAGCTGTGGGACAATGCGCGCTTTTATGGGCGTTATTTACGCGCGGAGCAATCGTTTATTAAAACGCATCGTCATGCTTTGGCAGAAATTGCCGTGTTACGGCATCAGCATACGTTTGCTACAGACCAAAGCAATATTTATTTTTATAATCTGCCGTTAGATCGAGCAGATTTTATGGCACGCAGCGGATCGGTACTCGATTTGCGTGGTTGGGATTTGCATTATGACCCTTACAATGCTTGAACCCTAGGTTCTTGCGCTGTGGCTGCAACCGTTTTTTCTAGTAGCATTTACGATGCGTGCTATGACATCGCTGTCGGCTTCTAATGGCAAAATATGCGCTGAACGCGGCAGCCAATGGAGCTGTGCGGATGGTTGCTGCGCAAAAAAAGCCGCCAGTTGTGCTGAATCGACGACCTCGTCAAACTGTCCGAGAAATACATCGATCGGATATGGCGGCATGCGCCATGATACGGCACGTATCAACTGAAAAATTTCAAGAATTGCCGTTAAGGGCAGTCTGCGGTAGGTCAGCTCACTTGCCGTGCTGCTGCATAAGTTGCCGGCCAAATTGCGTACCGTAACAAAGCCTAAGCCGCACAAGCACTTCAGCAGATAAGTCGTCCAGCGGATATTTTGTTGTAAGCACAGCGCCGGTGCCAGTAAGTATAGATGATCCATGCGGTGTTGTTGCGCCAGGTACCACGCCAACAACCCACCCAGGGATAAGCCCATGACATCAACCACTGTATACCTATGCTGTAATGCGCATAATGCCTGTTCGGCACAGCTTAACCAAGCATGTGCTGTGCTGTGCGAAAAGGCTTGGATAGTTGCACCGTGTCCCGGCAAACAAGGGCAGACCAGCGCATCGTAACCAGTCAAAGCGGGCAGTAACTGTCTAAACACCAGCGGAGTCGAGGAAAATCCATGCAGAAGCAATAAGGCTTTATGGTGTTGCTCAGTTTTAATGACTATTTGCCCTAAATCCTTATTTTGCTCGGCAAAAAGTGCGCCGGTGACTGATCCGGCGCGGGCGTAACAAAAATCATCAATGTTGCTTACTAATGTCATGTTTTGCGGTATCCTAAGGTTGCGGTTTGTCACGGCAAACGGGCAATGGTGCGTGCCTTCAGTCTAGGCAGTCAGCTTATATGGCGGTTAATGGCTGCGGACTGGACGCTGATTGTTTACTATAATCCTAGAATCGGCAGTTGTCATCGCTTGTGCAGAGCCCTGTTTGCCACGGCGATGCTAATAAAGTACAATTAAAAACCTTAATGATCTTTAATTGAAACTTTTTTGGTATTGTACTAGTATTATAAACATAGTTGTATTTTATAGAGATTTGAAATGGGTGACGAGAAGACTGAAGTGGTGCCTCCAGTAGCAGCGCCAGTAGCAGCTCCAAGTGCAGCGCCAGCGCCAGCGCCAGTACCAGTTCCGCCAGCGGAGGGAGCCCTTGAAAAGGTCACTGAAAAGGTCGCCGAAGAGAAGGGCGATAAAAAGGATCCAACAGCATTAGAGCCCGAGCAGGAGAAGAAAGAATCAGACGTTGGATTGAGCGACATCGAAAAAAAAATCAAAATGATGAAAGATTTTATGAAAGTTGGTGCTGAATTATCTGATAAGGTACTTGGTAAGTATGGTAAAACTGCAATGGAACAAAAAATTAACTCTGCAGCGGCCGCGGCTAAGGTGGGTGTGCAGATGCAGGCTGAGAAAGCGTTAGGTTTCATAGCAGACGGTGGAATAGGCAAGAACCTGAGCAAAAGTGCGGAGGGTGCCAGTGCAGGTGTTCAAAATATAGGTCGCAACATTGCTGAAATGGCCAAAAAACTTACGGGTTCTGGCCAAGAAGCACCGCTTGCAGAGGGCAAAAAAGGTGCCGAACCTGAAGGAATCGAAATGACTTCAATCGCGAAGAGTATAACTAAGGCTGCTGAAGCTTTGCCATCAACAAAAGAAGCCGCATTAGGGGTTGCTAGTAAAGTTGAAGAGGTGGAGACGAAGTCAGTACCAACGTTAGGTGGTTCTGCAGATTAGCTTAGGAGAAAAACATGGCACAATTTGCGGTGATGGCGGCGGTTGAACTGGCCCCCGTAGTGATGGAGATGGCACCTCAGTTGCTCAAGGCCGCCAATATGCTTGGTAAAATGCCAGGTAAAGGCTCATCAGACTCATCAGGCCAGCAAGAAAAGCAAAGCGCGGCGCCAAATCCGATGAAAATGTTTAGTGGGATGATGTCAGGTGGGGCATCCTCTCCTATGCCAGGCGCAGACTTATTTAAAATGCTTGGTGCCTCTGGATCTGAGGGTATGCCCAGTATGGGTGACATGTTAAAAATGGCTAATATGGCACAAAAGGTCATGAAAGCAGCTGCGCCGTTGATGGAGGTTGCCGCGCCCTTGGTCATGAGTATGGGCAGTTGATGGGCTGGTGGGCGTTGCTGTGATTCATAACAGCTTGTGCGGTAGGCTTTCAATGCGCCCCGCTGCAGTAACGACCACGTAGTTTAGTTTGCGTTGCAACTCTCGGATGCTATCTGCTCCGGCGTAGGTTAAGCCGGAGCGTAGGCCACCGATGATGTCAGCAATGATCTGTTCTTGCGTGTCTTGATAAGCGACTTCAGTGCTGACACCTTCCGCTGTTTTCCATTCGTTCATTTGACCAAGAAAATCTTCTTGTGCTTCGCGTGATGCCATCCCGCGGTAGCGCTTGACCGATTGGCCTTGTCTGTTTTGTATGACTTCGCCGGGGGTGGGTGTGGTGCCTGCCAGCATGCCGCCAATCATCACAAAGTCGGCACCGAAAGCCAGTGCCTTAACAATATCACCCGAGGTTCGAATGCCGCCATCGGCTACGATGGAGCGGTCGGCGCGAGCGCAGTCTTGGATGCAGGTTAACATCGGCACACCAAAACCGGTTTTGATGCGTGTGCTGCAGACAGAACCGCCGCCAATGCCGGCTTTGATAATGTCTGCGCCACAAGAGGCGAGATAATCGGCCCCGGCATACGTGGCGACATTGCCTGCCATGATAAGGCGTTCATGTCCCAGCAGTTGGCGTAAACTTTTTAAGGTTTTGCCGACATACTTGGCATGCGCATGCGCCACATCCACACAGAAATACTCAGCACCGGCATCGCGCAGTGCTTCTGCACGCGTTAACTCGGCTGCCGAGCAGCCTATGGACACAAAGGTCTTGCCTACGCAGCGCTTAAATTCTTTGATGTTATTTTCCACCGTTAAAAAACGGTGTAGCACGCCTATTGCTCCTTTGCTATGCATAAAATTGGCCATAGCACTTTCAGTAATGGTATCCATGTTAGAGCTCATCACCGGCAATGACAACGTCAATTTAGCCAAGCGGTCGGCGTTGCCAATATCGACGATGCGCCTGGATTCATGATGGTTATACGAGGGTACTAAGAGCACATCATCGTAGGTAATTGCCTGGCTCATTTACATTCCTTAAAATTCATTACTATAAATGCTCCGCTGCGTAATAAGCAAGTCTAGAACGTTCGCCACGGCGTAAGGTCATGTGCGCGCTGTGTTGCCAGTGTTTAAATCGATCCACCGCAAAGGTAAGACCTGAGGTGGTTTCTGTTAAGTATGGGGTGTCAATTTGTTTGATATCGCCTAGGCAGATAATTTTAGTGCCTGGTCCGGCGCGGGTCACCAGAGTTTTTATTTGTTTTGAGGTGAGATTTTGCGCTTCATCGATGATCACCAGCCGATTTAAGAAGGTACGTCCGCGCATGAAGTTCAACGAACGTATTTTAATTTTGTTTTGTAGCAAGTCCTGCGTGGCATTGCGTCCAAAATGTCCACCCTCTTGGTTGCTGTGCAACACTTCAAGGTTATCCATTAACGCGCCCATCCACGGGGTCATTTTTTCTTCTTCTGTACCGGGTAGAAAGCCGATATCTTCGCCCACCGGAATGGTCACCCGGGTCATGACGATTTCGCTGTATATATTTTTGTCAAGCACCTGTGTCAATCCGGCAGCAATCGTTAGCAAGGTTTTGCCAGTACCGGCGGTTCCCTGCAGTGTCACAAAATCAATCTCCGGGTCGAGCAATAAATTGAGCGCAAAGTTTTGCTCGAGGTTTCTGGCAGTAATGCCCCACACGGCATTTTTGGGTTGACTGTAATCGATGATGGTTTGGATCACCGCTTCATCCTGTTCAATGGTTTTGACGATGCCTTTGAAGGATTCATCGGTCGTGCTTAAACAATCATTCGCGCTCCAATGCTTGGTCAGTGGGCCGGTGATGCGATAAAATGTTTTGCCGCTGGCTTGCCACGCTTCCATATTTTTAGCGTGCGAATCCCAAAAATCGTTTTCCAAGATGTGTAAGCCGCTATGCAGCAAATTGACATCATCTAGCACCTGGTCATTGAAATAATCCTCCGCCAGTATACCTAAGATACTGGCTTTGATGCGCAGATTAATATCTTTAGAGACAATGACAATTTGCTTTTCAGGATGCTTGTGTTGTAATCCTTTGGCTACCGAAAGAATGGTGTTGTCAGCTTTGTGTCCAGGCAGCAAAGCAATCCGAATTTGATCAAAATCATCGGTTTGAAAAAACAACCGACCGGTGGCAGGCCTGGTGCGCTCATAGGAAAAATTAGGGATAGGCAATCCAGCCACCAGCTGTTCCTGGGTGACTTTGGCCATAATATCAACCAAGAACCGATTGGTTTGACGGACATTACGGGCAACCTCAGAAATACCGGTTTTATGATTATCCAACTCTTCTAACACCACCATCGGTAAATAAATGTCGTGCTCTTCGAAACGATACAACGCTGTGGGGTCATGAATTAGTACATTGGTATCTAGGACAAACAATCTTTTTACATCCGACGGGCTCACTCATACACCTTTTTCAAGAAGAGTTATGATTCATTGTGCTAATGAGTCTCCGGCTCGTCAAGCTTTTTGCTGCGGCTATCTGGTGACGGGGCAAATTTGTGCAGCACGTGCACTCTGGCTTAGGCGGTGTGCAGTGTCGCTCGCTTAAGGTTTGTTGTATACTTTAGCAATTTATATGGCAAGACATATCATGACCGCTAATTCAGAGCAAGGGACGATTGCGAGCAACAAGAAAGCCCGATTTGATTATTTTATTGAAGATGATTATGAAGCAGGCATGGTGTTGCTGGGCTGGGAAGTTAAAAGTTTGCGCGCCGGTAAAGTTAATCTAACCGACGCGCATGTCATCATTAAACAGGGTGAGGCTTTTCTCCTGGGTGCGCAGATTCAGCCCTTGCCAACGGCAGCGAGTCATTTATGTGCGGATGCGATCCGCACGCGCAAGTTGCTGCTAAAACGGCGGGAATTAAGCAAGCTCATCGGTCACGTTGAGCGCCAGGGCTATACCTTGGTGCCTTTATCTATGTACTGGAAGCATAACCGGGTGAAGATATGTGTCGCATTGGCCAAAGGTAAGAAAACGTTTGATAAGCGTGCCACCATTAAGGACCGAGATTGGCAGCGCGATCGATCAAGAATTTTAAAAAGTCGCTCTTGAAGGAGGTGGTATAGTATGTGTGGAATCATGGGGGCGGTGTCACAACGAGATATCGGCAAAATCTTGCTAGAAGGGCTCAAACGCTTAGAATATCGCGGTTATGACTCGGCAGGGATTGCGGTGATTGATGACCATGGGCGCATGAAGCGTTTGCGGGTCTTAGGTAAAGTACAAGCATTGGCAGATGCTATGCAGGAAACATCCATTGTAGGCAACACAGGCATCGCGCACACGCGCTGGGCCACGCATGGTAAACCCAGTGAAGCCAATGCTCATCCGCATCTTTCGCATGATCAAATTGCGGTGGTACATAATGGCATCATTGAAAATCATGATGAGCTTCGCCATTACCTGCAAGAATTAGGCTATGTTTTCGCTTCTGAAACGGATAGTGAGGTCGCGGCACACTTGATTCATTATCATCAACAAAACAGCCAGTCGCTCTTACACGCGGTCCAAGCTACTGCCGCACAAATGGAAGGGGCGTTTTCCCTAGGTATCGTTGATTTACAGCGGCCGCAAGAGTTAATTGCCATACGCAAAGGCAGTCCATTGGTGGTTGGTATAGGCGTGGATGAGTATTTTATTGCATCTGATTCGTTGGCTTTGCGCATGTTTGCCCATCAGGTGATATATCTCGACGAAGGCGACAGCGTGTGTTTAACCCCGCAAGGCATTGAATTATTTGACGCCAACAATCAGCCTGTCCAGCGAGAGGCAACGCCGCTGAGCGATGATTGTCATGCCGTTAGTAAAGGTAAGTATCGCCACTTTATGCTCAAAGAGATTTTTGAGCAAAGCAAAACCTTGGCAGATACTCTAGAAGGCAGAGTCGCCAGTCTGGAGGTGCTGCGGGCCAGTTTTGGCGTGCGTGCGGCTGAGCTTTTTCCCCGTATTAAACAAATTCATATCGTTGCCTGTGGTACCAGCTATCATGCTGGCATGATAGCTAAGTATTGGCTAGAGTCGTTGGCCAGGTTGCCAACGCAAGTTGAGATTGCCAGTGAGTATCGTTATCGTGATGTTGTGGTTATGGAAGATACATTACTGATTACCATTTCGCAGTCAGGTGAAACCGCAGATACTTTGGCGGCCTTATATAAATCCAAAATATTGCAATATATGGCCAATTTGGCGATATGTAATGTAGCTACCAGCACCTTGGTGCGCGAGTCAGACCTGGTTTTTCTTACGCGTGCAGGCGTAGAAATTGGTGTGGCTTCCACCAAAGCATTCACGACGCAATTGGCTTCTTTATTGATGTTGGCAGTGGCGCTTTGTCAAGATGAACGTGCTGGTGAAGTTTTGACGCAATTGCAGCAATTGCCGTTATACTGTACCAAGGCTTTGCAAATTAACCCTGAGATTGAGTGCCTGGCACCACAGTTTGTTAACAAAGCACATGCGTTATTTTTGGGGCGAGGTGTGCAATTTCCGGTTGCTTTGGAAGGTGCCTTGAAATTAAAAGAAATATCCTATATTCATGCCGAGGCTTATCCTGCCGGTGAATTAAAGCATGGGCCATTGGCCTTGGTGGACAGCAATATGCCGGTGGTCGCCATAGCACCCAACGATGAATTGTTAGACAAGCTTAAATCCAACCTGCATGAGGTCAGCGCCAGGGGTGGCAAGCTCATTGTGTTTGTCGATGATTCCAAAGCATGGGCAGCCAACAATGCGCAATTGCTGCATGTTCCGTGCTGTGGTGCATGGATTGCGCCGATTATTTATACCATTCCATTGCAGCTATTGGCGTATCATGTGGCCGTTGCAAAAGGCACCGACGTCGATCAGCCACGCAATTTAGCAAAATCGGTGACAGTAGAATAACGAATGAGTATAGAATAACGCGATCTCATGACCCAGTGGGTGAGTCGTGACGATGCGGTTTCAGGGTGAGGGTTAGAAAATGAATCAACAGATGACAGAAGTGACCGAGATATTGTCGCGTGAATTAAACGTTCGGCCTGCGCAAATCAAAGTTGCCATTGAACTTATGGATGAAGGCGCAACCGTGCCTTTTATCGCGCGTTACCGCAAAGAAGCTACAGGCTGCCTGGATGATGGCACCTTGCGCGTGTTAGCAGAGCGTTTGCACTACATTCGTGAGCTGAATGAACGTCGCCAAGTGGTCTTGAACAGTATCCGCGAGCAAGCAAAATTAACGCCGAGTCTCGAACAGGCTATTTTGCAGGCTGATAGCAAAACGCGATTAGAAGATTTGTATTTGCCTTATCGTCCCAAACGGCGCACCAAAGCCAGTCTTGCGATTGAAGCCGGCTTAGCTCCTTTGGCCGAGATGTTATGGGAAACTCCAACCCTGGATCCACTGACGCAAGCAGCCGCTTTTCTTAACCCAGAAGCGGGTGTTGGCGACGTGGCTACGGCATTGGCAGGTGCTAGACAAATTTTGCTAGAGCGCTTCGCCGAGGATGCTGATATGGTCAAGCAATTGAGAGATTATGTCTGGCAAAACGCTGTGCTGAAGTCTTGTGGCGTGGTGCAAAAAAGCCCGCAAAAAAAACCACAAAAAACAGCCAACGCACATAAATATCAAGATTATCTCGACTATGAAGAACCTATAAAAAAAATCCCATCACATCGTGCTATGGCGCTGTTTCGCGGAAGGCGCGAGAATGTATTACAATTGACACTGATTTTGCCTGAGCCGACCTATCCCGAACAGTGTATGGCTAAACATTTTAATATCGAAAACCAGCAAAGATTGGCGGATGAATGGTTATTAGAGACGGTACGTTTGGCATGGCAAACCAAGTTATTTAATAAGCTGGAATTGGAGTTGTTGGCGCGATTGCGCGAAACCG
>DAIOSQ010000014.1:0-21991 GCA_036752465.1 Legionellaceae bacterium | reverse complement strand
ATGCCGCGCGTGCAATACCAGCATTCATCTGCTGCTATCCGTGAACAAGCACCCAGCGATTTGCACACATTACTGGCGTCGATTGATTTTGATGGGTGTGCGGATACCCCGGCAGGTAAACAGCGCATCATAGCAGATATTCTTGCGTTTTTAGCACAAGCTGTTACGGTGAAGCGGATTGTAGTGATGATTGGTTCACTGCGACAAACGTTAGCATGTGATTATTACAATGCCAGAATGAATGCAGGCCATCATAACGGACGCTTATTAAGCTGCCATGAGCTTGGCACTGATTTTATGCAAGCTTTGCGGGATGCGTTAGAGCCGCTTCAGCGGACAAGAGCGCCTATATGTGTTGAGTTTAACCCGCTGATGATGGGCGATGTTTTAAACAGGTTCGCGGTAGGCACCACTTACGCTGAAATTGGCAGATTCTATTCAGAGCTTCAACCAGATGAGGTGTTAACCTCTTTTTTGGTGCCATCGCAATTGCCATCATCGCCTGCTTCTGTCGATCTATTGTGTAGGGGTGATGCAGATGTGATTCAGGCCTTTGAATGGTTGGATACCAGCAAATTTTCAACGCTGGTGGTACAAATGCATTACGCGGTGCGGCAATATGCGAGCGAGCCAGGTAAACAAATGCATGTTCGCTTTTACGATGATCGTGAAGATATTTTAACGCCGCTGCACGCTTATCTCAGCAATTCCAAAACCATTCCTGAACAAATTACTTTTGACTGTGTGATCAATGATGGGGAAAGTTATGAGCAATCTAGGGTATATATGCCAATCATTGGCACTGCAACTGCAGTTGATCATCAATCGTTGTTGTTTACTTTTATCGATGACCCACGTGCCAAGAGCAGTCTAAGTAGTGCAAAACCAACCCTGTCAGCATTGCCGCACCAACAAGGACTAGGTTATCAGGCGTATTCATACAATGAAGAAGATGATGACGAAATCGTTGCGATTAACTATCCCGCCACGCAACCGATGGTTAGCCAAGCCAGCTGTGCCTTTTTTGTTGAAAATATGCTCTTGAGTAAAAATAGTGTGAGTGATCAGGCTGCAGTACGGGATAACTCGATATTCAAATTTTAACCTAGCATTTGCCTTCAAGTTAAACGGTACAAACAGGAGGTCCTTTAGAAAAAGCCGCATCATGTATAACCTTAAAGGTTATGGCTTTGTTCCAAACAACCTCTTTTTGTGCTTTGTAATAAATTGGTGACAGATCCGAAGTTTGCTATTGCTGGCGGATAACGATAAGATGTAAAAATAAACAATTCGATGCATGTTTTTTAAATGATTCAATCTATCATCACCATAACTAACAAATTGGGCTTACATGCGCGCGCATCTGCTAAGTTTGTGTCTGCTGCTGCCCGGTTTCAAAGTCGTTTGGATGTGATTAAGGACAATCAGGCCATTAATGGCAAAAGTATCATGGGCGTGATGATGTTGGCTGCTGTTCAGGGAGACCAGTTGACTTTACAATTTGACGGTCCTGATGAGCAGGAAATGCAGCACTCTATGTTAACGTTAATTGCCAATAATTTTGGCGAAGCTGAGTAATGACACTCAGCAACGGTAATGTCGTGTGAAGGTTAGTGGGTATCTTCTGTATTTTTCTTTAACCGCGACTTTATCACCATTTTGCGATGTTTTCGTACACGATGCAGGACGAATAAAGTTTGCAAAGGGCCGGAGAGTGCGTATACCGCAGAAGTCAAACATAAAATCACCGAGGGATCCGCGGCAATTGCAACAAAAATCATCACAATGCCCAAGACATATAAAAAAGGAATTTTGCCTTTTACATCCAGTTCTTTGAAACTATGATAGCGCACATTGCTGACCATCAGCATCGCAACCAGCACCGTCAGTGCGGCTTCGATGTGTAGCACGATTGGATTGGACCATTCGTATTGTTGACACATCCAAATAAAAGATGCCATGACAGCGGCCCCTGCTGGACAAGCCAATCCTTGGAAGTAACGTTTATCAGCGGTTTCGACTTGGGTATTGAAGCGGGCTAAACGTAAGGCTACGGCTGCGGTGTAGACAAAGGCAATTAACCAGCCCAGCTTGCCGAGGGTATGTAAATTCCAACTATACAATAACAGCGCTGGCGCAACACCGAAGGTCACCATATCGGACAAGCTATCATATTGTGCACCAAAGGCTGATTGTGTATTGGTAAGTCTGGCAATACGCCCATCAAGGCCATCTGCGACCATGCCAACAAAAATCGCAATTACCGCAATTTCATATTGTGTCTTAAGCGAGGCAACAATCGAATAAAAAGCGGAAAATAGACTGGATGTAGTCAATAAGTTAGGCAGTAAATAAATGCCAGAATGATGTTCTTTTGATTTCATTATGTCGTGCTGCTCCGTTCAAATCTACTGGGTAGTATAACATCTCTCTAGGTAACGTTACAGAAGTCATTTAAAATGCTATACTTGTATTCATAATGAATACTTTTATACAGCCTGCGTCTGTATTTTGCAAATAAAATCACATCATATGACTGAATCTGAAAACAAGAAAATTATAATTGAAGGTGTCACCGATCAAGGTAAAACCTTCCGACCAAGCGACTGGGCTGAGCGCGTTAGTGGTAGCCTGGCAAGCTTTGCAAATAGCCGTATTCATTATTCACCGTTATTACAGCCCAGCGTCAATGAAGATGGGTACAAATGTATTTTGCTGGATCCGAAACTAAAAGAGTCAAGTCCACAAATTTATCAATCTATTCTCGATTTTGCTAAAGAAAACCATTTAAAAATTTGTGGTGAAACAGGCACAGATAATCCAAAAAAAATAAGTTAAAACAGGGCAATGGTCACTCGGAGTAGATCCAACTAATTTTTTAGGATATGAGTAATTATGGGATATCGCCGCAATGATGTTATGGCTCAATAGCCAGCTGCTGATACGGTTCGCTGCACGGCGGTCAAAAATAGCTGCATAGAATAGTACAACGCACTTTCTGTCGAGTAATAATTGATCGCCAGGACGCCAGAAATCAGATACACCATGCCCTTATAGCCATGCTGCTTTCCTGGTGAGCTGGCATGCGCTACCAACACACAGCCTCTGACAAACCACACCATACCAGCGGTTTGAATCAGGAGTACCACGGACGTGTAAAAGCTGACCGGGTTAGTCGATGTGTATTGCAACACATTATTGACCCCAAAAAAAGTGTTTGACATAACCGAGCAAAACGTAGGGAAATAACAAAGTGCGCTGCCGAAAAATAAAAATGCCAATGGCGCAAAGATCGGATCGTGCGAGTTCGAATTGGCTTGCGCGTCAGCAATTTTTTTAAATTTAGATAGAGCGTACATCACAAAAAGGATACCCAAAACATAGGCAGAGCCAGAAACCAGTTCCTGTATAGGAGCCAGTGAATGGCTGAGACTGATAAAAATACTTGTTAAATCATTGGATGACATATCACAATATCTTCATGACACTTGCAAAGTGTGAATTATTCCATATAGTTAGTGCATCCGAACCATTGTTAAGAACGCACCATGTCGCTTAAAACATTTCCCCTGATTTTGCAGAGCTCTTTTATGCTTACCCCTAAGGTAAAACACTTTGTTTTTGAGAGTCAACAGCAGCCACCATTTGATTATATCCCAGGGCAGTTTATTACCTTGGTGCTGGATATGCATGGCAAGGTGCTTAAAAGAAGTTACAGCATTGCAAATCCACCGACCCACAATAATCTGCTAGAGTTTTCGGCCGGATTTGTCGAGAATGGTGCCGCCTCCCAATTTTTATTCAATCTGCAGCCAGGAGCAGTCGTATTAGCGGCAGGACCATTTGGACGGTTGGTACTAAAAAACAACCTGGCGAGTCGATATATTTTGGTAGGGACCAGTACTGGGATGACCCCGTACCGTGCCATGCTAACGCAACTTATGCAGGCTATTGAGAGTAATCCGCAGTTAAGTATTATTATTCTACAAGGTGTACGGACTCGTCGGGATGCATTATTTGTCGATGAATTTTTAGCTTTATGCGCTCAATCATCGCAAGTTTCTGTGCAAATATATTACAGTCAGGAAGCTGACCGTGATCTGCAAGCCCATGAGCATCACGGTTATGTGCAAACTGCCTTTGCAAAACTTAATCTACATCCACAACAAGATATGGTGTATTTGTGCGGCAATCCAGGTATGATCGACGATGCATTTACACTGTTAAAAACAAACAATTTCCCCGTTGAGCAAGTTATTCGTGAAAAATACATTTCTAATTAAGAAGGAGACCATTGATTATGTATTACGATGAGTTAGTCGATACCATAGAACATATGACACAGGACGGCAAAGGTATTTTAGCTGCTGACGAAAGCAATGCGACAATAGCCAAACGCTTTGCCGATGTTGGTGTGGAGAATAGTGAAGACAATCGACGCGACTATCGACTTTTGTTGGCAAATACCGCGCAGCTAGAGGAGTATATTCACAGCGTGATATTATTTGAAGAAACCTTTCAACAACAGGATGGTGATGGCACCCCTATTGCAGAAGTGTTTGCGCAAAAAGGCATAATACCTGGTATTAAAGTGGATAAAGGCCTAGTAAATCTTGCCAATACTGAAGAAGAAAAAATCACCCAAGGGTTAGATGGGTTACATGAGAGACTGTTGCATTTTAAGCAATTGGGCGCCAAGTTTGCCAAGTGGCGTAATGTGTATAGCATAACTGAATTTACTCCCAGCCTTACGGCGATGCACGCCAATGCCGAAGTATTGGCTCGTTATGCTGCCGCTTGCCAAGCCGTGGGTATTGTACCGATTGTCGAACCAGAGATTTTGATGACTGGTCATCACAATATTATTCGTGCTGCGGAAGCAACTGAGATGGTGTTGCATGAGTTATTCCATGCGTTATACATACATCAGGTTGATCTAGAACTGATCATTCTCAAGCCCAGCATGGTAACTTGCGGTCAAGATGTGCAGCCTGGCAGCACACCGGAAGAGGTCGCTGAAATGACATTGAGTGTTTTCCGTAGCAATGTGCCCGCGGCTGTTCCAAGCATCAATTTTTTATCAGGAGGGCAAACTCCAGAGCAAGCGACGCTCAATTTAAATGCCATCAATGCCTCAGGTTATCAACCATGGACATTAAGTTTCTCTTATGGACGCGCGCTGCAAGAGGAGTGTTTACAGGCTTGGCGTGGTAACCATGCCCATGTTGAAGCTGCTCAGCAAGTCTTATTGAGTCGCGCTAGGGGAAACAGTTTGGCATGCTTCGGTGAATATCCAGCGGCAACAGCTTAAAAAATTAGCTCATTTGGGTCAAGATCAGTGCTATACAAGCTATTGTAGCACTCATCTTGGCTGGGCAGGAAATTGTCAGTGTGGAACGCAGTTGGCATAATCAATCCGAACCGCCTGCAATGCTTTTTTAATATCATCAACAGAATATTGCAAATCATGGGCCGCACTCAGCATACCACAGGCGCCATCCGCAAAGTTTGAGAATGGGGTCCAATAATCCATATTGGCTTTTAACATGACCGCAAAGGCTTTTTTAGGGTCCCACCCAGGCAAGTTGGATAATTGATAATATAAAAAATTATATACCCCACTGCTGATATGGACATCCATGCCTTTTTCGTACTGGTCAGCGCGAGCAATGGATATGCCGTCCCGCGCAGGGTCGTCTAAATAGCGTAATGCATCCACACCACTGGTTTTTTTCATAATTTCATTACCCACTTGCCAGGTACAATTGCCTTTTTGGTAATATACAGCTGCTTGGGCAGCCATATCGGAAAACGATTCATTGATAGCGCCTGACTGGCCAAAATACATCAGTCCGGAATGCTGTTGGGTAAAGCCATGTGAAATTTCATGCGCAGCGATGGTTAATGAAACCATTGGGTATAAAAAATAACCGCCATCGCCAAAGGACATCATAGAGCCATCCCAAAAAGCATTTTCATAGGCATGACCAAAGTGTACTTGCATGACTATCTGCATGGGTTTTTGGTGTTGAATTAAGGGATAGACCCCGTACCAAGTTTGATACATTTGATAGACGATATCGCCAATATACAAGGCATCATTTTCTGGCGAATATGCGCCATTGATGAGATTGTATCCGCTGTTATTTTTGCCAGTCCAATAAGTTGCGGTTTGCGTCGCTAATTCAGAGGGCTCAATACAAGGAAAACTAATCGTCTCTGCGGTACCTTCTTGCCGATGGTGCATATCGACAATGCGAACATGCGCATTGCTTAAATAGCAGCGGTTTTGCTGGTGGTCTCTGCTGATTTGTAGCAGGGGTAGGTCCTGGCCGTACTCAAATTTACCTATTTTGGAGTTGCCACCATACCCTCGCCCTTTGACCGGTGCTAACATGGTTTTCATGTCATTCCAAGCCAGGTAAGGATCGAAGGTATTGGCGTCAATAATTGCGGTCGGACGAGCCGGTATATGGTGTTGCGATGTTAGCAAGACACTGACTTGATATGCCCAATGCGCATGTTGTTCTTCATCTATGTATACCAATGGTGTTACCGAACCTTCACTAAGTTGGCCGCTGGCCTGCCATTGGGCATCAAAGGCGCGCAAGGCATCGGCTCCCCGTGTTTGGAGTGAGGGATCGGCTGTACCAAGCTCAGCCGATAGGTCTCGATAGATCATGCCATTCATTGTGACTTTTTGCTGCGGCTTGCTGTGAATAATCGCATATCCGCCAAATACAGGGTACCCTAAGTACTGCTGTTGCATTCTGGAATGCTTGATTTTTTTATGGTCGATATGCTCGGACAACAGCACTAATCTATTGTAATAATTTTTGGGTAATTGTTTGATGCCAGCATGCGCCTGGGCGCTCTCAGATTTATCTTGATACCCTATTAAAGGCATGATGTCTTGTAACTGCTGGATGGTTTTGCTTGCCAGCGCCATAGGCGTTGCGGCAAAAACCGCAGCTGGTAAGAGGGATATGATGGTAAAAACGATTGTTAATTGGCTAGCATGATAATGCATGCGTCTCCTCCATGTGTTGGATCATGATGGTCCAGCAGTGGTTATGTCTGCTATAATAAGAGGCTAATTTATAAGCAAAAGTGCTATGTCGTCAATAAATATCTAGCTAAATAGATACGAATCTGAGAAACGCATGTGCTATTTTCAATGCGGTTTGACTGCTAGAGACGATGGCAATCGCGTATTTCAGGATGAAATTTAAGAACAATCACCGACAATTTGCGGCAAAAATGCTGTCATCTTGCTGAGATAATCGTGGATTGTGGACTTTTCATGAAAACTCTGCCAGAATTCGAAAAATCTGACCGAACCATTTTGATATATGCAACAAATACTGGTTTTGCACGGACCAAATTTAAATCTGTTAGGTGTGCGGCAACCTGAGTTATATGGGCGTATGACCTTAAGCGCCTTAAATGAATCGTTGCAGCAGCAAGCTATGCAGCATGGATTGCTGCTAAGTGCTATGCAGAGCAATGCAGAGGGTGAGTTAATTGCGGCTATTCACCAGACACTGTCTATACCTGTTGATTACATAATCTTCAATCCTGCGGCGTTTACTCACACCAGTGTTGCTTTGAGAGATGCATTGCTTGCCGTGCAAATTCCTTTTATCGAAGTTCATATCAGTAATGTTTATGCCAGAGAAGCATATCGTCAACACTCTTATTTTTCCGATATTGCGCAAGGCGTTATAGCGGGTTTGGGTAGTGATGGGTATTTTTTGGCTTTGCAAACTGTAATTAAAGCATTAACCGGTGATGAGTGCCGTTGTGATGTGCATCATCGAAAGCTTTCGAAAGACCACAACGTTTTTTAAAGCAATATGGATGTTTATTTTCGATGTTGTATGGTAGCAGCACTCATAGCATATTAACCAATAGAGAGATCTAAATGGATATTCGCAAAATAAAAAAGCTTATTGAGTTGCTTGATGAAACAGGTATTGCGGAAATTGAAATCAAAGAGGGTGAGGAGTCGTTGCGTCTGAGCCGTTACGCCAAGTCAGAAGCGCCTCACAACAAGCACGTCTTGTTCGAGCCAACAGCAACGTTGGATATAACACCAGCAGCAAAGCTTGCGCCAGCAGAATCAACCACAGCATCTGTAACGCAAGAAGCTGTTAAAGGCCGTACTGTACATTCCCCTATGGTGGGCACTATATATTTATCACCTTCTCCGGATGCCGCACCTTTTATGAACATTGGCCATTCTGTCAAGGCCGGTGATACCCTTTGTATCATTGAAGCTATGAAAATGTTCAATGAAATCGAGGCCGATCATGCCGGGATCATATCGGCTATATTGGTGAGCAATGGCCAACCTGTTGAATATGATCAACCATTGTTCATTATCGAATAAGAGATCTCACCATGTTAAATAAAATAGTCATAGCTAACCGCGGCGAGATTGCACTACGGATTTTACGTGCGTGCAAAGAGCTAGATATACTAACCGTTGCTGTACATTCTGATGTCGATAAAGATCTATTGCATGTCCGGCTGGCTGATGAAACGGTCTGTATAGGGCCTGCCAATTCGCAAAAAAGCTATTTGAATATACCTGCCATTATTTCTGCTGCTGAAATCACCGACGCCGTGGCAATCCATCCTGGATACGGCTTTTTATCCGAAAATGCTGATTTTGCTGATATTGTTGAACAAAGCGGGTTTCGTTTTATTGGACCAAGATCAGAGACCATACGCCTCATGGGTGATAAAGTATCTGCGATTGCTGCTATGCAAGCAGCTGGTGTGCCTTGTGTTCCAGGTTCTGATGGGCCATTAGGCGATGACCATGGCAGCAATTTGAGTTTGGGGAAAAAAATTGGCTATCCTGTCATCATCAAAGCATCTGGTGGCGGTGGTGGTCGTGGCATGCGCGTGGTGCATAGTGAAGCTAATTTGCTAAATGCAATTGCTTTGACGCGCAGCGAAGCCAAAGCAGCCTTTAATAATGATATGGTCTACATGGAAAAATTCCTAGAAAATCCCCGGCATATTGAGTTTCAAGTATTAGGTGATGGCAAGGGACAAGCGATTCATCTCGGTGAACGAGACTGTTCCATGCAACGGCGACATCAAAAAGTACTTGAGGAGGCGCCGGCCATCGGTATTACCCCGCAATTACGGCAAAAAATTGGTGCGTGTGTGGTCAGTGCTTGCCAAACACTCAAATACCGTGGCGCGGGCACTTTTGAATTTTTATATCAAGATGGCGAGTTCTATTTTATTGAAATGAATACCAGAATTCAGGTAGAGCACCCCATTACCGAAATGATTACTGGCATAGATTTGATTAAGGAACAAATCAAAATAGCCAGTGATTTGCCTTTTACCCTAACCCAAGATGCGATTGAACTGCGAGGGCATGCTATTGAATGCCGCATCAATGCTGAAGATCCCAAATCGTTCATGCCATCTCCTGGCACTATTCGTTTATTACATCAACCGGGTGGTCCTGGAATTCGCTTTGATTCCCATATTTATAGTAGTTATACGGTGCCACCAAATTATGACTCTATGATAGGCAAACTCATTAGTTACGGTAAAACGCGCGAAGAAGCACTAAAAAAAATGAGCAATGCGCTCGATGAGATCATTATTGATGGGATAAAAACCAACATTGATCTCCATCGCCAAATTATTCATGACAGTGCCTTTAAACTGGGTGGTACCAATATTCATTACTTAGAGAGCATGTTAAACCCGAATGCGCCGTGAGGCTGCAATTTCTGCCGCGCAGGAGAAGTAACCACGTTTTTAGATTAGATTGGGGGCGGATAAATATGTTGCAGTTGAACATCAAGTGTCAAGGGAAGATTGCGGAAGAAGTTTCTGCTACGTTAGAGGCATTAGGCGCATTGGCCATTACGGTGACTGATCAATTTGACGATGCTATTTTTGAGCCTGAAGCTGGATCTAACCCTATTTGGCCGCATGTGGTGATTCATGCGCTATTTGCTGATGAACATCGACCAGCCGCACTCATAGAGACTTTGACCATGCATCACGCGCCACAAGAGCTTGTTATGAGCTCAGAGGTTGTACCAGAGCAAGATTGGCATCAGGCCATGCAGCAATCTTTGCAGCCGCAACAATTTGGTGCGCGTCTTTGGATTTGCCCTTCTTGGCATAGTGCGCCGCAGGAAGATGCTATTCAGGTTATCCTGGATCCCGGTCTTGCTTTTGGTACCGGATCACATGCCACCACGGCACTCTGCTTGTTATGGCTGGAAAATAACGACTTAGGACAAAAAGTGGTTATAGACTATGGCTGTGGCTCTGGAATTTTAGCTATCGCTGCGCTGAAATTGGGCGCAGCGCATGCTTACGCTATCGATATTGACGAACAAGCGTTATTATCCACCGCAAACAACGCGAGCCATAATCAAATCAATCCAACTGCGCTGACCATTGGGACTCCTGATTTGCTACCTTCCGCTGCAGATGTTTTGGTTGCTAATATTTTACTTAACCCTTTGCTTGCTCTGAAATCGCACTTTCATAGCTTAATGAAAGCAAACGCCAGACTTGTGATTTCCGGCGTTTTGGTGAAACAGATCGATGAGGTCATCGATGCCTATCAAAGTCATTTTACGCACTCAGTTACACGCACCCGTGAGGATTGGGCGTTGCTAGAGTTTCATAGCAATGCCCTAAACGACTCGGGTACCTAACGCGCTAATCTAGTAAGCCAAGCTCTTGCACGGCCTCACGCTCCTGGCGCAGTTCTTGGAGTGTTGTCGTGAAACGTTCGCGACTAAAGGTGTTCATTTCGATATCAGGGACAACATGAATTTGTCCATGTGTGCGTACACAAGGAAAAGAGAATATTAGACCTTCATCAACACCGTATTCTCCTCGAGAACTTAGGCACATTGAGAAAGATTCACCAAAAGCGGTATCGGTAGTCAAGTGATTGACCCCACGAATGATCGCGTTTGCAGCAGAAGCTGCCGATGAGGCACCTCTTGCCTTGATTACCGCAGCGCCACGTTGTTGTACTGTTGCCACAAAGTTTTCTTGGAGCCAGTGTTGATCATCAATCACGCTTGCTGCAGACATGCCATTGATTTTTGCATGATAAAAGTCCGGAAATTGCGTGGAAGAGTGGTTGCCCCAAATGGTCATTTGTGTCACTGCGGTGACATCAACTTTGGCTTTTTTGGCCAGTTGTGTGCGGGCGCGCAATTCATCCAGTATGGTCATAGCATAGAACCGATTATCTGGCACATCTTTGGCATGATGCTTGGCAATCAAGCAGTTGGTATTACAAGGATTACCCACTACGAATACTCGCACATCATCTGCGGCGTGATTATTAATAGCTTTTCCTTGCTCTATAAAAATTCCACCATTGATTTTAAGCAGTTCAGCACGCTCCATACCTAATTTACGAGGGACCGACCCTACCAATAACGCCCAATTTACGCCGTTCATCGCTTGATCTAATTGCGACGTGCATTCGATGCGTTTTAGCAAAGGAAATGCACAGTCATCCAGCTCCATAGCCACACCTTCTAAAGCCGGTAATGACTGCTCCAATTCTAGCAATTGCAGTTCTACCTCGGTATGTGGACCAAACATTTGGCCGGAAGCGATGCGGAATACCAATGCGTAACCGATTTGTCCGGCGGCACCTGATATAGCTACTCTGACTCGATTGTTCATGTGTTGCCCTCTGTTAGTGTAGGGTTGGTTGATAAGGCTCTTAGCTTGGCGCAATCCAATGAATTATCAGCTGACGCCAATTTTTCTTGATTTCATGATATACTTGAAACGATACTTTGCTCAAGTTTTTTTGGTGTTCATGTGCTCGCAACATCCCTCTATATTCACACGCCCTGGTGTATACAAAAGTGTCCCTATTGTGACTTTAATTCGCACAAAAGTCCGCAAAAATTACCGGAAACAATCTATTTGGAGGCCTTGTTAGCTGATTTGCAACACGATCTGCAACGCTTCCCGCCAAGACCGATTCAATCTATTTTCATTGGCGGCGGTACACCCAGTTTATTGTCAGCACAATTTTACGAACGTTTGTTTGCTGGCATCAAAGCTCACTTGCCGTTTGAGGATAGCATCGAAATTACGTTGGAGGCCAATCCAGGCACTTGCGAGCAAGCACGTTTCTCGGCTTATCGGCAATTGGGTATCAATCGCTTGTCGCTTGGCATTCAAAGTTTCCATGACCACCATCTTAAGTATTTGGGGCGGATCCATGATAGCCAGCAGGCGCTGCGTGCGATTGAGTGCGCGCGACAGGCTAATTTTGACAATATCAATTTAGATTTAATGCACGGGTTGCCTAAGCAAACCGTTACAGAAGGCTTGGATGATTTAAAACAGGGGATTGCTTTGCAACCGGAGCATCTTTCCTGGTACCAATTGACTATCGAAGCCAATACCGTGTTTTACAAAACGCAGCCGGTCCTACCCAGTGAAGAGGCGTGTGATGCTCTGGAGCAGGCTGGTTTGGCTCTGCTGCGCACACATAATTATAGGCGTTATGAAATTTCCGCATTCTGTCAAGCTGATCATGAGGCTAAGCATAACTTAAACTATTGGCGATTTGGTGATTATTACGGCATTGGCGCGGGGGCCCATAGTAAGCTCACCGCGCTCAACGGTGCGGTTTTTCGTATGCAAAAACCGCGTCAACCGCATGCATATCTCAAACATGGCGGTGCTGGTAGTGTGCAAAGCAGGTGGCTTTCTGGCGCGGATTTGTTGTTTGAATTTATGTTAAATGCCACCCGCCTGCAAGCAAAGATTCCATTGGCCTTATTCCAGCAAACTACTGGCCTTGCGCCAACAGTCTTGCTCCCTTACCTTGAGCAAGCAGCCGCAAAAGGATTTGTTACGATGCACCAGGGTGGCTGGCATGTTACCCGCTTGGGGAGACGTTTTACGAATGACTTACAAGCGTTGTTTTTACCCGAAGCTGACGGCAGTGGGGTCGCGCGGTGAATTTTCTTCCTCACCATACCTGACTGATCCTTCTGATAATCGCATGTTGATGCCCCCCTCTACCCCTAGCAGCGATGTATCCTGGGGGGGGGCGCTGTCTTGCCTAGAGAGTGTTACGCTATTGCTATTGGGCGTGTTAGTCCTGGCGTTTTCTAGATAATCTTCTTTGCTTATCTCCGCTGGAATCCAGCCCACCAGCAAGGTTGCGCTGTAGACATAGCCTAAAAAAGACAAGATTTGACACAACCTAATGTTGTTGCTGTCACAGGCATTGCAATCGACGCGATAAAAAAAAATAAGGGACAAAAGTAGGGTTTGCCCTAGTGCGATCATGCCCTGCACACCATGCGCAGTGCGCTCCATCGTGGTGATTTTTGGTTTGAAAAAAGCCTGGGTAGATAAAACAAATTGCGCTAATTTTAGTGGCAGAGTTGCTTCTACAGATACAGGGGCAATGATAGAGGCATTGATTACCTCTGTAGCAGCACAAGCACGCTGTGATTCTCTGTGTCCCGTGGTGGATTTAAATCTTCTGGGTTTGGGAATGCGTTGCCAGATGCTGCTGTGTCGGTCTTGGTCAGTCAGTGACTGTCTATTGCTTTGCATAAATGTCCCTATTTTGCTAGCAGGTTTTGTGTTTATTTGACCTTTTTTTCCTTGAAAACTACATGTTTACGTACCACCGGATCGTACATACGTAACTCTAGTTTTTCAGGATGGTTACGTGGATTTTTGGTAGTGGTTTTGAAGTATCCAGTACCTGCGGTGGACTCCATTTTAATTTTAACATTAACAGCTGCCACAATTTTCCCCTTTCTAATTTATATGTGTTTGTATTCATCACCCTGCTTATGCTCTTATTACAGCCTAAGATTTGCGCGCATACAAGATGTTGAATGGCGATTATACTTTTTCGCCTTTGGCACGCAGCATGGCTAATACCGCGGTGATGCCATGTTTATCAATAATCCGCATACCTTTGGTGCTGATGCGCAAAGCGACATAACGGTTTTCTTCTGCAACCCAGTAACGGTGTTTTTGGATATTGGGCAGAAAACGTCTTTTGGTTTTATTGTTGGCATGTGACACGTTATTGCCGGAAATAGGGCGCTTGCCAGTGATTTGGCATACTTTTGACATAGTAAATGCTCCAGGTAAACTGACAACAAGAGGCCAGCATCATCAAATGATATGAAATATAGGTTGCGATTTATACCAAAAAAATTGAGTATATGCAAGAGGACTGTACTCGATTATACCTACATGTGTTCTGTACGAGGGGCCTGTTGGTAGCCTATGATCATAATCAGGATGCTGATGGCATAGATATTTGTTATGATTCGTATATTTTTAGGATAGGAAAATTATGATAGTCATTACTGGTGGTGGTAGTGGGATCGGTAGGGCGCTTGCCTTGTCCTTGGCGGCACGTGCAGAAACTGTATGTATTATAGGGCGTAGAGAAGGGCTGTTGGCTGAGGTTGCTGCACAAAAGCCGCATAACATCAGCTATGTTTGTGCCGATGTCGCTACCACAGATGGACGTCAGCGTATTCAAGAATTTCTCGTACCTTATAACCAGATCAAAGCTTTGGTGCACAACGCCGGCCTTATCGAACCGATTATGCCATTGTCAGCAATCAAGGAAATAGATTGGCAGAAAATTATGACGGTGAATGTGAATGCGCCCTTGTTTCTCACGCAACGGCTGCTAGATAAGTTAGAAAATGGGCGAGTGATTCATATAGGTTCAGGGGTGGCTTATTTCCCGGTCACGGGCTGGGGTGGTTATTGTGTTTCCAAAGCGGCATTGGCTATGCTAACGCGCTGCTGTCAATTAGAATTCGAGGACATTGCTTTTGCTTCGGTCATGCCCGGTATTGTGGATACTGAAATGCAAGCCACCATCCGCCAAGCTGAGCATATGTCGGCAGAAAAGCGACACTATTTTCAACAATTAAAAGATACCCAGCAGTTGTTAACGCCAGAGACCATTGCTGCCTTTATCAGCTGGTTGCTATTGGCAACCGATAGGCAATTGTTTTGCTCGCAAGAGTGGGATGTTTATGATCACACCCATCATGCGCATTGGTTGCAACCACCGTTGTCCATTCCTCATGAGTAGGCTCGGTGAGATTTTGCTCAAACAATACCTCATCGCATGATCATAGGAATACCACATGAACCGTACAGAGTTTTCATGCCGCAGCGTGATTTTAGCCATTTTATTAAGCTCGGCATTGGCAATGTCCAATGCTTATCTTGCCCTCAAACTTGGGATCTTGACTTCGGCGTCGATTCCAGCAGCTATCATATCTATGGGGATCTTACGCTTATTTAAGCACAGCAGTGTGTTAGAGAATAATGCGGTACAAACTGCGGCCTCAGCAGGGGAGGCGGTCGCTGGGGGAATCGTTTATACCATTCCAGCATTATTGATTATCGGTTACTGGCAGCATTTTGATTATTGGACCAATTGCTTCATAGCAGCCAGTGGCGGCATATTAGGTGTGCTTTTCTCTATCCCGTTGCGGCGACTTTTGGTGCATGATCCTAGGCTGCGATTTCCTGAAGGTGTCGCCATTGCCGAACTACTCAAATCCTCCTCTTTGGCCGTGGGGTTTCACGAAATTCTTTGGGGCGGAGTTTTGGGTGCGATGTTGGGATTTTTACAAAATGGTGTGAAAATTTTGAGCGCCTCTGTGTCATACTGGTTGCCTAAAGGACGCTTGCTGTGCGGGATAGGTATGGGGTTTTCACCGGCGATGCTGGGTTCAGGATTTATCATTGGTTTTGAGATGTCG
This sequence comes from Legionellaceae bacterium, assembly GCA_036752465.1. GTDB lineage: Bacteria > Pseudomonadota > Gammaproteobacteria > Legionellales > Legionellaceae > DAIOSQ01. Next base: position 6,185 of record DAIOSQ010000014.1, on the reverse strand, counting down.
TGCAGCATATTCATGGGGGCGATTTTAGCCTGGCTGGTGGCTCTGCCGATCGTCAGTCATTTTTTTCCGCAATATTATACGCTGCAACCCAATAAAGCGCTGGCAGCTGAGCTCTTATGGAACAGTAAAATGCGGTATTTTGGCATAGGCGCGATGCTGTTCGCGGGTGTGATGACCTTTTTAACGCTACTCAAACCTTTGTGCAAGAATATGCAGCATTCTTGGCAGTGTGTTTGGCGGCAACCAGCGCGTCACACGATGGCTGCACATGATAAAGATTTACCAGGTTTATTTATCTTGATCGCGGTTGTCTGCCTGGCTGTGTGCCTGTTGTGGCTTTTTGCAGACTTGTTTCCAATACAAGCGATGGGATTAGGTGCCTATCGGCATTGGGTCATGAACAGTGCGTTGGCCTATGTCCTGATTGTAGGATTTCTGTTTGCCGTGATGACTGCTTATTTTTCTGGGATGGTAGGCGTTACCGCGAGTCCTGGCAGTTCTGTGGTGATTGCAGGTATTTTGATTGCTTCCTGGTGTTTGTATCAACTGATGTGTTCGGTCTTACCACGGCCATTCGCCTCAGATACTTTACAAATGGCAGAAGCGACCGTAATCATCATCAGTGCAGTCATCACTGGGATTGCGGCAATTGCGAATGATAATATCCAAGACTTAAAAGTTGGGCAATTGGTGGGGGCTACCCCCTGGAAACAGCAATTGATGTTGTTGTTGGGGGTATCAATTTCTGCATTAATTATTCCTTGGGTGATGCAATTATTGTTCGAAGTCTATGGCATCGCGGGGATAATGCCGCATGCCGGTATGGATATTAGCCAGACGTTACCAGCACCCACAGCGGCATTATTGGCAGCGATCACAGAGAGTGTCTTTCATAGCCGGTTACCTTGGGAAATGATGGTGATGGGGGCGACGGTGATGATCATGGTGATGCTAGTTAATCACCTGTTGCTGCGCTGGCGTAAAATGCCATTGTCAATGCTGGGTATAGCGATGGGTATGTACTTGCCGATGACTACTTCTTGTGCGTTATTTTTAGGGGGCTTAATGGCTTATTGGATGAAGCGCACAGCGCTGCGGCTATTTCCTGGTCATAAGCCACAACAACAGCAATTCTTACAAGTGGGTACCTTGCTTGCTTGCGGTTTGGTGGCTGGTGCTGCCTTAATCGATGTCGTACTTGCGATACCTTTTTCTATGCTGCACTCTCCGGATGCGCTGCGTATAACAGGGCCAGGCTGGCAAATATACGCGAACTTTCTTAGCATAGCTGTGGTCTTGGCCTTGGCTTTGTGGATCAGAAAAAGATCTGAGCGCATAGCTTGTAATCAATCAATATAATAATAGGGGTTGGGCAGCTTAAACGTTTTTTCAGCGTAGCCACCTTTAAGATCGCTATATTGGTCACCTATAGCGGCAATAATCACGTACCCCTGTTGGCTTATTTTTGCACGGGTAAGTGCTTTGAAAGGTATGACAGAGCGGTTATGGTGATCTTGTGCTGGTCTGGTATATAGTCCAGTCCACTTTGTGTACCCTGCGTGGATTAGATTTTTTATGGTCGCTTGTTTCAATGCATCGCCGCGGCCAGTTATAAAAAACACAGCCACCCCGTTGGCTTGCGCCAGACGATATAGAGACAGCATGGGCTTAATAGCTTGTGCACGCGCTGATTGAATATAGCGATACCAGGCTGCAGGATGATAGGCGAAATCTGTGGTCTGTATAAACGCATATGAAGACAGACAGGTCTCATCAATATCTAATACAATGGCTAAATTTTGGCGGTGTTGCCGAAGTTTATTATTGGCCACACGCGCCAATATATACTGTTTAGCACGCAGCGCGACCTCATTTAACTCTTGTTGATAGCGCCCTTGATCGTGGTATTGTTTGATTTCTGTTTTTAACAGAGCTAAATTAGCGGGCTCAGCAAACACGGTGTGATTCAGTAGGCAAATAGCCAACAAGAAGTGAATTTTACCTGCAATTTTTTTGCGCATAATATCTCCTAGGCCAAAACGGGCAAGGGTTGCCTTACTCGCAGGGATTGTAACGGCAACAGCCAAGTAAAACAACCAAGCCTTTGTGCGACATAATAGCGCTGACTGTGAGGGCAACCATGGGGATCCTATTAGGGTAATGCTGGATTCTTACAGCTAACAATGTTATGCTTCGCCTCTTAATTTTGCGGTATTTGGGAGTGAGTATTGGTGACAAGCAACGATCAAATCACATCACTGCTTGAAAAAGAATATCAGCACGGGTTTGTGACTGATATTGAGGTGGATACTTTTCCTCCGGGATTGGACGAAGATGTGATTTGCCGCTTATCTAAACTGAAGCAGGAGCCAGATTTTTTATTGTCCTGGCGCTTGCAAGCTTTTGCCTATTGGCAAACGATGCCCCAGCCAGCCTGGTCTAGTGTCCGTTTTCCTGATATAGATTATCAAGCCATCTCCTATTACAGTGCGCCCAAACAACTTAAGGATGGGCCTAAGAGTCTTGCCGAAGTCGATCCTGAACTGCTGGCTACATATGCCAAATTGGGGATTTCCCTGCAAGAGCAGGAAATGCTGGCTGGTGTGGCGGTTGATGCTGTTTTTGATAGTGTCTCGGTGGCGACTACCTTTAAAGCAAAGTTGGCGGAAAAAGGCGTAATTTTTTGTTCATTTTCCGAGGCAGCGCAACAGCATCCTGAGCTCGTCAAAAAATATTTAGGTAGCGTGGTCCCTTATCGCGATAACTTTTATGCTGCGCTGAATTCGGCAGTGTTTACAGATGGTTCATTTGTCTATGTGCCAAAAGGCGTGCGTTGCCCTATGGAGTTGTCGACCTACTTTAGGATTAATGCAGCGTCAACTGGACAATTTGAGCGCACGTTAATCATTGCTGACGACGACAGCTATGTTTCGTATTTAGAGGGCTGCACTGCACCTATGCGTGATGAAAATCAGTTGCATGCCGCGGTGGTTGAATTGGTTGCGCACAAAGACGCACAAATTAAGTACTCTACTGTTCAAAACTGGTATCCCGGCGATAAAGATGGCAAAGGTGGCATATACAATTTTGTGACCAAACGCGGCGCATGTCGTGGCACACGTGCTAAAATTTCATGGACGCAAATCGAAACGGGTTCTGCGATTACCTGGAAGTATCCCAGTGTGGTTTTGTTGGGGGATGAGTCTGTCGGCGAATTTTATTCTGTAGCGCTCACAAACCATTGCCAACAAGCGGATACTGGAACAAAAATGATCCATATTGGCAAAAACACGCGTTCCACCATCATTTCAAAAGGCATCAGTGCCGGTCGTTCACAAAACGCATATCGTGGACTGGTTCGCATAGCGCCAACAGCTAGCGGTGCGCGTAATTATACGCAGTGTGATTCCATGCTGATGGGCAGTGATTGTGGCGCACACACATTTCCTTATATTGAAGTAAACCATCCATCTGCACAAGTGGAGCATGAAGCCAGTACTTCCAAAATTAGCGATGAACAATTATTTTATTGCCAGCAGCGTGGGTTGAGCACAGAGGATTCAGTCACGATGATAGTGAATGGTTTTTGCAAGCAAGTCCTCAAAGAATTACCTATGGAGTTTGCAGTAGAAGCGACCAAATTACTCGGAATTAGTTTAGAAGGGGCTGTGGGATAATGTTAAAAATTAACCAATTATTTGTTAAAATTAACGAACAAACTATTCTGAACGGTATTGATTTACATGTGCAGGCTGGAGAAGTGCACGCGATTATGGGGCCTAATGGCTCGGGTAAAAGTACTTTGTCAAAAACCTTGGCTGGTCATCCTTCTTATGCGGTCTGTGCGGGTGAAATCAACTACCTCGATCAAGATTTGCTGCCTTTGACGCCGGTAGAGCGAGCGCTGGCGGGGATCTTCATGTCCTTTCAGTATCCTATTGAAATTCCCGGGGTAACCAACATCAATTTTTTAAAATCGTCTGTGAATGCTGTCCGCAAAGGACAAGCCAAAAAACCGTTAGATGCGATTGAATTTTTGAGTTTCATCCGTGAAAAGTGCGAACTTTTGGATATGGATGAAAGCTTTTTATATCGCAACATCAACGAAGGATTTTCTGGCGGGGAAAAGAAGCGCAACGAAATTTTACAAATGGTTGCTTTGGAGCCAAAATTGTCGATTCTGGATGAGACCGACTCTGGCCTGGATATCGATGCCTTGCGCGTGATTGCGCAAGGGGTTAATTCCCTGCGTTCGCCACACCGCGCCATCATTTTGGTTACCCATTATCAGCGGTTATTAAATTATATCGAGCCGGATTATATCCATGTGTTGGCGCAAGGGCGCATCATCAAATCGGGCGACAAGTCGTTGGCTTTGGAGCTTGAGGATAAAGGATACAGTTGGTTGGAGGCAACCGATCATCATGACTGATCTTGATGTGTTTTACCCACAGCAGACAAACAGTACGTGCTATGTGCAACCCTGGCTAAACCAGCTGCAACAAACAGCCCAATTGGCTTTCGCACAATTTGGCTTACCTGATCAATCGATGGAAGACTGGAAATATACGCCGGTGCCTAGCGTGCCCTGGAAATCGTTCAAGCAATCTAGTTCTCGAGATAAGGTACGAGAACGTGCGCAACAGTTGCCAATAGCTGATTGTGTCATGTTGCACAACGGTTGCCAGGCGAGCTCGCCTGGTATCAATTGGCCACAAGGCATGGTGGTCAGCACCTTACAAACAGCTATTGCAACCCATCCTGAGCTTGTGCGCGCATACTTAGGGAGTATTTTACGATCTCAGCACGGCTTGCAGGCGCTCAATACCATGATGTTGCGAGAAGGTATGTTTATTTATGTGCCTAAGCATGTTTTAGTAGAGCAGCCCATTTGTTTGTCTCATTGGCAAAGCGGTGATGAAGAGGCAGCATATATTCGTCATTTGCTGGTTTTGGATGAGGGCAGTCAACTCACGGTCATTGAAGATTACGCAGGTCGTGTGGATGGGGTCTATGCAACCAATACCATCACGGAAGTGCATTTGGCTGCCAACGCTGACTTGTGTCACTATAAATTGCAGCGAGAAAGCAGAAAGTCTTATCATTTCGGGCATATTGCGGTGCGTCAAAATCAAGGTAGCCGTTATGCAAACCATGCCCTGAGCATAGGTGGTCAATGGGTGCGATCAGATCTAAGTGTTTATTTACAGCAACCGCAAGCGTCTTGTCTGATGAATGCAGTATACGCGACTGTAGCTAATCAGCATGTAGATCACCATACTCAAGTAGAACACCAGTCTGCGCAATGTGAAAGTATACAAGATTATAAAGGTATCATCACTGGGCACTCAAAGGCAGTTTTCAATGGACGCGTGCACGTTTTGCCACATGCACAACAAACAGTAGCCAAGCAACAAAACAAAAACCTGTTGCTGTCAAGACATGCGGCAATCGATACCAAGCCCGAACTCAATATTTTTGCCGATGATGTGGTATGTACGCACGGTGCCACGGTTGGTCAATTAGATGAAGACGCGCTGTTTTACTTGGCATCCCGTGGCATAGAGCGGGAACAAGCATCGATGTACTTGCTCAATGGATTTGCAGTGGATAATTTTAGATATATGCACAACCATGCGCTGTCTGAGTGGATGAATGGCTTATTTACAGATCATTTGCGAGGCCTAGTATGACCTTCGATGTTGCTCAGGTCCGCCAGGATTTCCCAATATTGCACCAAGCGGTGCATGAGCATCCCTTGGTCTACTTGGATAATGCTGCCACCACTCAAAAGCCACGCCAAGTAATTGCTGCGATGACGCAGTATTATCACCACGATAATGCCAATGTTCACCGCAGTGTGCATGCTTTAAGTGCCCGAGCTACCGCGCAATATGAGTTGGCACGCGAAAAAGTCCGGCGATTCATTGGTGCGCCACACGCGCATGAGTGTATTTTTGTCCGCAATACCACCGAAGCTATTAATTTGGTGGCACAATCGTTTGTTGCCCCGCAGTTACAAGCCGGCGATGAGATACTGATTACATATATGGAGCATCATGCCAATATTGTGCCATGGCAAATGATTTGCCAAAAAACGGGTGCTAAACTGGTAGTGGCACCGATATCGCATGAGGGTGAAGTTCTGTTAGAGGCATTTGCTACTAAAATTTCCGCTCAAACCA
>DAIOSQ010000013.1:0-22965 GCA_036752465.1 Legionellaceae bacterium | reverse complement strand
GGCAAGCAGGACGAACGAACTTGCATAGCCTTGATGTCATACTGTTTGGCTAATAAATGCAACTCATTGACATAGCGCTGTCGCAACAGTTTCCCAAGTTCAAACGTTTGACGCATACCGGTGGGCGTTAGTTGCCCTGCACCTTGCGACCAAATCTTAGCCATCTGGGGCGAAGCAATAACTGGTGTCCTGTCACCATGCCGAACAATATCGATAGCAAAAATAAGTCTGTCTTGTGCACATGCATAAGAATAAACGCAAGCACCAAGTACCAGCGATATGCAATATTTTAACTTCATACAACCAGCGCCCCCGGCTTAACACAATGCAAATGCACGTCCCCCAAATACCCCTCAGCAAAGCCTGCCTCGCAATATGCAAAATAATAATGCCACATTCGGATAAACCGCTCATCAAACCCAAGTGCCCTGACCGCGGGTTGTTGCTGATCAAAGCGCTCTCGCCAGCATTTTAAGGTTTTGGCATAATCAAATCCAATATCATCCAATTGATGTATTTTCATCTGAGTAACACGAGTCATTGCGTTGTTGAGTGCGGTAACAGAAGGAATGCAGCTGCCAGGAAAAATATATTTTTTTATAAAATCAATCTCTCGTTTGGCACGATGGTATGCCTGGTCTTGAATAGTAATCGCTTGAATCAACATTTGGCCATTGGATTTAAGCAAGCGATCACAACATTTAAAAAATTGTCGATAGTATTGATGTCCGACCGCCTCGATCATTTCAATAGAGACTAATTTGTCATACTTACCTGACAAATGGCGATAATCTTGTTGCAACAAGGTAATTTTATGACTTAACCCATGTTGCACAATCCGTTGCGCTGCCAAGGCATATTGCTGCTTTGAAATGGTGGTTGTGACAATGTCACATCCATAGTTCTCGGCAGCATATAGCGCAAAACCACCCCATCCTGTTCCAATCTCAAGCACTCGCTCACCTGCTTTTAAGCCCAATTTTTGACAAATAATATCTAGTTTGTGCCTGGCCGCGGTGTCAAGATCTGCTGCCGCGTTTGGAAAAATTGCCGAAGAATACATCATATTTTTGTCTAAGAAAAGCGCAAAAAACTCGTTACTTAAATCATAATGTTGCGCAATGTTCCGTCGGCTACCCAGCAAATGATTGCGCCGAAATTGATAACGCAACAGCCGCCAGAGGCTTAATAGCTTGACCGCCCCTCCTTCAATCGCACTGACCAAACCTTGATTCCGTAGCATAATACGCAGCAACTGAGTCAAATCATCCGTTTCCCAGTACCCCAACATATACATTTCAGCTACCCGCAAGCTGCCACCTCGCATAAGCCCACTATAAAAATCGCCATTTAAAATACGCACGGTGACAGTGATATTATCTTGTGATCCAAATTCCCAATTTTGCAGACCATGCTGGAGCCGCAAATGCCCAAATTGAATTTTTTCTAATTGTTTTAAAAACACTCTTTGTAGCAGTTGCGACATCAACATATCCTTAAGCGTTGGGATGAGTATAAAACTTGGCACCTTTTAGCCAGGTTCGGAGTGCCTGCCAGTAAATGGCACTCATTACCTTCACGGTCATGCACGGATGTTGCCACAAAACCCGTGACAAATTAGTGCTATTGATTGGTTTGCGCTCAAGTGCCAAATGTGCAGTGAACCACTTTTGATGATCCTTATTATTCTTCATATGGATAGTCAAACTTTCTGCAGGCGCTGTGAACCACCAATCATAGCTCATGTTCATAGGCAATAAAGGAGAAATATGAAAATCTTTATTGAATTTAAAATGATACCTGTCCGAAGATTGTGCAATATGGCTTTGTTGTTTAGCGCTGGATAATATACCCTGCTGAGTTTGTGTGCACGAAGAAAGCACGTAGCAATATTGCTCCCCCCACGGGGTATTATTAATTTCGGCAACGATCACTGCAACTTCTTGTTGCGAAGCTGTATAACAAAAATAAAAACTGACCGGATTAAAACAATACCCCCAATAGCGCAAGTGGGTGAGCAAACGGATGGGCCCTGTGATCCTAATGCCTGTGCGCGCATAGACTAATTCAGAGACCGCGGTTTTGAGTGGTATCTGCGGATCACCTACATGATCTTGACGCCGCAGATATGCTATATTTCTCCGTCCAATTGACCAAAACCAAGCATCAGCAAACACGCTATCTAACTCATCCAGGTCGAGATACATCATGAATAAGCGATAATTAAATTGATGGCGTATCGGTAGAAATCTCTGATGGCTGACATAACCCTGGTAAATAGCACTATTTAACAAAGACATTATCAGTTCCTAGAAGTTTTTTCAGAAGTTGCCGACAAACGGCCAGCGCACTGTTCACACCATCCTCATGAAAGCCATACCCCCAATACGCCCCACAAAAATAAATACCGGCATGGCTATTTAGCTCTTGTTGACGCTGCTGTGCCGCTAAACTTGGTAAACTATATTGAGGATGACTGTAATTAAATCGCTCTAAGATCGCTTCAGGATTGATCATGTGATCCGCGTTTAAACTAACATAAAAAGGTGAACTGTTCGGTATATTTTGGAGACGATTCATGTCGTAAGTCAGCACGGCATCTGGGATATTTTCACCAAGACGAGCATTCCAACTAGCCCAAGCGGCTTTGCAATCTGGCATCATCCGGGCATCTTGATGCAAAATAACACTATTATTTTGATAACGAAACGCTGACAAAATCTCTCTTTCTAACGCACTGGGATGTGCAAGCATCGCCAGTGCTTGGTCACTATGAGTAGCCACAATAATTTCATCAAACCGTCCTAAAAGACCACGGTCACTATACAGTTCCCATCCCTGCGGATGACGAGAAATTTTTTTAATGGCGGTCTTCACGACTAAAGTTGGCTGCACTTTCGTGATTAGCGCTTGTACATATTGTGCTGACCCTCCAGCAATGACCTGCCACGGCAAATCAGGCACCATTTGGAGCAAAGCGTGATTATAAAAAAAATGGGCAACAAAAATGAAGGGCATGTTAGCAATAGCCGAAGAAGGGGCTGACCACAACGATGCAATCAATGGATATAAATAATGTCTAGCAAAAAAAGAATTAAATTGAGAAGCCTCTAGGAAATCTGCAACGCTCATCGTTTGGTTTCCATTACGCAGGAAGCTTTTCGTATAGCGCTGAAAACGTGCAATATCCGCAACAAACCGATAAAATCTAGGGCTAATAAGATGCTTGCGCTGCGCAAAAATACTTCTCAATGATCCGCCAGCATACTGAAATTTTGTCATAGGATCATAAACCGAAAAACTCATATCGGTCGGTTGCGTCGCGACCTTTAATTGTCGCAATATTTGGATAAAATTGGGATATGAGCGTTCGTTACAGACAATAAAGCCGGTATCTACGGCGTAAGAAGTTTTATTTAAAGAAACTGTCTTGGTATGGGTATGACCACCAACATAATCATTCGCTTCAAATAAGTGGACATGGTAACCATGTTGATGCAAAAAATAACTGCAGCTTAAGCCGGCAATGCCCGACCCTATAATGGCTATATTCGTCATGCGCGTTTCATCACCCTATGCTGCAGTAAACGTAAACGGCATGCGCTAGGCAATAGGCTGACTATTTGCATCATCCAAATAAACCACAAGGGCACTTTAATGTCTAATTTTCTTTGCTCAATACCTTTGACAATGCGCCTTGCAGCTTGTTGGGAACTGATAATACCTGGCATAGGAAAATCATTCCTATCTGTCAGCGGTGTTTGCACAAAGCCAGGAAAAACAAGCGACACACAGATCTTCTCTGGTGCTAACGATACCCGTAAGCCTTCCAAAAAATTACGGATGGCCGCTTTGCTCGCACCATACGCTTCAGAACGCGGTAACCCCAGGTATGCTACCGCGCTGCTCATACCAATCAAATGTGGCGCCTTGGCACATCTTAATAAAGGTAAAACGGCTTCTACACCATAAACAATGCTCATGAAATTGGTTTGCATCATGCGTTCAAAAATCCCACTATCAAAATTTTTGACATCAACATATGTACAATCACCTGCATTAAAAAATGCAGTATCAACTCTGCCAAATTCTTTTCTGATAATGTGCGCTGCATCCAGGTGCGCCTGACGCTGGGTTACGTCAAAGAGCAAAGGGAATGCTGCCGTTTTTTGCACAAATTCGTTTAATGCCTCTTGATTCCGTCCAGACACAACCAAGTGCACATCCATTTTTGCCATCAGCAGAGCTACTTCACGGCCAATACCTGAAGACGCACCTGTGATCCAGACCACTCTCTTCATCTATAGCGCGTCCTATCAAACCGCACGGGTCGCAAATTACGAATAAGACCCAATTTAGCTAAACACCACAATAGATAAAAGGTAGCATCAACTTGCCACCACCGAAATCCTTGTCTTGCGGATGCAGGATAAAAATGATGATTGTTGTGCCAACCCTCACCGAAAGTGATGAGTGCAAGCAAGATATTGTTGCGACTATGATCAGGCGTAGCGTACGTGCGTTTACCCCAAACATGGGCGAGTGAATTAATAGCACTTGTAGCGTGAAACAAGAGCACGGTCGATACAAAAAACCCCCAAACCAATAATTGAGGTCCAGTGGTATGGTATTGTGGGGCATGGTGTTGTAACACATAACCCATGCCATACAGTCCTAACGCCAGCAAGGTGGGTATGACCGTATCAAATCGATTAAGCCAATATAGCTCAGGAAATTTCAGTAAATCGCGGACCCGAGAGTAATCCGTCTTACAGGCATCTGAACTAAAAAACCACCCAAGATGACTCCAAATGAAGCCTTTATGATGTGGCGAATGTGGATCGTCTAGCGTGTCAGCGTGTCGATGATGACTACGATGGTGGCTTGCCCACCACAAGGGCCCTCTTTGCGCCGCAGATGCGCCAAGAATTGCAAACAAAAACTGGTATATTCGATGGGTTTGAAACGTTCTATGAGAAAAATAACGATGATAGAACCCAGTAACGGCAAACATTCTGACGCTATAGGTCACAGCCAAAAATACCAGTGCTACTGGACTTACGCCAACCCAACCAATCGCCAGACAAGCGACGTGCATAAAAATAAAAGGAACCATACGCAACCAATTTAGCTCGAGCCGCTGCGTGTGAGACCCGGCAAAATCCGCATCTAACCATATTCGCAATGCCTTACGCCAACGAGCCATCTTCAACCTCATCATTCCTTAGTAAAACTTGCGGTAATTCGGCCTAACGGGATACCAAATTTTCTCATCGTAGCATTATTCAAAACCACGTGATCATCAATACGGTACAACCAGTCATCGATATTCATTTGAATGGTAGTACCTTGATAAGGTATTTCCAGCGTATATATCATATGAATAGCAGAACCATATTGTTCTCCTTTGGCTATACCCACGACATCCTTGGCAACAGCATTAAAATGATGGGCGTCCAGCTGCGTAATCTGCCATTGCCGTTGTTGCTCTTCACCGTCATCGTAGGTAAAGACCTCAGCTAAAGTCCCTTGTTTACCATGCCATTGGCCGCTCATTTGTACCGTGAAGCGACGACGAACTGCTCCAGAATTTTTTTGCACCATCCCATAACCTTTGGTTGAACCAGAAAAAAATTTTTCTATGCTAAGTGCAGGTTGTTGATGCTGATATTGCGCAATGCTGTTCATTTGACATCCCTCATTGAGAACGACACAACAAAATAAGGTCACTACCCGGGTTAATATACCTACCCCACTTGCAGAGAATGGATTTTTTGCAACTTGATTTTTGCGCTTACGAAACTTTAAAAAACTCGCCATAATGCTTGAGCGCAAAAAGCGATAGCAAAAATTCAGTCTCTGCAAGTGGGATAGGTATATATGCACGTGATTCATCTTAGTCGCAACATTTGGTGCTAGTAATCTATCACCTGTTGTTGTGCGAGACAATTCTAATTAGCAAGATTGTTTAAATTGATAATACCTTCGACTGTTCGATTGACACCGGTTACAACCTGATCCACAAGTCGTTTTCGGTTTATCCTCATGTTTTAAAAGCACCCCTTTGGCCACCCAAATCTCAAGCATCGGTTCCAGTGCTTGCTCGTCAATATGAAAAAATCGACTCAACTGATCGGTGCTCACCAATCCCTCGCGCCGGATATATTCACGCAGCTTCAACAACATTGCGTACCTCCCTGCAACGAGGAAAACACTGCATAATCAAAATATAGCCAGCCATCGCTCCGAACAACAGTAATATCCAGAGCATACTGTGCATGGGATGTAGCCTAAAGGTAGCCAATTGATAAAAAGTCACCGCCACCGTATAAGCAACCAGCAATGACCAAACAATTGAAAACCACATCCAGACCGCATCTGTTTCTTGTCGAATAACTGCCATGGTAGACACACAGGGTATATACAATAAAATGAATAACAAATAGGCATAAGCACCTATTGCGCCATCAAATTTTTGCCACATGACCCCAAATATTGGTGATGACAACTGCTGCGTCGCTTCATGGACAATTGCTGGTTGCAGAATGGACTGCTTCAACAACATGAAGTGTTGGCCGATGACATACAAAGCCTCTTGCCATGCACTCCAACCAGTAAAACTGCTGCCAGCACTCACTTGCATATTTAGCATTTCACTATATAGCGCATTTAATGACCCAATAACGACCTCTTTGGCAAAAATACCTGTTAATAGGCCTACAGTAGCTGGCCAATTGTCTGCATGAATACCCATCGGTGAAAATATGCCCGTCAAATGCTGCCCAACCCAGGCCAACAACGATACCTGTGCCACGCAACCAGTGGGCACAGACAAAGTGACCGGTAGCGCATTGAGAATGCTTAACACCATAGAGATAGGAATAATAAATTTACCGGCACGTACTATAAAAGAACGTAAGCGTACATTTGTTTCGCGCAACAAACGTCGCAATGATGGACAATGATAGCTGGGTAATTCAATAATCAATGGCGTAACTCGCCCCTGAAATAGTGTGCGACGTAACACATAGCCGGTTACAATGGCCATGAGGATACCAACCAAATAGAGTGAAAATACAATAATAGGTCCTTTCGTCGGAAAAAAGGCCGCCACAAAGACAGCGTAAATTGCCAGACGGGCGCTACATGACATAAATGGGCTCATCAAAATAGTCAGCAAACGATCTTGGGTATTTTCTAAGGTTCGGGTCGACATAATGGCCGGTACATTGCAACCAAAACCAACTATCATCGGCACAAATGCCTTGCCGGGTAAGCCCATTAGTCGCATTAACTTGTCGACAATAAATGCTGCACGCGCCATGTACCCTGACGACTCTAATAAAGCCAGGAAAAAATACATTGTCGCCAGAACCGGAATAAATGTCAGCGTGGTGCTAATACCTTGACCGATTCCCTGCAGCGACAGATAAAAAATTGTATGCTGTAGATGGGCATTGCACATCAATTTCCCAGGCAATGTTACCAATAAAAGCTCGGTGCTTAGACTAAAAAAATCTTGCAAAACACCACCAACACCCATGGAAAACCAAAATAAAACATATATAACAGCAAGAAAAATCGGGATGGCAGCCACACGATGCAAGACTAATCTGTCAATTTTTTCTGTCAAATGCTCTCGAAACTGGCCACTTTTGTGCATGGTTTTGGCACACACATCATGTATTGCATTAAAACGTGCATCCGCCATAACAATGTCTACCTCAAGAGGTAACATAGGTTGCAATAACGTAAGCTGCTGCCGTACAGCCGTCAAATCATGATAAACGTGCAGTAAACGTGTATCCCCTTCCAACAAACGATACAATACATAACGAGATTTAGCTGAACTTGACAACACTGACCGCAAAGAGGGTTCTAGATCCATCATAAGAGTTTCTAGCCAATCGGGTAACAACAATGCGAGCGGTTCTACGCAAGCGGGGGCCTTTAACGAAAGCACCTGCATAGCCTGACATAAATCATCCACACCAAGCCCACGATGCGCTTGCAGCGATAATACTGGACAGTTTAGCGCTTGAGATAGTGCGGTCACATCAATAGTGATGCCACGTCGCTTCGCCACATCGGTCATATTGATGACCATAATCATGGCTTTCCCGAGTTCAAGCAATTGACTGGTGAGATAGAGATGGCGCTCAAGATGGCTAGCATCGACAACATTGATAATGATATCGACCTCTTCCTGCAGCACTGCGGTTGCAGTGATTTGCTCATCTGGACTGTTTTCACCAGATGAAGCCAAAGAATAAACACCTGGCAAATCTATCACCACAAAGGTCTGTTGTTGGTAATGGAAAGTTCCCGTGATCTTTTCTACAGTAACTCCGGGCCAATTGCCGATGCGTTGATGTTCGCCCGTTAACGCATTGAATAACGTGGTCTTACCACAATTGGGATTGCCCACCAACATAATTCGTGTCATAAAAGCTCCCATTTTAGTTGCATGCTATCTTCCTTACGCAAAGCAATGCAGGTGCCCAGCACTTCAATTTCGATAGGACAACCCATAGGTGCGACACGAATCACAGTAATTTCTATTCCTTTGGTTAAACCAAAGGCGAGCAATTTTCGTCGATACACGGCACACGTGCTACCATATTCCAGCAACCTGGCTCGCTGTCCTGATTTAAATTCACACAATAACATCATGGTTTTTTCGCATAGGCCCAGAACATCTACATTGTAACATAGATGATATCGAGAATCATTCTCAATATGATTGAATAAGAATCAATTAAACCTGGTTTCGCAATTTGGTTCTTTATTTAAATAATAACTGGACTGCATCTCCTCTAAACGACTTTGGGTTCTGTTAAACTCTTTTAACATCGGCCCCTGTTGATATAGCTGCTGGATAGCAACATCCGCAAGCATAAACAAGCGTATACCTCGATCGTATAACACATCAATCAGATGGATAAACAGTATCACTTGTGCCATATCATCTGCTGCCAATGCAGGAACCTGAGATAAAAATACCGTATGAAATCGTTCGGCCAATTCTAAATAATCCAGTTGGCAACGTGGCATTTGGCATATCACCTTAAATTCAAACCAAACCACACCAGGCAAGACCGCAACTGCTTGTATTGGCCGGTGCTGGATCGTCAGCAATGAGGCGTTTGCTTGTTGTTGCCCCATATTATTAAACTGCAGCTCAAATAGCTTCAAATTTTTTTGGTTGCAAGGAAAGAGGTAACTTTGTGGCGCATGTTCTCGACCTAGACGATAATCTTGGTTGCTTACTATTTCAAGAACCTCACACCTTTGTTTAAGCAAGTTAATCGCTGGCACAAACCGTTCGCGGTGCACGCCATGCTGATACAAATGATCCGGTTTAGTGTTGGCTGTAGTCACCAACACAACACCCGCATCAAGTAAAGTTTGCAACAACTCTTTTAGAATCATTGCATGCGCTACGTCTTTGACTAAAAATTCATCTAAACAAAGTAGTTTGCTCTGCGCTGCAATCTGCTTAGCAATCTGGCGTATTGGATCGGCCTGCCCCTGTAAACGTCGTAGTTGCGCATCCACTTGTTGCATAAAATGATGAAAATGCAACCGGGCTTTGCCTGTGACCGGCGCTGCTTCATAGAACAAATCCATGAGATAGGTCTTACCCGTCCCTACCGGGCCATACAGGTATATACCACGTACGTTGCGATACCATAAGCGTCCTAGGCAACTATTTTGCTTAGCCAAATCATCTAGCACTTTTTGAAAGTGTGCCAGCAACCGAATCTGCAGTTCATCGCGCTTGACTCGTCCCATAGAGCAGTGTTTTTCATAAGCTGCTTGTAGCGTCATACTCGAACAAACCTCTGCTGCAATGCAGCCATAAGCTGGTTTTTTAAAAGCAACAATTTGCCGTGAAAAAAATGACCGGTATTAGCAAAACGAAGCAAATCAACCGGCACCATAGCTTGTTGCACAAACTGTTGCACGGCTGTGTAGGGTACCACTTCATCTGCCTCACCTTGCAGGATCAACCAATCAGAAAGACCGGTCACGCGCCATGATTCTGCGATATTCTGTTCTTCCGAGGCACATTTGGGTAAGCATGAGAGCACAAATTCAAAATGATTGACTGGTGGAGCGACAGATACCAAAAGCACATGCGGACACTGTTGTGCCGCGCGGAAACTAACAAAGGCCCCAAATGAAAAGCCAGCGAAAATCAATTTCAACTGCGCACTTTCTGCGAGTAATTGTTTGGCAAGTAAACACATATCTGCACTTTCGCCAAACCCCGCATCATAATGCCCGACGGATTGCCCAACACCACGAAAATTAAAACGAATACTAGGAATACCGCAGTCATTAAAGGTGCGTGCCAAAGTAGTCACCACTTTATTGTGCATAGTGCCACCATGCAACGAATGAGGATGACCAATAATGGCTATATAGCCCGGTTTGACCCCAGCAGGAACCATCCAGCGCGCTTCTAAGGGGCCCACCAGACCCTCTAGCCAAAGCGCATGCTCCCCTGGTATAGAAAAGTTATTTGGTATTATCATATAATATTTTCACCTACGCACATATCCGCATGCACCCATATGCTTGAGTCTAGTATCAACAGACCAAGCACAAAAAAATATGCATCTGACCATCTGTCACCTTGAAATAACACCAACAAACATGAGGCCGAGATTGCGCGCCTAACAAGTATGTGTCTTTCTTGTGTTGCCAATGTTTGTGCAAGTTCGTCGAACTGTTCTGGCGCATAGGGAACTAGTACGATATTATACGTCACAAAACGAACCACACCAAGGACTTGATCGATGCGACAGGTACCCAAGCTTAATCCGCAACCCATAATGGTAGAGGTACTCTTGTTCTCAAGATCTCGTGAGAAACTATGAATATTCTTGAATTTAAACGCAAAAAAATCCAAAACGAAGCCATACGCATGTTAACCTGTTATGACTATCCATCCGCTCGTATCGTCAGTGAGAGCGATATCGATTGTGTATTGGTAGGTGATTCGGTTGCGATGGCCGTTCATGGCCATGCCAGTACCATCACCGCCACGATGGAAATGATGATTCTCCACACGCGCGCAGTCGCCAAAGGGATAGGGAAGCAAATGCTGATCAGTGATCTGCCATTTTTAAGTCATCGCATTTCCCGTTCGGATACTATAAAAAATGTCAAAGCACTATTTCAGGCAGGCGCACACGCAGTCAAAATTGAGGGTTCAGACCCAGAGTTATGCAAAACCATCGCGTATTTAGTCACCGCCGGATTACCTGTCATGGGTCATATTGGCTTAATGCCACAGGCCATTCATCAGCAGGGTGGGTACAAGGTGCAAGGCAAACAAGATCATCAAGCCGAACTCCTTCTGCAACAAGCCAAAACATTGGAAGCGGCTGGCTGTTTCGCCATTGTGATTGAGTGCGTACCGCATCAGCTGGCCGCAGCCATCACAGCAGCACTAACTATCCCCACTATCGGCATAGGGGCAGGCTATAACACAGATGGACAAATTCTTGTTTGGCATGATTTACTGGGTTTGCAAGCAGACTTTAAACCTAAATTCATTAAACATTTTACCAACGGCAAAGAAATGCTTTTAGCCGCGATCAACCACTATGCAAGTGAAGTACGCGACCGTCAATTTCCTAGCCCCGAGCATATATATTAGGAAGATTGATGAAGGTTATTCACGATATAAGCGAATGGAAAAAAATACGAACCAGCATCCCAGCTGAACAAACCTTAGGTTTTGTAGCAACCATGGGAAACCTGCATGCTGGCCATGCTTCACTATGCCAGCGCGCACTGGCAGAAAATAATATAACGATTGTCAGCATTTTTGTTAACCCAACCCAGTTTGATAACCCACAAGATTTAGTCTGTTATCCAAGAACGCCAGAGCAAGATATTGATCTACTCACAAAACTTGGCGTGACATACTGTTTCATCCCCAGCATTGAGCAAATCTATCCTGACAACAACTCCTTTCAATTGCATGAGACCCATCTGGCGCAACGCCTGGAGGGTGTACACCGCAAAGGGCATTTTACGGGAATGCTCACAGTAGTCATGAAATTATTGCAAATAATCCGTCCAAACCGCGCGTACTTCGGTGAAAAAGATTATCAACAATTGACTCTAATCAAAAATATGGTGGCTGCTTTTTTTATGGATGTCGAAATCATTGCTTGCCCCACCATCCGAGAGCATTCGATGCTGGCGTTAAGCTCTCGTAATAATCGCCTAAGCCCACAACAACATGAACTGGCTGCCCAATTTGCGTCTATTTTTCATCAAAATAGAAGTTGCGATGAAATCATACAATCTATCCATGAGTTGGGGATTAAGGTAGAGTATATTGAAGCGTATCAACAACGCCGTTACGCCGCCGTGTGGATAGACGATATTCGCTTAATTGATAATTACCCATTATCCGATTGATTGAGGACGCTGGCCAGACACACCCAATATGGTCTTTCTTTCTACAGGAGTTTGCTATGGACACTACGAATCAAGCCAGGAAAGAATGCCCTTTATTTATAGCTTCCAGTGGTGGTGGGGGGCATATTGCAGCTATCACAGGCATCATAGACTATCATCGCCGCGAACCAGGAGTGCACTTAGTTAAATATTATAGCAAAAAACAACATAATCGTTCGGCCAAACTGCTAAGAACTTTTTTGTACAGCACAATATTTCTTAAATCATTTCAATTCATGGCTCATGCCTGGAAATGGTTTCATGACGACGCAACCACCAATAATTTCTTGCATGATAATTTATTCTGGCAGGAAATAGGCTATCTCAAGGATCCTGTGCGTACCCAACAGGCGCGCTATTTCGTTGATTTATTGCTAGATGTGTATTCATTTGGCTATGAAATGGCTGCCATTTACAATTCATTGCAACGCCAAGATAAGTCCGATGAACTCCTATACACCATTCACAAGCAAGCGCTTAACGATGCCGCACATTACGCTTTAGTAAAATCACGCTTGATTACGCTCTTGAAAAAACAAGCATTGTCGGGCACACCATACTCATCCATCATCTCAACACAACCGCAATCGTTAGCTGCCATGTGTGATGCGGTAGCATGGTATAATGCCGTATACCGGCTTGAGTTAGCGGAAAAAGGCGCGGACTTGAATCACCATGCGGTACCTCTACATATCAAAGAGTACATGACTGATTTACCCACCAAAGGCGCAACTCATTTTATTGCGGCACTCCGGCGCTTAACTAAAAAACAACGTCTGCAGATGGTCGTATATTGCGTTGGCGAACCTGATGACGCCCTACTAGCCATTGATGGCCTACAAATCATGGCATTAGCCCCAGATGAAAACCCAATGTTGCGACCTGGCTTTCGTGATAAAGCAACCCTATTAAACTTGGTAACCAAGCACGAAATTAAGCTAACCTATGAAGATGAGGGAAATAAAACATCCCGGACAATTGAATTGGATGAGCAAGTTGCTTCTATCATGCTCGGTTCGTTAGGTGGAAACGCATCTGCGGACTATATTCAACCCTTGTTAGAAAAAGGTTGTGCGCATATTTTTATATTTGGTGCAAAAAACAATCATGGCGTCAAAAATATTATTGAAAAATTAACGCCGGAAAACCAGAAAAAAATCATAGCCCTTGGGTATCAAGAAGACTGCACCATTGCACAGATTGCCACAAGAAGTAATTACATGATCACACGTAGTGGCGGATTATGTACTATGGAGCTAATGGCCATACCGATTATACCCAATAAAACAATATTGATTCATCATAAAAACCCACCGGCAGGCAGTCATACACATACACCACTCACTTCTGGTTTACCTTGGGAAGATGGCAATGCAGCTGCGATGATTGCTCATTTTCAAGCATATGGCGCTTTCGCAGCCAAAACTTCACCGAGTCAAGTGCGCGCAATCTTAGCTGCGTTGCCCACGACAACTGCCGGGTCATTCCCAGGGACTTCAGGTGCCCTCGAGCAGGCCAGCACAGAGTTAAAGTTAAGTGCATCTTGGGAGATTAGCGCCCCCAAAAACGTAGCCTACCCAGATAAGCGGACTGGATTAAATATAGTCACTCGTTGCTACGTCGCGAATAGTTGTGCCGACGTCTATTCAAAATCCACTGTATAAGCAAATAAGCGTAACATCAGTTCTTTTTTCTCCGTCAGCCGTCGCGTAATCATACCTATTTCTTTTTCTTGTTTTAATCGCAATTGCTGATTGCAGGTGGCAATTTCAGGCGTTTTGTTCGCTGAGAGCTGAGCAGTTATGCTATTTTGCAGTGCATGTTTTTGTAACTTAAGTTCTTCCAATTCGCGGTATAATGTATCAAACAACTGCTGCCGTGTACTCATCTCTTGTAAGTGCCAAGTCGTCTTTTTCGCCGTGCTAATGTCATCAGACGAATAACGTTGACACAAGTAAACCAGCACGGCAATTTTTTGGTGTATTTTTTGAGCAATATGTTGCTTGCACAAAGGATTTACTTGCTGTTTAAAACTGGCCAAATCATTTTTTACATCATCCAGCAACGTATGCGGGGTTGGTGCGGACATATCGCGAAATAATCCCTGCGGCAACAGTTGTGCCAAAGCAACATGCCGCAGCTTATTTAATTTCCAAGCTAACTCTGGCAACCGCGTTTCCAACTGTATGACCGAATCATGGATTGGATTCATAAGCATTTGTCATGCAAATTAATAACATAAGACTTCACCAGCATCATCATCGCAACTGTTGGCCAGTGAGCAAGTCAAAAATAGCACTTGGAGTGCTGCGACCACCTAATTCGCCTTCGTAAAAAACATCAATCCCCTCGGGAAATTGAGCCTCTAAAGCAGCATAATCAGTCGCCGGCAACTGACCGCTGATATTGGCGCTGGTAGAAACCAATGGCAGGTCAAGACACAATGCTCTTGCTACAGGATGGGCCGTCATACGAATAGCCACGGTCTCGTGCGCGCCACTGATGAGCGGTGAAATGGCAGCCGATTTCGGAAATATCCATGTAACCGGTCCGGGCCACGTCTTACGCACCGGCTCAAGCAAACGATCGTCTACTGGTTGAATCAATGCAAACAGCTGTGACCACTCAGCAATCAATAAAATGACTCCTTTGCTGGTACTGCGCACTTTCAACTGCATGAGCCGCTCTACGCTTTCTTCAAGAAATGGGTTGCAACCTAAGCCATACACAGCTTCGGTCGGATATGCAATGATATCGCCTGCCAGAATGTGCATTTTGGCCACCGCAGGGTCGGCAATCCGTTTCATGCTTATACCTCGGTGATGCTATGAATCATGATATCTTCCAACGGCACATCGCCATGGCCTAGCCGTTGGCCAGTCTTGACTTTAGCTATATGATCGACCACATCCATGCCCTCGGACACTTCACCAAATACACAATATCCATATCCCTGCGGGGTTTCACTGCTGTGATTTAAAAATGCATTGTCGGCAACATTAATAAAAAATTGTGCTGTTGCTGAGTGCGGATCCATGGTCCTGGCCATAGCAATGGTTCCTCGGGTATTTTTTTTGGCGTTTTTTGCTTCATTTTTAACTGCTTTTTGGGTGGCTTTGGTTTGCATATCTGCAGTCAAGCCACCGCCTTGTATCATAAAGCCATCAATTACCCGGTGAAAAATGGTGTCATTATAAAACCCATCACGGCTATATTGCAGAAAATTTGCCACTGTTTCTGGCGCAGAAGCCTCATCTAAGGTAAGTTTAATGTCCCCTTTAGATGTTTTTATTAAAATCATATGATCTCCTATTTATGTGCATTAACCGCTTTCGGCTATGATTAACTCACGCATACTATCACAAACAGCATGTAGTACATGAATATTGTGGATACTCGCCAATGCGGTAAACAATGGCGCTTTTTGTTTAAAAAGATGATGCAACCTAGCACGCGACACATGCAAGCAGGTATAACAACCACAGTCCACCATCACTGGTTGCATATCTTCGGCAAAACATGCTTTTTTAATTTGGATACGACCGTGCTCTTCATCACTCTCAAAGCGCAACCAATGCCCATCGCGCACTACTCTACCGCAATACAATGCCCCGTGACGTGCGTTGCGAGTCGGCGCTACGCAATCAAACATATCAATACCCTCACGCACCACATCTAATAAGTCTTGTGGTGACATCCCGACACCCATAGTATATCTCGGTTTATGCGCAGGCAGCATGTCCCAGACCCATCGTATCACCTCAACAGTTTTGAGCATATCAAAACCAATGGTTTCTCCACCAATAGCAACGCCATCAGTCTCCATAGCGATCACAAATTCAGCACTTTCCCGTCGCAAATCAGGGTAAACGCCCCCTTGAATGATCCCAAATAATGCTTGTTTGGCAGCATAAATTGAAGTGGGGGATCGCGCATGATAGTCACAGGATTGCTCAAGCCAACGATGGGTTCGATGCATGATCTGCAAAACACTATGATGGGTAGCATCATCCGGGGTACATTGATCAAAAGCCATGATGATGTCTGCCCCGATAATTTTTTGTGTCTGCAGTGACATAACAGGGGTCATATGAATCATCTTTGAAGATTCTGGTACCATGAAATGGGCCCCTTCATCATCAATGGTGCAAATTTTGTTATTTTTCGACAAACTAAAAACCTGAAAACCTCCACTGTCTGTCAACATGGGCCCGTGCCAGCCCATAAAAGGATGCATACCGCCAGCACGTTCGATCACCTCCATGCCAGGTGCACATAACATATGATAGGTATTTCCGCCCAGAATAATTTGTGTATCTGCAGCCAATAATTCTTGCGGTGTCATGTTGTTTACCGCTGCACGTGTGCCTACTGGCATAAAAACAGGTGTCAAAAACACCCCATGAGGTGTTGTTATTTTTGCAACCCTAGCTTTTGTATGCGCGTGATGGTGTAAAATTTCACAAAAAGAATCAGGCATGCGGCTATCAGCATATTTTGGAAAAGGTTTGCATCTTACTCTATAATGATCTACAAGACAATTTGATTTTTTGGCTGTAACCATTGAGACAAGCCTATGCCAACTCCCCATATCCCTTTTAATGCCTTGTGCCAAAAACTAGCGATTGATCCCAATCAAGCCAGTGAAAAAAATTATCACACGCTCCATACCTGGTGTTTACAACAAATATCTGCAGATGCCGGCGGTGATTATGCGGCTCTACTTCGTCTGGCAAAAGATTATCTGGATATTTTCTTACCAGAACATCAGCCCAACTCCCCAGATCAAAAAATAGCAGCCTTTCACAACATGAGCACGCTGCAATATGCTGCTTATCAAGGCTATCAATATTTTCTAACCTCACTGCCTGGAGTTGATGCTAGCGCATGCAATCAAAAAAGTGCCGGCGGCATGACTCCATTGCATTTGGCTGCCACACGTGGTCATTATCATACTGTGCTCACGCTGCTGGCTTTAGGTGCAGATGCCAATCTTGTTAATGATAATTTGGCCTTAGCTATCCATCTGGTATTACAGCCGCCATACCTAGATATGAGTAACCTCTTGATAAGAGAGCGGATCTTCCAAATTTTACTCAAGCATACCGCCGATCCAACACAGTCCGATCGCTACGACAACAATATCTGTCATTTCATGGCACAGCACGGTTTTGTGGCCTTGTTGCAAGAAACCTTGGCAAGCCACAAAACCCTGGCATTCCAGGCCAATAAAAACTCACACTACCCGATTCATCTGGCTATACTCAATCAAGAGTCAAACATCATAACCAATTTATTGTCTATTGCAGGTGTCAGTGAGCTCTGTGATTGCAACCAACAAAACGCCTTGCATTATGCTGCGCAATACATTAGCGACCAAGCTGTATTAGATGATTGTATCGTGCATAGTCATGATTTAGTAGCAACTGACCACGAAGGACTAACCGCGAAAAAACTAGCCGAGCAAAGCAAAAATCGCACGGCAATCACTGCCCTATCCGCCGCGGAAAAAGTACACACTCGATGAGGTGACACCGTGCAGCAACCTATAGACCAACATGCAGAAACTTTTAACCACATAGGTCATGTGGCGACGGTGCCACAGCTAAAAGCCAGCATTGTGGCTGCAATAAACAGCGATATTGACACCATCAATGCACTGATTGACCAATACAACCAAGCAAGTAGTCGCGAAGAACGGTTGACAATATTAGCAACCATCGAAAACACCAGCCAGAATCTGCAAGACAAATATGACGCCAGAGTCTATACCGTGTTAACCGATTTCGCCATACAAATTCACCAAACACTGTTTCTTGAGTTGCGCAAACAGCACGAAAATATCGATCCAGGATCACGCTCATGTGCGTTTGATTCTATAGACGAGCTAGTTGCTAAGATGTCACCAGAAAAAATAGTGCACCTAATGACCCTCTTGTCTGGCCCGAGATTAAAGGCAAAAAATAGCTCGCCCCCACTCGAAAAACTATTCAACGATTTAGATAATCCGCTTGAAAAAACGGCCTTTGAGGCTTTCCTGCGTACGCATACATTGGTCTCCTTAGGCGGTGGCAATGCCACCAACTTCTTGGTCAAGCGCCTTCGCGATGACACATATAAAGTTCTCAAGCTAGAATATCGACTCCATACGCCGAAACGTGCTGAACGAATGTTGCGTCAACATATGCCGGATGTGATAACCCCGGTGTATGCGGAAAGGCAAGCAACATTTGAGCATATCCACCTTGCTGAAAAAGTAACTTGTGGATTGCTCGTCACCGACTACTGCCCTAGGGATAATCTTGAAACCTTCGCAAAAACCATCGCAGATGACCAGCAAAGACTAACATCTGCATTGACTATCTATATCGAAATGGCCAACACTTTCATGACAATGCAACAATCAGGTTGTGCTTTTCCCGACCCTAAAAATACCAATTGGCTGCTGGATGAGCACAACCATTTGCATTTAGCCGATACCAAGTCGTTTATTACCACCGTACTTTTAATTGGAACAAGTGCGACGGAACAGCGCTATATCGACCCAAGAATCAACCAGATGATAGAAACCCAATATTTACTCGCCCCAGAGATGCTTGCAACAAAGCCATTTTTAGCCGAGGCGATGCACGTCTACTTGTTGGGAAAAAATCTCTATCAATTCCTCACCCAATGCAAGCTTAAAGACCTCTCACAAAGCCCAAACTTTCAGCATAATATATTCTCATCAGAACAAGGTCTCGTCTTAATGGCCCTGATCACCCAAGCTGTTGCGGACGACCCTGCACAGCGCCCGCAATTAGCTATGGTACGTACCTATCTCGAATTGATCAGCAATCTGCAGCAACTGAGCACGCCCAGCGAACATCTGCAATTATTGCAATTGCTGCAAGACTATCCTTCACTCAAAAACCGCTATTATCAAGATCACCAAGCATCCATCAACAACAGCATTCAATCGCTGGAGAACCTTTTAGATATATTTTCTTTGCTACCCAGCGACAGTCTCCAAGAGAGCATATTGCGCGTCGTTTTACCCAACTTGCCGGCACAACCAGTCACCGTTGACATGCTACCCGCGATAACTTATTTACTAACAGAAGCACCTCAAAATTCTTGTGAGTACCTGCTATCCATGCTTGATCTCTCAACACTCCAACCCCATGCTCTAATAAAAATGTGGCAACAACTAGCCAACCACGATAAGCAAGATATGTGTTTGCAGCGCATCCAACCAATGCTCAGTGCAAGTGTGCACCACATCCATGATCTTTGGATGCTGCAACAACTTCCAGCCGAAGCATTCACGCTGATCATGCAACATAGCCCCATTAGCCTAGGTGAGATCATTTCCCAAGGCGATATCATGGCAAATCTTAATTTCTTATTGCTCACCTTCAATGATACGCTGCATCCGTACCTCATAAGCGCAATCCCGGAACAAACGCTCATTGACAGCATTAAGACTATTTTTGATCTCGAGAGCATTCTCTCATCAAGCAGCCATGATGACATGAGAAGAATATTAGATACAATAGGCCCACGTTTACCGACCATCATAGGGCAGCATGGCGAAGCACATATCATATCGGGGATCAGCCAATTATTTGCGATGTTTCCGCAAGAACAGCACGCTGAACTGACAAAACAGATGCACTTGGCGCAAGTTATAACAGATCGCGAAAAATTAATACGTCTATTAATTACCGGCAGTATCACCCCCCACACTTTCATTCCACTTTTAAATGCGCTCGCTCCACTGATAAAAACCAAACAGGATTTTTTACAACTGCTAGATGCGTTTCCCGCTGCCACAGACATGCAATATCGTCGAAAAATATATCAGGCGTTTAACGAAAAACATCTGCCAGGCTTTTTGCCTAGCATTATTCAAACCGCAGAAGATTTTTGTGATATCGCAGCAAGATTACCAGAAAAGGGGGTCGAGGCACTCTGTAAAATCAGCGCGTTAACCCTATCGCAACTTAGCAAGACGCCAGCAGACTTAGCACTGCTGCGCAGAGAGATTGGCAATAATTTACATTTTTTGGCCCGCAA
This sequence comes from Legionellaceae bacterium, assembly GCA_036752465.1. GTDB lineage: Bacteria > Pseudomonadota > Gammaproteobacteria > Legionellales > Legionellaceae > DAIOSQ01. The sequence continues at coordinate 2,424 of DAIOSQ010000013.1, read as the reverse complement.
TGATTCTGATTATATGCATTTAGTGCATACCATAGATGAGTTTGCTGACCTGGAAGACGCTTGCCGTGATGCTTTTTACCTGCAAAAAAGATCTCAATTTCTTGAATTGGTCAATAATATGAGCAGTGTGTTGCGATTACATCAACTGTTAAATGCAGCTAATCAGGAAAATTTGCTCGATACCGTTATCGCCCAATCACCAAATATCATCAGATCAGGCAACATTAGCCAGTTGCGACAACTGCTGGCCAACAAAAACGTCACCACCGTACAAAAAGACCGTATCCTAACCGTAGTCGAACAAAATTTATACGAAATCATACAAAATAAGGAAAGTCTTGATCAGCTAGCACCCTACCTATCACCAGATATGCGCGCGCGCCTTGCCAACCAAATTTTAAAAAATGAATTAGCCGCCATAATTGATCCGAAAACCAGTGACCCGATACCATCCCAAACGCCATTTGAACGCGATGACTTCTAGAATCATTTACACCGCGGCCAGCAAGCTACGCCTGAGTCCAGTCAAATCAGTATGCATATCCATAACCACAAGCAAAAACAGCCATTCAACAAAAAATAAAACAAAGACCAAGCAGCCATGGACAACCCCCAAAATATCCACGTTACTTCTCCGCAAGTACTGCTTCCCCAAAACATGGTTTTTAACACAACCTGCCAGGGAAAATAACGTATCATCATAGAAAAATCTGGTAAACAAGCTGCGATCTCGCCTGGGGGCAGCGCTTGTAACCACAGTTGTCTAAGCGCAAATAGACTGCCTAAGCCCATAGTCAAAATTTGTAACAACGTTAAGCGCAAAGCCCAACGTCTACTGTCAAGACAAAGATTTAGTATAGTTAGTATTACAAAAATCCCTGCACAACACCGTTGCATCACGCATAAAGAACAGGGCTGTAAGCGCTCATAATATTGCAAATAAAATACGACACAAAGCACGCAAAGGGTGAGCAGCAACAGCATGAGCTGCGAAGATTTGTAATGATTTTTACTCATGTCAAAGCACCATATATGCTATCGTTGATTTCGATTTAAGTCCGGTTATGAAGCGTTGCGAGCGAGAAAGCTACTCTGACGATTCTTCTGCTGGAGTTGACCTTAAATGTGGTATGATAACCGTTCATCCAACTCAGTCACAATAGTCATGCAAATAATCATGCGCATCGCTACTCGCAATAGTCCATTGGCACTTTGGCAAGCGACTTTTGTCAGTGATCAATTGCGGCTGTTATGGCCAAATCTGCAAGTCAAATTATTACCGATGACAACCAGCGGCGATCAATTCCTCAAAGATAAACTGCAGACAATTGGCAACAAGGGTTTGTTTGTAAAAGAATTGGAAGAGGCATTGCTACAAAACAAAGCGGATATTGCGGTACACTCCATGAAAGATGTACCCACGACCTTACCACCCGGCCTACAACTTACAAGCATCCTCAAGCGTGACAATCCAATGGACGCGTTGGTGTGCAACCACCATACGACATTTGCCAACTTACCAGCAGGCGCAGTCATTGGTACTTCAAGCTTGCGACGACAATCTCAACTATTAAGTCTGCGTCCCGACCTACAGATTAAAACCCTGCGTGGCAATATTCATAGCCGCTTGCAACAGCTCGCGCAAGGACGATTCGATGCAATCGTGCTTGCCGTGGCTGGCATGGTACGTATGCAACTAGATCATATGATCCAAGAGATTTTTTCTGACACCCAGTTACTCCCGGCATGCGGGCAAGGCGCTTTGGGTATAGAGTGTAGGTCGGGTGATATCCTCATACAAAAGCTATTGCGGCCTTTACACGATCCAGAGACGGCTATTTGTATCGAAGCCGAACGTGCAATCAATGCTGCCCTGGGAGGTAATTGCCACACGCCATTGGCAGCTTTTTGTGAACCTATCTCGGCTAGCATGTTACGCATACGCGCCAAAGTTACCGCACCCGACGGGCAAACCACTCTACAAACCGAGCAAATGGCCAAATGGAGTGAGGCAACCATGGCAGCTGTCAGCTGCGCACAAAGTCTAATTGCACAAGGAGCGCTTACCATGCTCAAGTCTATTCCATGATTAATTTGCATGGTTTGCGCGTATTAAACACAAGACCAATTCACCAAAATAGCTCACTTTGCGCTATAATTAGCCAGAATGGCGGCCGAGCAGTTGAATTGCCTGCAATACAGATTCAACCATTGAACAATTACACCCCATATCCTTTAACGGCCGTCGACCAAGTGATTTTTACCAGTGCCAATGCGGTTGCACATTATGTTACTCCGCATCTGGCTGCTATATGGCCAGAAACACTTCAGGTCAACTGTATCGGTCAGGCAACTGCACTGGCAGTGGCGGAACACAAAATCATTGTGCACCACATTCCTACCATTGAAAATAGTGAACAGCTG
>DAIOSQ010000012.1:0-23062 GCA_036752465.1 Legionellaceae bacterium | reverse complement strand
AAGAACATGAATTTGAGGAAAATAGCACGTGCGCAGTTTTAAAAGAGCTTAATTTAAGACTACTAATACAGCAACACTTTGGTAATAATCAACATGATTGCAATAGTTTTTTAGCATCCCCTGCATATCGCTTTTTGGATGCTTTAAGGCCTAATGAAAAAGCACTAGATAAGGATCAATTGAAACAACGCGTTATGTTAAAATGCCAACGACATGTGTCGCTTGTTAACACAAATCCAAACAGTACCTATTTAAGTAATTATCGCAGGTATGAAAATCCAAGTTCAAATCCAAATCCATATAGTAGAAATAACACTCCTTTACATGATGCTTGCTTTGACCTACTAAGCCTATCTGCGGAACGATACGATTTTAGCCATTTGGCAGATGAATATGCTTGCTTACAAAAACAAAGCTTTGATAACACCCCACTTAATCTTGCATGTAAAACAGGTAATTCAGATTTTGCAAAATTATTAGTTGCCAAACATAAAGCAGGCAATGTGGATGTTAATCAACCTGACAGCAAAGGTATGACGCCGCTTCATTGGGCCTGTTTTTATCGTGATAATGATTTGATAGATTTACTAATCAAAGCAGGCGCTGATACAAGTAAAAAAAATATTTACGAGCAAACGCCACTAGATTTTTATCAAAACCAAATTCCTTTGAACATTTCAATTAGAACGACTCAAGATCTTTTGTGTCACCCATCTATTAGCGATCCACTGGTAGTGGCTGACGTCATATGTGAAAACAACAATATACTAATGTCCAACACATCCCTTAAAGAAAAAGAGCTACAACCAGAAGCGCTAGTCGATATTATTTTCCATATGGATATTATAGCGTTTAATCAATTGGGTGTACCTGCTGAAATACTCGCACAAGAACTTGAAAATGCTGCAGACTTTATCAAAGATGGCAATGGTAACTTTGCTGTTAATAAAAGTTTTAAAATTTTTAATTACCATCATTTTTCAGATGTAATACACGCAAGAAATGAATTACCTTGCAGCGAGGAAATTGAATCCGCATTACACCCTCGAACATTATTTACGAAAATATTCTTCGATGCAATCATATTAGTACTTAATCAATTCGTGGAATATATTTTATCTTTGCTACCACCGGATACTTTCAGGATCCCACGTGCATTTGGTTAATCACCTTCACTCTGTCTCCAATACTCAATCCGTTGCCATCGAATTGTTTTTACGGGTGTATTGACATAAGTCACGAATGATACAGGTTGCACAGTGCGGTTTTTTTGCTGTACAGACGTAGCGGCCATGCAAGATGAGCCAATGATGTGCATTGTGTAAATAAGGGGTGGCAATAGCCGTGAGCAACTGTGTTTCAATCTCCAGCGGTGTATTGCCATGCGCTAAGCCCGTGCGATTGGCGACACGAAAAATATGTGTATCTACCGCTATGGTCGCTTGTGCGAAAGCGGTATTTAATACCACATTAGCGGTTTTGCGGCCTACGCCAGGCAAGCGCTGCAGCGAGGCGCGATCATTTGGTACTTCGGCTTGATATTCTGTGAGCAATATCTGGCACGTTTGGATGATATGGCGTGCTTTACTCCGATATAAACCGATGCTTTTAATGTATTCTTTGAGCTGTTCTTCGCCTAGTGCAAGTATGGCGGCTGGGGTGTTGGCCACCGCGAATAGTTTGGCGGTGGCTTTGTTCACGCTGACATCGGTGGCCTGTGCTGATAATACCACCGCAATTAGCAATTCAAACGTGGATCGGTAGCGCAATTCGGTGGTTGGTTGCGGGTTTTGTTGTTGCAAGCGTTGAAAAATAGCAGTCACGGTACTCGGATTCATTGCTGGCGTTGCCTTGCTTTGACCCGAGTTAGCGCATCTTGTATGTAGTCTTGTTTGGCTTTGATATCTGCGGTGCTAGGGGCAGTTTGTGCGGTCAAGCGCTTTTTCTCACGATAGGCGCGTTCTTTATTGGCTACCTCCTGCAATTGACGGATTTTTTTTTGTTGAAAGCGCTGCCGTGCCAAATCGGATGCATAAGTGGTTTTTTCCAACGGGTGCATGTCGATACAATCTACTGGGCACGGCTCAATACATAGACCGCAGCCGGTACATTCATGGGATAAAATATGATGCAGCTGTTTGGCGCTACCTATAATGGCGTCTACGGGACATGCCTGGATGCACTTGGTGCAACCAATGCACTCGGCTTCGCGAATATAGGCGAGTTGTGCTGGCCTTGTGCTGGCGGCGACTTTTGCTAAATAAGGGCTGGTATCGATATGCAACAGCTGGCCAAGTGCGTTCAATGTGCTGACTCCGCCCGGTGGGCAGCGATCAATTGTGGCTTGGCCGCTGGCGATTGCTTCAGCGTAAGGCAAACAGCCAGGGTAGCCGCATTCGCCACATTGGGTTTGTGGCAATAGGGCATCGATATCTTGGACAGCTTTCATGGGGTGGTTTCTCGTAATTTATTTAGTAGATCTTTAAACGGTTGTAATTGACGCGCCGCTTCGCTCATGGCTTTTTGTGGCTGCGGTGTTGCCGGCGCAAAAAATTTTGACTGTTTTTTTCTATCCTTGGGTTGCATCAAGTCTCCTTAGTTCAGTAGCCAAATCATGGCATTTAAATAGCCAGCAAAGATTAACCATAGCAAATAGGGTATCAGCAGGATACTGCTGAGTTTGTAAGTATGTCGAGCGGTTATCATAGTCATCAAGGTGAAGATGGCTATCAGCAGCAGACAAAAAAAACTCAGGGCAAGCAAATGCGCTTTAAAAAACAGCAGTGACCAGGCCCAATTCAAAACCATCTGTATGCCATAGAATAACAGGGGCAGTTTGGCTTGCGGCGCGCGACGGTGCTGCCAAAGATACCATCCTGCCAGTGCTATCATGATATACAACAGCGACCAAACAATTGGGAACACGATGGCTGCCGGTGTTAGCCGCGAACGGTGCAGTGTCTGGTACCAGGTGGTGATGTTGGCTTGCGTGATATGGCCTATTCCATAAGCAATCAATTGTAACACCACAATCCAGGCGAGCATGCCAGCAGTTTTTTTTAACATCAGTAGTCTCCCGCAGCAAACAGGTGTTGTAAGCCTTGTCTATAGGTTGGGTAAGTTAAGATGACGCCAAGCGCTTGCTTGATTTTGTGATTATTGACGCGGCGGTTGTGTTGATAGAACTCGCTGGCCATGGGCGATAATTCAGCCTGGGCAAATGGCACCTGCTCTAGTGGTGGCAATTGCAGCAAATCGCACGCAAATGTATCCACTTCGTGGCCAGGTGCAGGCTCATCATCCGCCACATTATAAATAGCCATGGGATTGGGTTGTTGCAATGACGCCAGCAGTATGGAAGCAATATCTGCTACATGAATGCGTGAAAAAAAATGATCTGGTTTAAAGATGGTTTGCCGCTTACCGTGTGCAATGCGCGTCAAAGCATTGCGTCCCGGGCCATAAATGCCGGCAATGCGAAAAATATGCAGTGGCAGTTGATGACGTTGTGCCAGCGCCTGCCACGCATGTTCTGCCTGTTGGCGTGTGTTTGCTTGTTGACCGAGGTTGATGGCTGGTGACGATTCATCTACCCAGGCGCCTTGGTGGTCGCCATAGACCCCGGTTGACGAAAGATAGCCAAGCCACTGACACTGAGGTGCATATTGGGCGAGGAGATCGCCAAAGTCAGCGATCACTGGGTCACCACGCAGCCTGTCTGGTGGGGTGCTCACCAAAATATGGGTGGCTGTGCGTAAGCTCTGGGTGACTGCCGGCCTATCAAAGCCAATTAGTTGATAATCCTGCAACTGATCCTGTTGTTGCTTCTCTGGATTACGTGTAGTACCGATGATTGCAAAATTATTGGCCGCCAATTTTTTGGCTAAAAACTTAGCAGTATAGCCAAAACCAAATATTAATATGTTGGGGCGCATGTCATCCATTCCTCTAGTTGCTCGCTGCGCAGGGTTTGCTGCTGAGCAGTGCCTGAATATCGTCGGCCTCTACACGGGTCAACAATGGGGTAAACGTGCGTATGGTATGATCGAGCAACGGTTGTTCCAGCGTCTGCCAGGATAAAGGCGGACAATCAAAAAAATGCTCTACCGCTGCGGCCATCGTGGGTAAAATTGGCTTAAGATAAGTCATCAGTACGCGAAACAAATTCAGCCCGGTGCTACAAATCGTTTGCACTTGTGGCATATTGTGCTCATCCTTTGCCAATAGCCATGGTTTTTGCGTGTCAATGTATTGGTTGATGTGATCCGCGCCTTCCATAATCAAGCGCACCGCTTTGGCATAATCACGTTGTACGAACGCTTCAGTAATCCATGGCTTTTTAGCTAATAAGGCTTGATAAGGGCTATCAGCTTGCAAGCTATTGCTGAGGCGGTTAGCAAAGCGTTTGTTGATAAACCCGGCACAGCGGCTTGCAATATTTACAACTTTACCAACAAGGTCAGAATTGATGCGGTTCATGAAGTCATCAAAATTCAAATCTAAATCATCTACCCGGCCGTTTAATTTGGCTGCAAAATAATAGCGCAGATATTCTGGATTGAGATGCTGCAAATAGTGACGAGCCTCAATAAAAGTCCCGCGCGATTTAGACATTTTTTGTCCATTTATGGTCAAAAACCCGTGGGTAAAGATTGCCGTTGGCAAACGATGACCGCTGGCAGCTAATACCGCAGGCCAAAATAAAGCATGGAAGTATATGATGTCTTTGCCAACAAAGTGGTAAAGTTCGGTTGTGGCTTCAGCACCCCAATATTCTTGAAAAGAAGCACCAGATTGTTGACAATATTTTTGAAAGCTCGCCATATAGCCGATCGGTGCATCTAGCCAGACATAAAAATATTTATCGGCAGTGCCTGGAATAAGAAAACCAAAATAGGGTTTATCCCGCGAAATATCCCAAGGCAGTAAGCCGGCCTTGAACCACTCATCCAGTTTATTGCTGACTTCAACTTGAATATGCCCTTGTTTAGTCCATGTTTTTAATAAACTTTCATATTTGGGCAAATCAAAAAAATAATGCTCAGATTCTTTTTCAATAGGTGTGGCCCCAGAAATGACGGATCGTGGATTGATGAGATCGGTTGGGGCGTAGGTCGCACCACAGACTTCACAACTATCTCCATATTGATCGAGCGCTTGGCATGTTGGGCAGATTCCTTTGACATAGCGATCTGGTAAAAACATCTGTTTGAGGGGGTCATACAATTGACGAATATTTTTTTGGATGATGTCGCCACCTGTTTGTAACGCCTGGTAAATTTGCTGCGCCAAAGCGGCATTTTCAGGAGAGTGAGTGCTGTGGTACGTATCATACTGGATCGCGAATGCAGCAAAATCACGTTCATGACTTTGCTGCATCATGGTTGTTAAGGCCTCTGCAGATATTTGCATTTGTTCGGCTTTAAGCATAATCGGCGTGCCATGGGCGTCATCGCCACATACACTGATACAGTGATGACCGAGCATCCGTTGCGTGCGTACCCAAATATCAGTTTGGATATGTTCAACCAAGTGGCCTAAGTGTAAATGCCCATTGGCATACGGTAGGGCGCTGGTGACTAAGATTTTTCTAGCAGTTGTCATGGTTAGTTATCACGGTGAAAAGCAATGATTATAGCTGGTTTATCTAGGCTTGCAAAAAATGTTATGGTACAGCAGTGAGTTTTAGCTGAATTTTTCAGTGGACGAGCCAAGGACTTGAGGCTCCCTTTATAAAGAGGGGAAGCGTTGCCAACTTGGCCTTCAGTTCGCGTTGCATCGGTCTATTTTTCTAATGATGGCACATAGACCAAGCGGTGTGCTCGCTTGACTTATGTGCCGAGATGTTTTGTTTAGCGGCGCAAACTGATACCTACGTTGGCCAATTCAGCCTCTTGTAGACGCACAGCAAATTCTTCATCACTTTCCGTTTGTATGCCAGCTGCATCGTGTTTTGCCTCGGCTGTATCAAGCTCGCCTGTTAAGCGATCTTGGGCGGATATGTTGGCAAACACGCCAGACAATTCGCAGGCAGCGCCCACCAAATCGCGCAATAATTGTTCATAGTTTGCACGCTTATCCCCAGGCTGAGCAGCGGAAGCTGTTATCGTCACAATCTGTGCTATTTTTTGGGTAAGATTATCCTCTTGGGAGGAACTACACACGGTTTGCTGTGAGCTAAGCCCAGCACGTGCTGTGGAAGTTGATTGGGTTGTTCCAAAAATTGCTGGCCATAGTCTGTGCTGGTTTGCAGGGAGAGCTATATCTACGCTGGTTACCCAGTGAGCATTCTCTTGGTTAATTAACTCGACTGTTGGCTGATCTGCTGGCAGTACACCAGTTTGCTGTCCCGCGACTTTTAAATTGACCTCTAGCACCTCAGCCAGGATACGCAAATCTTCGTCGGTTGCCCAGCGACCTTGTCGGGCGACTGCGTCGATTGCTGGCAGAATAGTCGCTATGTTGCGTGTAAAATAGTTTTCTAGATGCGTGCCTAGCGTTGCTTCAGCAATCTGTAAATTACAACCCGGGTCTGCTGCTCTAGTAATTTCACCATAGGTTTGATTGCCGATAGAGGCATCCACAATGGCTGCATCCACGGTGTTCGCAAGCTCTGCAGCAGCCTGCAGCAAACCGTCGTCTAAGGCTAATTCGTTAAACTGTGCTAATTGACGGAGCCGTGGCTGATTACGCACGGTAGATCCCATGACTCCTGCTCTGAGCAGGTTACCGGTTAAAAATTCCTCTACCAAGTGCTTGAATCGACCAAAAATCTGTGAACCCATAGTATCATGACTGCTGCCGGGGGCTATTTGGTTTTGCGCCGCATCGATGGCCATTCTATCCATCAGTTGCTGCTTATATTCATTGGCTGCTACCTTCCTCAAGCTCATTTGCAAGGTATCCAAGATCCTTCTTTCCCGTGAGCCTAGCACTGGGCGTGGTGATTGGGACAAAGCTTGTAAATTGATTGCGTTGATGTCTTCTAGGCTTATATCTGCGCCTAGCCCCTGCAATTGCCTCAGGGTTTTGCTTTGATCGTCACCTGCGCGTGCTTGTTGTTGAATAATGTCAATCAAAGCCACTGCAAATGCATAAAAACCGCAGTCGCCGCCACCAGGGTTGTCGATTATAACTTTAGGCATGGTACGCTCCAAAAACCAATAATTTTATTAAATTATAGACAATTTAGCTTAAGGGTTGCTTAACAAGACGGGTTCTTGGTTAAAATAAAAACACGCAATCGGCTTTGGCGACGATGACTTGGTTCGCCGGACGGCGGATAAATAAGCCATTTTCTACCACACCTGGAATGTTGTTCAAGGTATTCTCAACCCCCCCTAGCAAGGGTGCCGCAACATCATAGACATCTAAGATGATGTTGCCATTGTCGGTCACAAAACCTTCACGGTATTGAGGGCTGCCGCCTAACTTTACCACCTCACGCGCAACATAGCTTCTCGCCATAGGAATCACTTCTAGCGCAATGGCCACTCCTCCCAAGCGCTTGACTAACTTGCGCTCCTCGACCATACAAATAAATGTCTGGGCGACGTTTGCGATGATTTTTTCACGCGTGAGCGCACCACCAGCGCCTTTGATCATTTGTTTGTCGTGATTGATTTCATCCGCGCCATCGAAGTATAAAGGCAAATCACCGGCGACATGCAAATCTAACACGGGCAAGTGATACTGTTTAAGCAGCTGGGCACTTTGCTCGGAGGCGGCGACTACACCGTCGATGCGGTGTTTTAGAGTGGCCAATTGCTGAATAAAACAATTAACGGTGCTGCCTGAGCCTACACCGATGACGGTAGCATCGCCCAGCAAGCTCAAGGCTTTGCTCGCGGCTGCCATTTTTAAATCGAACTGAGAAGACATGATGTATGTAATTCTGGCAAATCATGCCATAATGGTAACCTTAATCCGCCAATACTGTACAGTCACGCCATGTCTTTTTTGCTAGAAGCCACAGAACGCAAGCCTCTGACCGAGTTTACTGAAAAAGCTTATCTCGATTACTCTATGTATGTGATTTTAGATCGCGCACTGCCGCATCTTGCCGATGGTTTAAAGCCCGTACAACGACGCATCATCTATGCCATGTCTGAGCTCGGTTTAAAAGCAGAGGGCAAACATAAAAAATCCGCACGTACGGTGGGTGACGTCTTGGGTAAATTTCATCCCCATGGCGACTCGGCCTGTTATGAAGCGATGGTGCTGATGGCGCAAGCGTTTTCTTATCGTTATCCGTTCGTGGATGGTCAGGGCAACTGGGGCTCAGCTGATGATCCAAAGTCATTTGCAGCGATGCGCTACACCGAAGCACGTTTGTCCAATTATGCTGAGCTGTTGTTAAAAGAACTACAACAGGGTACAGTTGATTGGCTGGATAATTTCGATGCTACGTTGCAAGAACCAGCCCGCCTGCCGGCGCGCCTGCCCAATATTTTGCTCAATGGTGCTACGGGCATTGCTGTGGGCATGTCAGCCGATATTTTACCGCACAATTTAACTGAAATAGCCCAAGCTTGTGCGCACTTACTCGATCATCCCGCGGCAGACTTAAATGCCTTGATGCGCTATATCAAAGGCCCAGATTTTCCCACCGCTGCTGAAATCATTACGCCTCCGGCTGCTATTTTGGCGATGTATACCAGCGGTGTTGGTAGCATCAAGACGCGTGCTATTTATCAGGTGGAACACCATGAGGTGGTGATTACTGCGCTGCCTTACCAAGTATCAGGGGCACGTGTGGTGGAACAAATCGCCTTGCAGATGCAACAAAAAAAATTACCCATGGTCGAAGATATTCGCGATGAGTCCTGTCATGAGCACCCCACACGGCTGGTGGTCGTGGCAAAATCAAATCGAGTAGATATCGCAGCCCTTATGTCGCATTTGTTCGCGACTACCGATCTTGAGCGCAGCTACCGGGTCAATTTCAATATGATAGGTCTTGATGGCAAACCACGGGTTAAAAACTTGTTGGGTATTTTAAACGAATGGTTGCTATTTCGTTTGGCTACGGTCAAAAGAAGACTACAGCATCGTCTGGATAAAGTATTGGCGCGCCTGCATATATTAGATGGGCTTTTGATTGCTTATTTAAATATCGATGAAGTCATCCACATTATTCGCGAAGCAGATCACCCCAAAGACGCGTTGATCGCACGCTTTCAATTGACGGAACGGCAAGCGGATGCCATTTTGGATATGAAGTTACGTCATCTTGCCAAACTTGAAGAAATTACCTTGCGCAGCGAAAGTGATCAGCTGGTGACGGAGCGCGATCAATTGCAGGCGATCCTTGCTGATGATAATCGGTTGCGACAGTTAGTTAAAGCAGAAATCTTGGCCGACCAAGCATTATACGGGGATACGCGGCGTTCACCTATTATCGCCAGAGAAGAGTCGCAAGCTCTGAAAGAGCAAGACATTCTACCCAATGAGGCGCTTACCGTAGTGTTATCACAAAAAGGCTGGATACGGGCCGCCAAAGGCTTTGATGTCCAAGGACGAGAGTTGGCATACAAAACGGGCGATGGCTTGCTGGCACAAATCAATGCGCGCAGCAATCAACAGATTTTGTTTTTCGACAGCACGGGCAAGGTCTATACCCTGCCAGGGCATGTGTTGCCTTCGGCACGTGGACAGGGTGAGCCATTGAGCAGTAAATTAAATCCTGCTGAAGGTGCAAGCTTTTGTACCTTGGTTGCCGGAGAAGCCAGCGATTGGGTGTTGCTGGCACATGACGCGGGTTACGGGTTTGCGGTACAGCTAGGCGATTTATATGTCAAAAACAAAAATGGCAAAGCATGTCTGAAGTTGCCAGCAGGCAGTCGCATGCTCATACCGAGATTGCTGCATTTCACTGCAGATGAGCAGATTGCGTGTGTCAGCAATATCGGCAGACTAATTGTATTTTCATCACAAGAGCTGCCGAAATTAAGCCGCGGCAAAGGCAATAAGCTTCTGCATATTACCGCCCAAAAAAGTTTGCTGCGGGAGGAGTTTGTGGTTGATATTCAAGTGCTTGCGCCACAAAAAACACTGGTTGTCGCGGCAGGTAAGCGTCATTTTAGTTTAAAAGCAGCCGATTTGCGCGCCTATCAAGATGTGCGCGGGCGTCGTGGCCATAAGTTACCGCGAGGTTTACAGAATGTCACAGAATTACAGGTCAATGAGTAACCAAGGGTGAAGTATGCAAAACCATCTGAGTGCGCTGCAATTACCAGCGTATGATCGCTTTATCGAAACCATCGCCGTGTTAAATGCACCTATTTGTGGCAGTGAGTTACATGGCGTGATGTGCAGTTATTTATGTGCGGGTGCTGTCCAAGCGGGTGAAGCTTATTTACGTGCCTTAATTCCTAATAAACATCAGCCCCTGATGAAAGAGGCCATACTGGCCATATTTGGCGTATTTGCGGTCAGTCAGCAACAACTCTTGAATTTTGATTTTGAGTTTCAAATGATGTTGCCAGCTGAAGATCGCCCGATGGTCGAACGAGCCGAAGCATTTAGAGCCTGGTGTGATGGCTTTATTCAAGGCATGAGCATGCTGGGCATTGAGGGAAAAGCATTTGAAGATGAGGAAACCCAGGAAGCATTTGAGCATTTAAATGAGTTTGCTTGCCTTGATTATCAAGCGTTAACGGTGACTGAAGAGGACGAACGCGCTTTGTTTGATGTCAATGAGTATACCCGTTTGGCGGTTTTGCGTATTCATCATGATTTGCAAGCATCTCAACGCGGCAATGTTGCCATGGACGCAGCGCACTGAGCAGGAGTAGAGATGATTACTTGCGGCGAATATCAAATTAGGCGAAAAACTTTGGCAAGTCGCTTGCCTGCTGGCAGCATTGGGTTTTTCCCAGCAGCCAAAGAACACCTGCGCAATGGGGATGTGCAGTATCGCTTCCGTCAGGACAGTGATTTTTATTATCTCACCGGGTTTAATGAACCTGATGGCCTGTTGGTGCTGTTTGCAGACACGCAATCAACCGTGTTATTTATCCGTGAATGGCAAAAATCCCAAGAAATTTGGACAGGCAAACATCTGTCGGTAGACGAAGCAGCAATTGCTTTGGGTATAGAACAGGTTTATCCGCTGAGTCAGCTGCAACAACATTTGCCACAATTGTTGCTGGGCAAAACTGCAGTCTATTATCCGATCTCACGCGACCTGGATTGGGAAAGCACGTGTTTGCGGGCAATAGCTAATCTCAAGCAGCAGGTACGCAAAGGTGAAACAGTTCCAAGCGTCTTGGGCGATATTGGTCCGATTATCAGCGAACTGCGTTTGTTTAAAAGTAACGCAGAAATTGCTGCGTTACAACGTGCGGTAGATGTCAGCGTCGCAGCACATCAACAAGCGATGCAACACTGCAGTTCGCTTGCCTATGAATATCAGCTAGAAGGTATATTAAGACATGCATTTTTTCAGCATGGTTGTCAGGATGTGGCGTACGAGCCTATCGTGGCTGGTGGAGCAAATGCTTGTACGTTGCATTATACCGCGAATAATATGCCTCTTGATCCGCAAGGGTTGGTGCTGATCGATGCCGGTGCCGAGTGGCAAAATTACGCGGCGGATATTACCCGTACTTTTCCCAGCAATGGTCGATTTAGTGCGCCACAGCGCGAAATCTACGAATTGGTATTATGGGCACAGCGACAAGCGATCGCTTTGATTCGGCCTGGTGTAAGCTGGGATGCTATGCAAAATAAAATTGTTAACCTATTGACGCAAGGTCTGGTTGACCTTGGCCTACTCCAAGGCAATGTGGAGGATCTGATCGCGCAAGAGGCCTACCGCGTTTATTATATGCACGGCTCAGGACACTGGCTGGGATTAGATGTCCATGATGCGGGCGCCTATAAAATTGACGGCCATTGGCGGTCGTTGCAAGCGGGCATGGTTTTGACGGTAGAGCCAGGTTTGTATATCGCGAAGGATGCCGAGGTAGATGCTCGCTGGCAGGGCATAGGTGTGCGGATTGAAGACGATATTCTGGTGACCAGCGATGGGCATTGCCATTTATCTAAGGAGCTGGTTAGTGCTGTGCCTGATGTCGAGGCTTTGCTTCGTGGTTAAGCAGGACGTAGATGTATTGATTATTGGCGGTCATTGCGTGGGTGCGTTGCTGGCGCTTGGTTTGCAACACTTTGGCTTGCATCCGCTGCTGGTTGAAGCAAAAGCATTATCTATCTTAACTTCTCAACATAACGATGGTCGAACCTTAGCACTTTCTTCTGCCACCGCCGCCATTTTGCAACGGCTTGATGTTTGGCAAGTGCTGCAGCCGCATACAACCGCCGTCAAGCGGATTCATGTGTCGCAGCAGGGGGCTTTTGGCAGCACGTGCATTGATGGCAACGCACAGCATGCTTTGGGTTATATCAGCGAAATGTCAAGCTTGATGGGCGTGTTGCATCAGCGCTTAGATCCTGCGTATACACGTGCCGCAACACAATTGGTCGCGCTAGATCACGTCAGTAAAACGGTGACTTTACAAGCAGCCGAGCAAACGATCACCATCAAGCCGAAGCTACTGGTGGCGGCCGACGGGGTGCAATCAACGGTGCGAACCTTATGTGATAAACACGCACAGGTCAAAGACTATGGCCAGCTGGCGATTGTGGCCAATGTGGGGATGAGCCGTGCGCATGCGGGTACCGCCTTCGAGCGCTTCACCGCAGATGGCGTGCTGGCGTTGTTGCCGTTGTCGCAACAACGTGCCTCGCTCGTTTGGGTAGTGCCTACTGCGCAAGGCAGGCTATTGTTGCAACTCGATGATCACGGGTTTTTGCAACAGCTGCAACATATATTTGGCTATCGGCTCGGTCGTTTACAATACGTGAGCAAGCGCAGTGCGTTTCCGTTGCAACAGGTGGTTATGACTGAGCCAGTGGTGGATGACTGGATCCTTTTTATGGGCAATGCTGAACATGCCTTGCATCCTATCGCGGCACAGGGTTTTAATTTGAGTGTGCGTGATGTGGCGGCTTTGCTGGAATGTATTCTCAAGATGGGGTATGGTCGGGACATGTTGTTGCATTATCAGAACATGCGCAAACATGATAAAATATCAACAATAAATTTGATCAATGGGTTATTGATGATCTTCGGTAGTCGTTTGCCAGGCAGTCGTTTCATCAAAGGTGCTGGTTTATGGATGATGGATGAAATACCTTTCTTGAAAAACTTGTTTGCGCGTTATGCACAAGGCTTAGGTGGCGTTTCCTCTGATTTGATTTGCGGGATCCCGTTGTCCAAGAAGGATCACCTATGAGCGCACAAACGGCGGATGTTCTGGTTATCGGTGGCGGCATTGTCGGTTTGAGTGCAGCGCTTGCGATGCGGCTGCGCGGACATGCTGTGGTCGTGCTGGATGGCTACCAAATAGACAACAGCGCGCGTACAGATCGTGTCTATGCCATTAATCGAGCATCCTATGGCTTGTTAGAACAATTGCACGTTTGGCCACAGCTGGATCCATTGCAGCTCTCGCCTTATCACCACATGCGCGTGTGGGATCCGCTAGGCGGTGGGCAGATTGAGTTTGATTGTCGCATGATCCAGGCAGACAGACTGGGTACTATTATGCATGAGTCTGCGCTCAAAAAAGCACTGTTACAAGTGGCCCAACAGCAAGAGATCGGCCTGCATGAGCATATTGATCTTGAAGCGCTGCAAACTTCTGCACAAGGGGTGCACGTTCAAACGGCGCAAGGTAATTGGTTTAGCAAGCTGCTCATCATCGCTGATGGTTCACGGTCAAAAGCGCGCACGTTGCTCAATATCGCCAGCACCGAATGGTCTTATCATCAACAGGCTATTGTTGCGCAAGTGGCGGTAGAAAAACCGCATCAACAGACGGCATACCAAGTATTTCAGCCGCAGGGTCCGCTGGCATTTTTGCCGTTGGCCCATGCGCAGCAGTGTTCGATTGTTTGGTCAACTCGTTCCGCGCATAGTAAGTATTTACAAGCTTTGTCCCCAGCGGCGTTCGAAACAGCGGTAGCACAGGAGTTTTGTCATACCTTGGGTAAGGTGAAGCTCATGGGTGAGCGTCGCCAATTTCCCTTACAGATGTCTCACACCAAACAGTACAGTGGGCCATCTTGGGTGATGATGGGTGATGCAGCGCATAACGTGCATCCATTGGCGGGGCTGGGGCTGAATATCGGCTTAGCTGATCTCAGCGCGTGGCTGAGCTTCTATGATACCGCTGGTGGACGCTGCTCAACAACCGTTTTGGCTCGTTATCATCGGCAACGGCTACATGCCGTTTGGCAGCAAGTTTTGCTGCTACAAACCCTCAAAACAGTATTTGCCAATCCTTTGCTGCCGGTAAGATGGTGCCGGGGCCTTGGCCTCAATACGTGCAATCGCTGGTCGTTGTTGAAACGCTTTTTTATTGAGCATGCCAATGACATGCCGTCATAGGCGGTCTAGACAGCGTGGGTCATTTCATGTTGTGCCAGCAGCTCTCTGGCATGTGAGCGGGTTTGTTCCGTGATCACCAAGCCTCCCAACATGCGCGCCAATTCATCGATTTGTTGGTTTTGGTCGAGTTGCTTGATGTGCGAGTAGGTTTGTTCGTGTAAGGTTTCTTTGGTCACTTTGTAATGATGGTGTGCAAACGCAGCGACTTGCGGTTGATGGGTAACGCAAAATACTTGTAGGCGCTCGCCCAAAGCGCGTAACAGCTGCCCTACGAGAGCAGCGGTGGTCCCACCAATGCCGACATCGACTTCGTCAAATAAAAGCGTGGGTGTCGATGCCCGTTGAGCCGTGATCATTTGGATGGCAAGACTGATGCGCGACAGCTCTCCGCCAGATGCTATTTTGGTCAATGGCTGCAGCGGCATACCTGGATTGGTACACACATGATATTCAACTTTATCTAGACCGTGCGGTTGCGGATTTTCTAGTGCACTGAACACCATCGTGACGTAGCCTTTGGGGATCGCCAGTTGCTGAATAGTTGCACTGATTTCAGCACATAATGTCTCGGCATGCTGTTGTCTGGATGCGCGCAACGCCAAGGCCTTTTGCTGAAACTGATGGGTCAATGTTTGCATGTCTAGTTGGCGCAAAGTCATGTCAGCTTGCTTGGATTCCATTTGTTGGCGTTGATGTTTTAATTGCATGAGATGGTCATATAATTGGTTGACATCGATATGATATTTTCTGGCTGTTTGATGCAATGCACTCATACGTTGTTCAACTGCTTGTAAGCGTTCTTCGTCGATATGAATATGCGCGGCATATTGGGCGATTTCATCAAATGCTTCTTCACATTGAATCAAGGCATTGCCAAACAGTTCATGCAGGTTAATGATGCTGGCATCTTCTTGTGGCAAGGCTTGCACATGCTGGCAGGCTTGGTGCAGTTGCTGGGTGATGGTGGGGGTGTCATCACCTTTGATGAGCTGTTTAATATGCTCTATATGTTGTAAATAATCGCAGGCATGTTGCAAGCGTTGGTGTTCTGTATGCAAGTTTGTGATTTCATCCGCTTGAGGCGCGAGCGCTTCTAGTTCGTCAATTTGATATTGGATCAGTTGCAGCTGTTCTGCGATTGATTTTGTGCTTGCAAACTCTGCAAATCATGGGCAACTTGTTTAATTTTGTGATATATTTCACCCACTTCCTGCAATAACAGGTGATGATTGGCGTATACATCCAGGTGGATGCGGTGTGTGGTGTGTTGACACAAGGTTTGATGCTCGTGTTGGCCATGAATGTGTACCAGCATTTCACTGAATTCTTTGACCTTTTGTAGCGGCAAAGGCTGGCCGTTGACATAGCCCTTGGAACGACCTTCTTGGGAGACGATGCGACGCAAGACCACCTCCCCGTCATAAGCAATATCATGCGCGTGCAGCCAGGCAATAGCTTCTTCGCTTGGTTCTGCAAATAATGCACTGATGTCACACTTTTCACTGCCTTTGCGCACAACAGTCGCATCTGCCCGCCCACCCAATGCCAGCATCAAGGCATCGATCATAATTGACTTGCCTGCGCCAGTTTCACCGGTTAAGGCATTCATGCCGCCTGCAAAATCTAGCTCCAGCGTGGCCACGATAGCAAAATTTTCAATGCGCAATGACATCAACATGATTCAAGGGGATCCCCAGCCGAGTTTGACTCTTAAGGTATCATAATAATGGTAATTGGTGGGATGTAGCAAGCTGAGTTGTTTCTCAAACTTGGCGATGGCCAGGCGCTGATTGGCTTTGATCAGCATAGATTCGTGACCATCACAGCTGATTTGTAGGGTGTTTTCGTTGCTTTGGCAAATAAAAATCTCAACATTTGCATCGCCATTGATCACCAAAGGACGCGAGCTTAGGCTATGGGAAAACATCGGCACCATCACCATGGCATTGAGCTTAGGGTGCATGATAGGACCACCTGCAGATAATGCATACGCGGTTGAGCCGGTTGGTGTGGCAATAATTAAACCATCTGAGCGATAATGGCTAACAAATTGTTGATCGATATGCACATCAAAGGTGATCAAATGCATTTCCTTGCCACGGCTTAATACCACATCGTTGAGTGCCAAATGTTGAGCTAAGATCTGATTGTCTTCGTCGTAAATACTCATGGTCAACAAAGAGCGCATTTCTTTGTGATAGTGTCCGTTTAAAATGTTGCGCAGTGCTTCTTCAAAATCATGTGGTGATATATCGGTGAGAAAGCCAAGATGACCGCGGTTGATGCCTATCACCGGGGTATCGACCGCAATGGCCATCCGTGCTGCAGATAATAGGTTGCCATCACCGCCGACCACGAGGATCAAGTCTCCTTTTTCGGCCGCGTGGTTTTCCGGCAAGACGGGCACATTTAAGTGTAAAAATGCATCTTGCGTTTGCTCATCGACCATGGTTTCTAACTGCAAGGTTTTTAAAAAGGCAATGACGCGATGTAAGGTTTCGGTGACGTCTTGATTGGCGCGGTATTGCCTGGCAAATAAGATGGCTCTTTTAAAAGCTTGCATTGTTAGCTACGATTCCGTGTTTTGATTACGAGATGTGCGTTTGCGGTCATTTTCTTTGAGCTCTTTTTTGCGAATACGAATGGATGCCGGTGTAACCTCGACCAATTCGTCCTCATCGATAAACTCTAGTGCTTGTTCTAAAGAATATTTGATAGCGGGCGTGAGTACAATGTTTTCATCTGTACCCGAAGCGCGCATATTGGTTAATTGCTTTTCTTTAGTAACGTTCACCACCAAGTCATTATCACGGGCGTGTATGCCCACCACCATACCCTCATAACAGGGTGTTTGTGGCTCGACAAACAGACGGCCGCGCTCTTGTAAATTAAATAAGGCAAAACCGCGCGCATTGCCCTGACAATTGGCGATCAGCACACCATTGCTGCGTTGGCCAATGCGGCCTTTGATAGCAGCACCATAATGGTCAAACACATGATACATCAAGCCGGTACCTGAGGTGCAGGATAAAAATTCATTATGAAAACCAATTAAACCACGCGTGGGGACCATGTAGTCTAAGCGCACACGACCTTTGCCATCAGGAATCATGTCTTGCAATTCTCCGCGGCGCTCACCCATTTTTTCCATGATACTGCCTTGATGAGTTTCCTCAACGTCAATCGTGAGTCGCTCATAAGGCTCTAACAGCTCTCCATCTTGTTCGCGCAAGATGACTTCAGGTTTTGAAATGGCGAGCTCGTACCCTTCTCGGCGCATGGTTTCGATTAAGATGGATAAATGCAATTCGCCACGACCAGAGACCCGGAATTTATCTGGATCTTCGGTATCTTCTACGCGCAAGGCGACGTTATGCAATAATTCGGTTGATAAGCGTTCGCGTATTTTGCGGCTGGTGACATATTTGCCTTCTAGGCCTGCAAAAGGCGAATCATTGACTTGGAAGGTCATATGGATAGTTGGCTCATCTACGCTCAAAGCCGGTAGCGCTTCGACTTGATTAGGATCACAGATGGTGTCAGAAATATTGAGTTGTGCGACCCCGGTGATGGCAATAATATCACCGGCGCGAGCTTCTGGAATTTCTATGCGTTCCAGGCCTTTGAAGCCAAGCAGCTGTAAGAGACGACCGGCACGTATATTGCCCTCTTTATCAATGATTTTAACCGCGCCTTTCGCTTGAATATGACCACGGGTGACCCTGCCGATGCCAATGGTGCCAACATAGGACGAATAATCTAATGAGCTGATTTGCATTTGAAATGGCCCACTTTCGTCGCCAGACGGTGCAGGCACTTGGTCGATGATTGTTTGCAATAACGAGGACATATCGGTTGCATCATCTTCCAAATTGATTTTAGCATAGCCGTTGAGTGCGGATGTATACACCACTGGGAAATCTAATTGTTGGTCATTCGCACCTAAATTGTCAAACAAATCAAAAACTTGGTCAATCACCCAATCTGGTCGGGCACCGGGGCGGTCTATTTTGTTGACCACCACTATTGGGTTGAGTCCACATGCAAATGCCTTCTGGGTGACAAAGCGTGTTTGCGGCATCGGCCCATCGACGGCATCGACCAGCAACAACACGCCATCCACCATTGATAAAATGCGCTCAACCTCACCGCCAAAATCGGCATGTCCTGGGGTGTCGACAATGTTGATTTGATGATCATGCCAATGTACACAGGTGTTTTTAGCTAAAATAGTGATGCCCCGCTCTTTTTCTAAAGCGTTTGAATCCATCAGGCGCTCAACGGTCGGCGCACGCTCATTGAGTGTGCCGGTTTGCTGGAGTAGTTTATCAACCAAAGTGGTTTTGCCATGATCGACGTGAGCAATAATGGCGACGTTACGAATTTGTTCTATCATTGAGTGACCTGTTGTGCGCGAGGTATAGGCCCGGGATTGTACCCTGATTTACTATTAGAGCTCAATATGTTCGACGCTGTGTGCCGCCAGCGATGGCAATTTTATGGTCAAATATAGACAAAAATCTACCAAACTACCGGTTGCAGTATGCGCTTGCCAGTGTTTTGATAAATTCTCTTGGTGATGCATACTGGTTTTTTAGCAACGTTTGCTAAACTAAAGGTGAGGAACCTTCGTGGGTGAGTCATATGAAAAATTTAATATTACATCCAACCGATATTAGCCAATGGCACGCTTTGGTAAGTGAAGCGCAAATGTATACAAGCTTGGTGCTTGATGAAAGCACCGAAAGCTACTTGGTCTTTTTGTTGATGAGATTTTCACAAACACCGCATTTGGTTGATTCTGTGCTGGCGATGGATTTGCTGGAATCCTTGCAGGTTATCGGCAAACGTCAAGTGACCATGTTGCGCGAGGTCGGTGATAAAAGTTTGCTATTGTGTGGCTTATTTCCTGGCATGGCGCAGCGCCATCATGTCAAAGTGGAGTATTTCAGCCAAATGGGGCAAGCTGCATACTTAACCGCAGCTGAGCTAGAAGAACGGCATAATGCGCAGTTATACTTTCAGCTCAGTGCGCAATTTCTTACCCTGCAACAAGTGCTGCAAGCCATGCGGCGGGACAGCGGGCATCGCCTTGCCTTCAATGAGATCAGCACCCCTCCGAATGTATTGATGTAATCCCTCGCTAGCGACCATACGCAAGAAGTCGTTCCCCAATTGTAATCCTTGCGTGCTTCGTCTACAGTAGAAGCACGTGACATTTCTTTAAAGGGTTGCAATGAGTAAATGGCGTCTTTGGATAACCGCAATACTGGCTGGTGTTGCTGTGGCGGCTGTTGCCCAACCGCAAGGCGATTGGCGCACATGGTTGCAAGGCGCGCGTGAGGAGGCCTTGTCTCAGGGGATTGCGCCGTCGGTACTGGACGCAGCATTTGCCGGGTTGAATGAGCCCAGTCGTCAAGTCAAAGGCTTGGCCAAATCGCAACCCGAGCATCGTTTGACGTACAGCAAATATCGTGATTCGCGCATTGATAACTATCGCATTATTGTTGGCCGGCGAGAATTTAAAAAAAACCAAGCCCTACTCACGCAAATTGGGCAACAGTATGGCGTTGATCCATATTTTATTGTTTCATTTTGGGGCATGGAATCAAGTTATGGCACTTATATGGGAAATTTCCCGGTCATCAAATCGCTGGCAACACTCGCCTATGACTCCAAACGAGCACAATTTTTTCGGCAAGAGCTTATGCTGGCCTTGCACATCTTGAACGATAAACATGTGACCTTGGCGCAGTTCAAAGGCGAGTGGGCCGGCGCCTCTGGACAACCACAATTCTTACCATCCAGCTGGGTGAAGTATGCCGTTGATTATGATGGGGATGGACGAAAAGATATTTGGACCTCAAAAGCGGATGTGTTTGCCTCGATTGCCAATTATATGAAAATTAACGGTTGGCATGCGGATGAACCTTGGGCGATTTACGTCAAACTTCCGCAGAATTTTGATAAAACACTGGAGGGTAAAACCATTGTCAAATCGGTGAGTGAATGGAATGCCCTGGGCGTGCGTACTGCACAAGGTGAGCCGCTGCCATACCAACAGCTGCAAGCCAGTATTGTTGAACCATTAGGTGGGCCGGTTTTTTTAGCGTTCCCCAATTATAAAATGATTTTACGTTATAACAATTCTATCTATTACGCCGGAGCTATCGGTTATCTGGCGGATAAAATCCGTCAAGGTAAACCAGCATGATTGCTGACCGCGGCTACACTCGACCACGATCCTGGAGATCTTCTCGCCGAAGGGTCAGCCAAGAGATAACTGCGCTTTGTGATCACATGAGGGGTGCAGATGATAGATAAACTTGCCAGCTTGACCCCGTTACTCCGCAGTATTATTTGCGACAAAGCCACCGAATATCCACGCGCAGGCACACACATGGGTGAGATCAGCGGCAGTTATCTGTGTCGGCGCTGTGGTTGGGCATTATTTAAGGGCAGTGATCAGTTTCAGGCCGGGTGTGGCTGGCCAAGTTTTGATGACGCGGTCCTGGGGCATGTCAAACAACAAGCGGATAGTGATGGTTTCCGAGTGGAAATTGTTTGTCAGCGCTGTGCAGGCCATCTAGGCCACATTTTCCTGCACGAGGGTTACACCTACAAAAATCAACGTTTTTGTGTCAATGCCGCAGCGATGGACTTTATTTTGACTGATCATGTAGAGGATAGCGAAGAAATCATCATTGCTGGAGGATGTTTTTGGGGGGTTGAGCATCATATGCAGTTACTGGCTGGGGTGGTCAAAACGGAAGTGGGGTATATCGGGGGTGCACTGCCACATCCGTGCTATGAAGATGTGTGTGCTGGGGATAGCGGACATTATGAGGCGGTGCGGGTGCTCTATGACCCCAATACAATCGATTGCCACAACGTGCTGCGACGCTTTTTTGAAATTCATGATCCGACACAGGTGATGCAACAAGGTTTCGATGTTGGACCGCAGTATCATAGCGCTATTTTTTATTACAATGACGTGCAATTGCAGATAGTCAACCAGCTGATTTTGCAATTGACCCAGCGCGGTTATCACGTGAGCACCCACGTTAAGCCCATGCAAGTATTTTGGCCAGCAGAACCCTATCATCAAGCGTATTACGCAAAAAACCCGCAAGCAGCGGGATGCCATGCAGCTGTTCGTAGATTTGACTGATTGTTTTCTTGTCCTGCAAAATCCCCTCATGTTTTGCCTCATCATGCCGATAATATGTATAAAGCTTGGTGAGATCAGTATGGACAAAATAGCAAAATTTGATATTGGTGATTTGGTCATTCATAAACAACATGGGTATCGCGCTGTGGTGGTGGATATTGATCCCCTCTTTCAAGCCTCTGGGCGCTACAATCCTGCTATGTTGCGACAGCAATTTGCCACAGTTAATCCCTGGTATCGTTTGTTGGTGGATGAAAGCAATCAAATGACTTATGTCGAAGAACCCTGGTTGGAAAAAGATTTGCAGGCAGATAGCATCAATAATCCACAAGTTGATAGCTATCTGGTGTTGCGCAAAGGCAAATACTGCAAATATCATGGTGGTCATTAGGAATCGCTAATTATGTATCGCAATGAGCGTAGCGTAGATACTTTGGTATTTGATTTTGATGGCACGCTGATTGACAGTTATGCTGCGGTTTTGGATATTTACAACGAATTGGCGCATGGCATAGGGCTGGCTCAGCTTAGCCATGCCGAGGCTCACGCGCTAAAAAAATTTACCGCCAAAGAACTATTCCGTCATTTACACATACCAGTTTATTTGCTGCCGGTCATTGTCTACCAAGCGCGTCAAAATATGCGCAAACGCATGACCAGTTTAGTCCCGTTTCCGGATATTCCTGACGTGTTGCAGCAGTTGTATCAACAACACTATACCTTAGGCATTGTGAGCACCAATGCGAAAGAGAATATCCAATTGTGGCTACAACAACATCAGTTGCTACAGTATTTTTCGTTTATCCATTGCTCTAAAAACGTATTTGGTAAAAAGGCTGCGCTGAAACGAGCATTGAGCTTGCATCAAGCCAATCTCAGCCAGGTATTTTATATAGGTGATGAGACGCGAGATATTGAAGCTGCTGCATTAGCAGGGGTTAAATCAATTGCCGTGACCTGGGGCTTTAATGCCGCAGAAACTTTACAGCAATATTACCCGCATCATATGATTAACAAGCCGCATGAATTGTTATACATAGTGTAAGATAATTACCCCTGCCATAGCCAGCAATGCCGTTACCATCTTGGCGGCAGTAGCAGGCCACACTTTGCCCGACTTGCATCCTTGTGCGATAATGTCTATTTACTGCTAAGCTATTGTGTCCATGAAATACAGTGACCTCAGAGACTTTATCTCGCAACTAGAACAAAAAGATCTATTAAAGCGCATAGATTATCCCGTTTCGCCGCATTTAGAGATGACGGTGATCAGCGACCGTGTTCTTCGCCAGCAAGGTCCTGCCTTGTTGTTTAACCACCCCAAAGCATATGATATGCCAGTCCTTACCAATCTGTTTGGTACACCTGAGCGCGTTGCACTTGGTATGGGTGAAGATTCCGTGGCCGCTTTGCGAGAAGTTGGTCATTTGTTGGCT
>DAIOSQ010000011.1:0-23327 GCA_036752465.1 Legionellaceae bacterium | reverse complement strand
ACACTGGGTGAGACTTGAATTAAGTATTTATAAAAAAAGAAACTTGCGCCCAACAACCAAATTACCCAAGGATACAGCATCTCTTTGGCTGCGTTGGTTGGCAAACGGGCATGGTCAAGATTAATCATCAACGCCTCCTAATATACGCATTCTACCTGAAGTGCTTGGTTTTTCGCTATCGCTTTTTGCGCTGATGAAATGTTAAAAAACTCCCCATAGGGTTGGCTATTACCCGATTTATAAAATTGCATCAGCGTAAAAATCAAGGTGCAAAAAAACCAAGATCTTCAGGTAGAATGGGTATGGGTGTGCTACAATTGACCTTAAAAAATCAGTTCAAGCCTAACGCTTTTTCAACAGAGCTTGTTGACCATAGCTCTGCAGCGGAATTTTTCACTAAGGTTATCTAAGTTTATGTGAGGAGTTATATCGTGAGTGATGTTGTGCAGCACCACGCCATTGAGCCTGAATCACTGCAGTTTAGTGAGCGTGCCAAGGCGCATATTTTGTCTTTCTTGCAAAGCAATCCACACCACAAAGCCCTGTTATTTTATGTGGAAAAAACCGGATGCTCTGGATTATCCTACCAAGTAGGGTATCTCACAGACCTGCAACCGCAAGCTGTGCCAGTTTTACTGGATGGCGCTGCGGTGGTGTATATGGATAAAAAAAGTTACCCTTATCTGAAAGGAACGATGATTGACTATGTCAAACAGGGTTTAAATCATAAATTTGTGTTTGAGAATCCTAATCAAACCGGACAGTGTGGTTGCGGCGAAAGTTTTAAAGTTGATTAAAAATTCATGTTGGTTATAATGGTGCCGATTTTTAATGTTCAATTAATAAATGAATATCATTAAAACAATGTTTACATCATTTGCTGTATTTGTTATCATGTCGTTCATGATGTTTGTTCAATTGGTTGAATGAATAAATTTCAGTATTCTTTGTCAGGAATTGGAGATTAACATGAGTGTAGCAGTACAAGAAGTACAAGGTTCAAATCAAGTGCTTGCCCAGCAAGTTGTGAGCGCCATTAAGGGCTATTTGAACAGTGTGAATTTAAAAGGTTCAAATGCAAATTTAAATTTGTACCAATTGGTCGTTGAAGAAGTTGAAGCCCCACTGTTTCGTACCGTGATGGAATTAACTCGTTACAACCAATCCAAAGCCGCGCGTGTCCTGGGTGTCAGCCGGGGTACATTGCGTACTAAACTTAAACGTTATTTCGATGATGAATTCATTGGTACGCGTGACGTTTAAGTGAAATACTTAATACCCGGGCTTACTGGTCCGGGTTTCCTGAATGCAACCTCTGTGTAAGGCAAAGTTGCTACATACACAGTGTCGTGATTTTTCCGCTGCGTGCACAACGCTCTTTTTATTCTGGTATTTATAATCCAATATTGTTATTATGTCGCGCAAAGTCGGTCAGACAATCGCGCATTGCTTAGGCAATGGGAGGAAAGTCCGGGCTCCATAGGGTAGAGTGCCAGGTAACGCCTGGGAGGCGTGAGTCTACGGAAAGTGCCACAGAAAAGATACCGCCGCAGTGTTTATCACAACGGTAAGGGTGAAATGGTGCGGTAAGAGCGCACCGCGCGTCTGGTAACAGTCGTGGCAAGGCAAACCCCACTCGGAGCAAGACCAAATAGGAATCCATGTGACCAGCGGTCATACTGCGTGACCCACGTAGGATTCGGGTAGGTTGCTTGAGATAGACGGTGACGTCATATCCAGATGAATGATTGTCCAAGACAGAACCCGGCTTATCGACCGACTTTTTTTAGGTAGGTTTTCTCAGAACGCGCTATGTACCGCGGTTCGTTGCATTTATAAGATTGAGATCAGAGCGTATGTTGTGTATCGATGTTGGCAACTCACATATTTATGGCGGCGTATTCCAGGCAGAAGATATTTGCTTGCGTTTCCGCCATACTTCAAAAATGAGCACTTCTGATGAGTTGGGCATATTTCTGAAAAGTGTGTTACGCGAAAATCAAGTTTCGCCCGATCACATTGAAACCATTGCGATTTGTTCGGTGGTGCCAAAAATTGATTATTCTTTGCGTGCCGCCTGTCGCAAGTACTTTGCTATAGAACCATTTTTTTTACAAATGGGTGCCAAAACTGGCTTGAATATCAAATATCGTAATCCAAGCGATGTCGGCGCAGATCGCATTGCCAATGCGATTGCTGCCAGCAATCTGTTTCCTGGCAAGCCCTTAATTATTATTGATTTTGGTACGGCAACTACATTTTGCGCCCTTAACGAACACAAAACATATCTCGGTGGTGCCATCCTCCCTGGCGTTCGCCTAGCTGTTGATGCCTTGGCGAATCATACCGCCAAACTACCCTCTGTGGAAATTATCAAAATTAACAGTGCGGTGGGTCGTTCCACGATAGAAAGCATTCAAGCTGGTGTTTTCTATGGAGTCATTGGCGCGTGTAAAGAACTGATTGCGCGTATGCGGCAAGAGTCCTTTGCCGAGCAAGCAGTGACGGTATTGGCTACGGGAGGTTTTGCATCATTATTTGAAAAGCAGGGTATCTACGATTATCACTTGCCCGATTTGGTGCTCCATGGGTTGCGTTTTGCTGCAACCATGAATTTACCTGGCAAATAATAACCCAATCCTGCGCAACATCATCAAACCATCAATCCACACACGCCCCTGTAATCCTGAAAAACGCAGTTGCCATCTACTACGTAGGCAATATGTATCTTCAATACACCCTGATTGCTCGCGACGATGGCAACTGCGGTTTTTAGATTTAAGCAAGTTTTCTAGACAACAGCGTCCTTTTTATGTTAAAATAATGAACTTTAAGTTCAATTTAAGGTTTTTTTTGCGATGCAGCTATCAAGATCAATCGGTTGTAACTCAGTTATTCCGGGTGCGTCGACCCCATTTGTTAAAAATAGGCAGTCGAGTTCACCGATAGATTTATCGTTGCTGTCGCATATCATCAATGACGCGCATGCAAAAGAAACCTATAAGTTACAGGGGTATGATCCAGCGTTAACAGCTGCTTATCTTAGTCAATATATTCGTCATTTACCGCAAGATGAACAATTCGCAGATTTTACCTTACTCTTGCAGAGAATGCAGAATTTGATGGCTAACGTTACTCGCTGCAAGGGTATTGGCAATGCGGAAGAGCTGGGCCGCTATGCCGAAGAAATAGTCGATCGTCTGCTCGCTATTGAGCAGCAGGACCAGGAAATTGTGTTGCCGGGGGGCTGGCTCAATCGAGCCGATGGTGGACATGGCATGCTGTATATTTTTAAGCCTACGGCTACTGGGCTAGATTTTTATATCTATAATGACGGCGCCGGTTTGCAATATCACCCGCAATACTCATCACCGCAGCGAGAGCTATACTCGCCCGTATTGGTCTACCATGTTGCCAAGCCTTATAAACGCGCTGGACTGAAAATGTTTATCGAGCAATTATTGCTGGTGCAGTTGCCAGCGGTGCAGGCAGAAACACAGGCTGCCAGCTGTGATGAGCATCGCTTATACCAAGAAATAATGCCACGCATTGCAGACGTCAATAAACAAATCACCCGGAGCACAGTCACGGTAACCGGCAAAGCTCTGCGTACTGGTGGACAGTTATCTGGTACGTGTGCACAAGCGATGTTGCATCAATTGTTGAAAGAAGCTTGTCCAGATGATCAACACTACCAACGGCTGATGTACGACTTTAAATGCTATGCGCTGGACGATTATTTAAACCATGTAACGCCAGAGCATCTTCGCATACCAGGTGTGCATCATCAGGTTGCAGCAGCGTTCACTACGTTGCGTCGAATCTTGCTGATACCAGACTTATTTACCGAAGCGCACATAGAACAGCAACGGAACCTACTGCAAGTTTGGTGGTCGCAGCACTTACCAGTCATAGACTCGCTCGGGCCGATGGCGCAAGCCATCGTACCTAATAGCCGCGCGCTTAATGCCGGATTGTTCCAACTACGTGATTGCAGCTGGCCGCCGGTTATCCCGACTGACGATCACACCAGGCAAAACAATCCTATACAACACCTTCAGCTGTCGCCAAAGCCAGCGCAGTTCGATAAGAATGGAAATTTATTGTTGGAAATTGTGCGACTGCTTGCTGAGTGTCGAGCACTACAAGACAGTCAGCAGTACGCAGACGTGCTGGATATTGTGGAGCAGCTATTTGTACAATTTCCACTTCCGCCAGCTGGGCGCTTCTCAGAGCGGCTATCTTTTTATGATGTCATCACGGCGGAAAACCAGTATGAGTTTTATCAGTATATACAAGAGTTACTCGCACGATATCAGCAGGCTGGTCGTGGCATTGTACGAGTGGCTAGCTTGCCCAAAAGTTTTGTGGTGCATTTGCTGGCAAGCAGTGTATTGGATTATACACAGAACCGCTTGGCTAAATGGGGCAATTATACCGCACCCATGCTGCACCATGGGGTGACTTTTGCCGCCAATAAAATGTTTGCAGGTCTGGCTAAAAGTAGTCCTAAGTTGGCTACCAATGATCCGTCACTAGACCGGCGCTTAAAAGAAATTCAAACGCTTTACGCCAGTGAGCCTGCTCGAGAGCCACCAACCCTGGCGCATAAGATTGCTTATTACTGTAGCATTATAAAATCTGAACCAGCAATAGAACAAACACTGCAAGCACGATATAGCTGGAATAGCGATCCAGAGGCACAATATATTAATGATTTTGTACGTTCTTTTAATTGCCAGGCGTGGTATGTATATTCTACTCAGCTATTAGAAGCAGCTGAGGAGCCATTACTTAGAATATTTTTTAATCAGTGTCTTTTAGAGAGGACAATTTTTTCGCCGATTATTGACTGGCAGAGGCACTTAGATGATGGCAGCATTATACAATTTAACCAGCGTAGCAAAGCGCTGCAAATTGATATAAAAAAACCTAGGTACGCCGTGCCGTATGACTGCAACGTGAAGGACTCATGGTTTTTTGCGTTTCATTATGTTTGGGATTGTGACTTCAGTAAATATACTGTTGACTCGCGAGTTTGCGCAGCAGCCCTAACCTCAAATCCTACTTATGAAACAACCCGTGAGTCTGACAATCAGATTCAGCTGCGCCCAGCAGCGACGATGGCAGATAAAGCTCTGCGTGCAGGCGTGGTCGCAGGCCGTCAACTGTACCAGTTGCGCAACGCTCGCGCCCTACAAATCAAGCAAACGCTCCATTATTTTCGTGTTTTTTTGGATAAGTTAGCCATACCAGATTACCAGTGTTACCTAGAGGCCAACCTGTTCGAACCGGGTCTTTTATTGAATGACATGCGTCGCAATCGCACACAGGTGCTGGCGTTGGTTGACCGCTTTGTACAGGACGGTCTGAATTATCATGCCATGCATGCTCCCTGCACCGCGGAATCGATTCCTTTTTTGCGGATTGCCTATCTGGTTTATGATTACGCAGTGCAGCTGGAACCGACAGCCGCGCTGGATATTATGTCTCCGCTAGTGAATCGTTTGTCAGGGCTTTTGCAAGCGAACAGCAACCATAGGATGGCGATCACGGCATCTTTACATCATTACCGTTTTTTCAGTATTGTTGGGTTGTTGCGGGCCGATGATCGCATGCTCGATTTGCCAACTCGGCAAGCCTATCTAGAACAGGCCATGCTGTCCTATTTTTATATGAACTTGTGCTCGAATGTTGAATCTGCTCTCGATACCGCAAGCCGTGTTGACCTCGAGTGTCGAAAGCATGATTTTATACGTATGATTGAACAATGTGTCCCGCAATGCTTAGCAGATAGCGTGCAGCTGGTAGTCCGTGAACTGTGCCAGGAAGCGGAGTTTTGGCGTGAGCTTGCACATCTCCAATATGCGATGTTCATACTTACGCAAGAAGGCGCACGTAAGTGTTATGTGCTAGATCTGCGGCGTGGTTTGATTTTTAATGAAAAAAATGCGGCGCGGATGATCACCCCGCTGGACGTTGAGCAAGCCATACGCGAGCTCTATCCCATGCTGAAGATTCCAGACTTATGTTTTGCGAAGTTAGATGATGAGATGTATGAATTGGGTGATACCCATACGCAGTTGCGTTATGATAAGTCTGAACACTGTCTGCACAAGCAGTGGACTGTGAATGGACAAACGCAATGGTATGTGCTGTATAGTCAAGAGGACATGCAAAGATGGACTTTTCATTGCAATATACCGGATGTCTTAAAAGAGCGTGACCGCTATATATGGATAGCGACAAGCACAAGCAAGGCGTTTGTTATCACACAAAACCAACGCCCGATTTACCACTATGATGACCAAAGTCAGCGGCTTAAACAGCTTGATGGCGATGGTTTTGAGAATGGTTACGCATTGTGTCCTAAAGGAAGCTGGTTAAAGCAGATCGTTGCGGCGTTTGAAGCGCCGGAGTTTGTGACTGTTTTTAGGCACCGTGATGCAACCGCTCACATTGAGTTGCCGCGATATGGACTGACACTGCGCGCGTGTCAACACGGCACCAGCAACAGCACCGTTATGGGGGTATCCTCTGGGTTAATTTCGAGTGCCGAAACTTGGCAATACTGCTTAGCAAATCAGCCCAGCGCCCGCTTACTCTTAGATGAAGGGTTGCAGGCACCCAGGCGATTGGCCATGCTGCCTGAGGTTGCTGCGTTGCTATTTGTAGATGAGATCAGTCAACAGCGCTATTGCTTTATTGCAATGCAGCCGTTTATAGCCCGAGACAAACTGGCGGCAACATCTGAATTTTATCATGCCACGCAAGATACACAGGCAGAGAAGGCGCGAGCGATTTTAGACCAGGGCGTGGAGAAGGAAGAAATATCTCGTGAGCAGGCCAAATTATGGAAATATACTGATCTGGAAACATACAAGGTTTTTCGCCTGGATGAGCAAGGGTTACCCCAGGCACCTAATGCTGAGGATGCGCTGTACTTGTGTTATCTATATTTGGGTAGCCATCAACCAGAATTGGCTTGGCAAACCTTAGATTATGCTGCCAAACGCCTGGGTGGCTTGCAAGGCACCGCTGCAGAAGTTGCCGGTTTACAACTGATTATCGACGAGTTACCGCTGGTATTGCCTGACACTGGGATTAAAGACGCAGCGTTTGATACGCCGCCTTATGTGGCCTGCCAGTTAAAAGCTTTGGCGATGTTGGTACGTGCGCTAAGCCCAGAAAAGCGAGACATCGTCTTTCCTGGGGAGATATTTGATAAGCACACTGCTGATGGTTTTTATAACAATGCTAAGCGCCGACAAACAAAGCAGTTTTATGATCAACTCAATGAAAAAATTTACGAACGCTTTAGGCGCTATCAAAGCATGCAACGCGATATGTTGCATAATTTTTGTCTAAGCGATGAAGAACAACGTCACTTGCTAGAGTATTACATCTATAACTTACCCGGCCCCGCTCCCAAGGCCATAGGCGCGCTCGGATATGCGCGCGAAGCGCTTAGACTCAAGATGCTCATGCAAGAGGCTGCGGCGATAGAGGCGTGCCGCGGCGGAGACGGCCAGCTACCAGCCGCGTATGCGCAGCGCTTGAGTGAGATAGAAAGGGTGCTAATTGAGACAAAATATGTGCGCGCGCACGACAGTGAGGTGGTATTAAAAGCCATTGATTTAACCCTTGCACCTAAGGTGGCTGCACAGGTGACCGCGAATGTAGCAGAAATCACGTATGATATATCGATAGCGACCTGCGAATCTGAGCTAAGGGACGCCATGAATTGCTTGCACCTAGATATGGGTGAGGCAAGCTTTACATCCCATGTTACGATTTATTTAAAACTGTTGTTGACCGCGTCTGATCCGCTGCAGCGCCAGAAATTGGTTGATTTTTGTTATGCGTATTTGCTATGCCATCGCCATGTGCAACCAGATAAGCAAACTCAAATGCACTACTTGTGTAATCTATTGTATCGTATAGATGTCTGGTTCGGGCCATTTATTAAACACTTGGCGTTTACTTTTCAGCCTATCTATGATTTGGCTTGTCTGCTCAAATGGGCAGTATGCTTGGGTCCACAGCTGTTGCTGTCGCTGCTAACATGGCGCTGGCAGTCCTGGGAGATAGAGACAAAATGTGACTTAAATCGGTTGTTGGCAATCGCGGCAAGCTTGCCAAATCCGTTGATCCAAGTGTACGAATTGGCGGATCGTTTGGGTGCGTGTATGCCAATCTCCAAGGAAACTTTAGCAGCCAATATTTTGTCCGTAGAGCCCATTAATAGCACAAATTTACTGATTGATTTGCAGGGTTATGCATTCGAGACCTTGGTATCGCGCTGTTCGATCGATCAAACTGAAGCTAAGATTTACCGTGAACAAGCCGCGCGGTATGGCGCAGCACCGAGTGTTGCGGTGGATACTTTTGAGGCTGAGTTGCAGGCAGGGCGGCAGCAAGCGGCTGCGTTGCAAGCGATGAAAGAACAGGCGGCTAAGATGTTGTGCAAGCATTCAGTTCGGACAGAGTTGCTGAAACAAGCTCAGCGCTTGCTGGCTGACCTTAAGCAACGCGCGGAAGCTCTGCAAGCTGACGCACTGAATTTAGCCAACAGCGGTTATCTGGAGCATGCCAGCAGCCCTATCCGTGAGGTTTATAAGGACTTATTGCTGAGCAGTGGCATCCGTGCCCAGCTCAGCCCAGCACAATTGTTGGTGCTCTATGGCCAAGCCGATCGCGCGCAATATCGCCTAGCGACCGGTTTGGCAGATGCGCAGATTAAGTCCTTGCATGATATGATTGGCTCGTGGGTTGCAGCCAGCAATCGCCAATATGCGTTGCAGCGTTTGGTCGATAACCTGCCAAAGCTGTGCGATAATTCCTCAGTAACTGAGATGCAAACAGTGGCACATGAACTGCTGACTCAAGATCTGGTCGATTATAGCAACGAACCGCAATTGGCAATTTTCCAGTACCATGAAAAAGTTTTGTTGCGGCCACAGCAAAAAGCTGCGCTGAGTCGTTTGTTGCGAACGACCGCCGCAGATGCTTACCCTGATATCGTCGAAAAAATCATTATGGGTGGCGGCAAATCAAAAGTCGTATTGCCGGCTATGGCCAAAGGCAAAGCGAATGGTCGCAACTTGGTGGTGGTGGAAGTGCCGCAGGGGCTATTGCAAACCAATTATGCCGATCTTGCGGACACCTCAGGGCGATTATTTGATCAAGGTGTGTTTGCGTTTGCATTTAGCCGAGAAACACGCTGCACCCCAGAAAGTCTGGAATTTTTGTATGAGCGTTTAACCGATGTCATTGTGCGCAAAGGGTATGTGGTGACCACTGGCGATGCGGTGCAATCGCTGGAGCTAAAATATCTTGAATTGTTGTCCCAACGGCAACCGGTCACTTTGAATGCGCATGCGATTTGGGAAAAGCAAGTCGCCGGTGTGGATAAGCTGGTACAGTTGTTTCGTACCCGCGCGGATGCGGTGCTGGATGAAGTGCATCAAGCCTTGTTATTAAAGAAAAAGCTCAATTACACGCTGGGGGATCCGCAATCGATCGCGCCTGAAGTGATCAAGAAAACCATTGAGTTGTACGACTTTTTTGCAAAAGTACCGTTGGGGCAACCCGGCCAACAGACCATGCATGATTTGCTGTTGAATAATCAATTGTTGACCACAGATGCGGCTTGGCAAACTGTTTTGCAGCAATTGGCGCAGGTGCTGTTGTCGCATGCAGACAGTCCATTGCGGCCTGAGCTAAACCAACTAGGGGGCCTCACAGATGATGAGTACTGCGGGTTGCGCGATTATTTATTGAACATTTCCACGGCGGGTAGCAAGGCAATCATAACCCGGCTTACAGCGTGTGATCCTAAGGTGCGCAATCTGTTGGCGCGTTATAAAGAGCAACTTAGTCAGCTATTGCCTTTAACCTTGCGGCGCAATCTAAACGAACACTATGGCGCGTCTCATCAGGATCCTATAGCAAATATTGCCATACCGTATATGGCGAACAATGTCCCCAGTGAGCGTAGTCGTTTCGCCAATCACCGCGAAGCGATGAACTTTACCATCCAAATGGTGAAGAAACAGGGCATACCAACAGAGGTTTTGCACAATTATTTGGCTAAAACTCAGGACGTCGCGCGCTCAGAACTGGTAAAAATGCCTTGGCTGAGAAGCATCGACGATACGCCAACTGGTGTAGCATTTAACCCATTGCTGCCAGCTGGCTATACATTGAGTGGTATTGCTTTAGAGAATGAAGCGACTCGTCATGAGCTATTTGCGGCATGTCAACCGCACCAACCCTTGATCTCTCGCGTGCTCCTGGACGAAATTCTACCCAAACAAGCCTATATTCCTGAAATCCTTTCTAGCAATGCGCATACACATGTGGAGATATATCGCAGCTGTCAAGGGCTGACGGGTACCCCAGATTCCAACACTACCTGGCATCCGCGCTTGCAATTTAATGCGCAACTTTTTCCGGCAACCAACGGGTTTATTATCGATCGTTTGGTCAGCAAAGCAACTGAGATTCGCGGGATTGATATGCTGGCGTCGCTGGATGTGTTGCTGCGGCAGATGTTGGATGGTCGTCGCGACGTGCATGCAATTATGGATATTTGTGCAGTTTTTAAAGGCGAACCGAACGTCAAAATTGCCTACGCTTTGGCAGAGTATTTACAACGATCGCAATCCAAGCTCACATATGTCATGTTTTTCAATGCTGACAATCAGCTATGTGCTTTAAACACCGCAGCAGGTAACAAACCGATAGTCCTGAATAGCAGTGATCCTGAGATGATTGATCGTGTCCTGGGTTGTGGCCCGGCGCAGCGGTTTAGTTATTACGATCAAGACCATACCACAGGGACTGATCTAAAACAGTGCGTATCGGCTAAGGCGCTGGCGGTGATCGACCCTTACACCCCATTGCAAAGCTTTTTGCAAGGTGTGATGCGTATGCGTGATTTCGCCAATGATCAAGGTATTGAAGTGATTGTGCCGGCAAGCATGCAAGATTACTCGCTCCTGCAAGTGGTTGACATGATGCGGCAGAATCAAGAACAACAATGGAAGCGCGATAATTTTGCGGCGACCAAAGCCAAAATGAGCAATCATCTGCGGGCGCATGTATTGCAACGCATCCTGCGGTGTGCCACGGTTAGTGAAAAACAGGCGTTGTTTATGCAGTATAAGCAACTATTTGTGGAGCAGATAGGGAATGAAACCAATTTCTTTGAGCGATATGGGCAGCTTGCCGAATCGGTGTCTACTGAAATATTGCTTACGCAACATCGTGATTTCTTGCTGGCGATTAATCCGGAGGAGTTTGCTGCGCTGCAACCGGCATTAGATCAGATGATTGCGACCGCGCGGCCGTTATGTGAACCGACTTACCTCAGCAATGCTGGAGGTGATGCAGCCAACGAGGTTGAGTTACAAAATCAGCTTGAAATGCAGCAAGAACAAGAGCAAGAACAAGAGCAAGAGCAACAACTTGAACCCATCGGGACTGAATACATCCCCACGCACTATTTGCCATGGTTGCTATCCCCTGGAACACAAGTGTATAGCAAATTAAATGATTTTTTATCATTGACGGCGATTTGTCAGTCAGCTGATCGTACGGCACCCACGTTTGGTGCGATTTATGCCAGTTCCAATTTTTATAGAACGCACTGGTTTCAGAACAATTTTCTCGGGCCTTATTGCAAACCGGTACACGCCTTATTATTCAGGCAAGCAGCCGATGGTACACTTGATTGTGCTATTTTAAGTCAGCAGGAAGCGCATGAGCTGACGCTTAAGTTGAGAGCTTATCCTGAAGCCCATGTGTGGATCAGCAATACGGCGATGGATCTGCTTGCAGGTCAGCCGCCAGCGGGGATCGAGCAGAAGAGGCAGTATCAGGATATGATAGAACAGGTGCGCTACTTCAGCGGCGAGTTTAAATCGTTGAATAAAGGTGATATTCCGCTCAATTGGTTGCATAAAGACACTGAGAAAAAAATACAATTTTTCCAGCAACATGTGCGCAATAACCGTGAAACACATGGCGGTGATAGCACAAGCTTCACACGGACGCTTGCGATGCAAAAAAGAGCATTTGCCTATATCTGCGAGCATCCAGAATACAACTACAGCGATGCTGAGTGGCGGCAAACAATTAGTAAGGAACTTAGCGATGATGAAGCTGAGCGCCATGTGTTTGCTGAGATGTTGCGAGTATATGGCTTGACCCATATTACGGAATGGATGTGTGCACAATCAAGCGCGCACTTGAGTCGGTTCTTAAGCGCTAACCTGAGCCAAGATGCGGTCTTACTCCAGCAGGTGTTGGCCAGTGCAGACCAACAAACCTGTACCACGGTCATAGCAAACTTGGCGAGTATGCCTGCAGCAGATTTTTCTGAGGAGGTACAACGGGTCATTGCCGACAAATCTGCTGGCAGCTGGGATTGGAGTTTTTTGTTGAACTGTCTAGGTCACTTGGTTCAATGGACGGTTGATATTTGGTCGGTGGTGCCTTTTATGTGCAATTTTTTGCTACAGACTGGGATCGATATGATAGGCAAGGAAGCAACGCTTGAGTTGCTGCAAGCAATGGCAGCTATTGTCATGATGATCTGTGCTGAGACCGCTATCTGCGCGGTGGAGATTGCTCTTTTGACCTTAAGTTTGTGGCCGTTAGTGGCCATACCCATTGTGGCGGGCGTAGCTGCTGTGATTGAATATCATCATGGGTTTTTTAAACCAAAGAACAATCCATTTCAGCTTGCGCAGGATGATATACCGCCAACAAACAACGAAACAACCCAACAGTCAACCTCATGGTTACCGTCAGTACAATGGCCTAGTTTATTTGCTTGAGGGTTCAGGTACGGCGCATACCCCGTTTGTGCCTTATTGTTATTGTTTGCACGTGATTGTCGCAATAACAAGCTAATTCACTTGACGAATGGCAAATTATGTTCCTATAGTGTATCAAAGTGGTATAAAATGACAAAAAGTGGGAAATTGTGGGATCAACTCGGTAGACTATTATGTTTCGTGGCATCAATGCAATTACTATCGATGGCAAAGGGCGTTTAGCGGTACCCACGCGGTATCGTGAAGCGCTGGGTCAACGGGGTGAAGGTGCAATGGTTATCACCATAGATACCGAAGAGCGTTGTTTGTTGTTGTATCCACAAGCAGCTTGGGAGTTGATAGAAGACGCCCTACAACGTTTGCCCAGCTTTAATCCACAAGCAAGACGGATCCAACGCTTGCTGATAGGGCATGCCACGGATGTTGAACTGGATACCAATGGCAGAATTTTGATCCCACAATTGTTACGGGATCATGCTGCGTTAGAAAAATCGGTGGTAATGATAGGTCAGGGTAACAAATTTGAAGTATGGAGTGAAACATTGTGGCAGGCTAAAAGGCAACAATGGTTGGTCGATGAAGCCTCCAGCGATGGTGGGTTGCCTGCTGAAATGCAAACGTTTTCTTTATGATGGGTTAAGTCATGTCGTTGCACCAATCGGTTTTGTTAACAGAGTCTGTCGATGGTTTGTCTATCAAAGCAGATGGCATCTATATCGATGGTACCTTCGGCCGTGGAGGCCACAGCTTGGCGATTTTAAAGAGATTGAATAGTGATGGTCGCTTGATTGCCATCGATAAAGATCTGGCAGCGATTGCTTACGCCCAAACCCATTTGGCCAGCGATCCGCGATTTTCTATGGTGCATGGCTCGTTTGCAGACTTAAAAAATGTCGCGATGGCACATCAGGTGTATGGTGCAGTCAATGGCGTGTTGTTAGATTTGGGCGTGTCTTCGCCGCAATTGGACGAGGCGGCACGCGGGTTTAGTTTTATGCAGCATGGGCCGTTGGATATGCGGATGAATACCGCACAGGCATTCACGGCTGCGGAATTTATCAATCAAGCAAGTGTTGCCGATATGACATGGATATTCAAAGAATATGGTGAGGAGCGGTATGCCAAACGCATCGCCCAGGCCATTGCCAGTGCGCGCGTAGCAACTGCCATTGAAACCACCACGCAGCTGGCGGAAATTGTCAAACAAGCTCATCCCAGGTGGGAAAAACATAAGCATCCAGCCACCAGAGTTTTTCAGGCGATACGCATTCATGTGAATGCCGAGCTGGACGATTTAACCCAAGGCTTGCAACAAAGTCTCGAGGTACTGGCTGCGCAAGGACGGTTGGTGGTGCTGAGTTTTCATTCATTGGAAGATCGCCTGGTCAAGCACTTCATGCGCCTGCAGGAGCAAGGCGTGCCTTTACCTAAGGAGTTGCCCATCAAGGCCAGTGCCTTGCAAACTAATTTTAGACGAATCAATGGTGCCATCAAGGCCAGTGAAGCAGAAGTCAAGCAGAATATTCGATCACGCAGTGCGGTATTGAGAATAGGAGAAAAAATAGCATGAACGCTGCAGCCAAACAAATCAGTCAATACCATATTTTTGATGGCGCACTGAATAAAATGCATGTATCAAAACAATCTTATGTGCCACTTGGTTTGCTGATTCTGGTGCTTTTGAGCGCACTGGTTGTGATTTACACCACCAATTTGCAACGGATGTTGTGCGGTCAACTTGAGACCTTAAAACAGCAAGCGCATCAGTTGGAATTGCAGTGGGGGCAGTTGTTGCTGGAACAAGCCAGTCTAGAGACACCTGAACGTGTGCAGCAATTTGCAACTGAGCAGTTACATATGATTCTACCCACGGATAAACAAATGTACATCTTGCGTGTTCACTCGCAATGAAAAGCCCCCGTCATCATCTTGCCAGATTATGGGCTATTGGCGGTTTTTTTATGGTCATTCTGCTGATATTGATTTGGCGCATGCTCGATCTGACCGTGCTTGACCGGAAATTTTTGCAGGGTCAAGGCAATGCCCGTAGCATAAGGGTCATAGATATTCCAGCACATCGTGGGATGATTATCGATCGCGAGGGCGCGGTTTTGGCGGTGAGCACGCCGCTGAGTTCGGTATGGATCAATCCTAAATTGTTTAAACCTACGCCGCAGCAATTGCAGCAATTGGCGCTTATTTTGCACATAACTCCCGAACAAATCCAAAAACGCATGACCACCGCCAACGGTCGTGAGTTTTCGTATTTGCATCGCTTGCTTGATCCAGCCAGTGCTAAGGCCATCGCTGCTTTGAAAATAGCTGGACTTAACTTTCAAGATGAATATCGCCGTTTTTACCCGCAAGGTGAAAGTATGGCACAGTTACTGGGGTTCACGAATATCGATGATCACGGCATCGAAGGGCTGGAATTGGCTTATCAAGACTGGTTGATGGGTGTGAGCGGGCAGAAGCGAGTCTTGAAAGATCGCATGGGCCGGGTGATAGAGGAACTAGATTTGCTCAAAGCGCCTCGTCCTGGCAACGTGCTGCAGCTCAGCATTGATCACCGCATCCAATTTTTTGCTTATCATGAGCTGAAAAATACCGTCAACAAATTTGCGGCCAAATCCGGTTCTGTCGTGGTACTAGACACGCAAACCGGTGAAGTATTGGCAGCAGCCAATTATCCGTCGTTTAATCCTAACATACGCAGTCATTTTTTGCCCAATAGCTATCGCAACAAAGCCCTTACGGATACGTTTGAGCCAGGTTCTGTGATCAAGCCATTTAGTGTCGCAAGTGCCATGCAAACAGGTCAATTTGCGCCCAACACCATCATCGACACCAGGCCGAGTTGGATGATTGTGCATGGACATACCATTCGCGACGTCCATAATTACGGTGTGCTGGATGTCACGGGAGTTTTGCAACGCTCTAGCAATGTGGGTGTAACCAAAATGGTGTTGGCCAGCCCGCCAGCGCAGCTAATCGATTTGCTGCTGAGTTGCGGTTTCGCACAAAGGACTGCGACCGGTTATCCTGGCGAAGCCGAAGGGGCAATGGTGAACGTACGCGATGCCAATCCATTTGTGTTGGCGACCTTGAGTTTTGGCTACGGGGTGTCAGTGACGGCGATGCAGATTGCCAGAGCTTATATGGTGTTTGCCAACCAAGGGCAGTTGTTGCCCGTGACTTTTTTATATCATCCGGCAGCTGTCACGGGTAACCAAGTGTTGCAGCCGCGCCTGGCGAACCAATTGTTAACCATGTTAGAGGCTGTTGTCAGTGATGGCACGGGTAAATCCTCTGAAGTACCTGGCTATCGCGTGGCCGGAAAAACCGGTACGGCCCGCATAGCCGGCAAAAAAGGGTATACTGAGTTGCGCTATATGTCCAGTTTTGTTGGCATTGCGCCAGTATCACAGCCACGCTTGATTGTGGCTGTTTTTATTCACGAACCAAGCCGAGGCGGATACTATGGTGCTCAAGTTGCTTCGCCATTATTTGCCAAGGTGATGGCATCGGCGTTGCGTTTTTTAGATATAAAACCCGATAAAAATTAAGAGACCGCGATGAAATTGACACAATTGTTGGCCGGAATCACGGACGTGGGCAGTGTTGAGTGTGAAATTGTCGGCTTGTGCAATGATAGCCGGCAACTCAGTCCGCAAGATGTGTTTGTTGCATATGCAGGTGCGCACGCAGATGGTCGCTTATATCTGCGACAAGCAGCAGAGCAAGGCGCTGCTGCCGTGTTGTATGATCCGTTGCACCTACCTGCCCATATGGAGTGGCCAGTACACCTGCCGTGTATTCCCGTGCCTGAGTTGGTCAGCAAGTTAGCCCAACTGGCCACACGTTTGTATCAAAATCCAAGCAGTGGCATGCGATTGATAGGGGTCACTGGCACCAATGGCAAAACTACGGTCGCGTATCAATTGGCGCAAGCGTATGGCTTGCTAGGCCAACAGGTGGCTTATATGGGTACGATAGGTCAAGGCCGCGTCGCGGCGCTACAACCGATGAACAATACCACACCCGATGCTTTGTATTTGAATAAATTGTTGGCCAGTTATCGGCAACAGGCCATCGATACCGTATGCCTTGAGGTCTCATCACACGCACTTAGTTTAGGTAGAGTGGCTGAGGTGCTGTTTCGCCAGGCCTTGTTTACCAATCTGACCCAGGATCATTTAGATTTTCATCAGTCCATGACAGACTATGCCTTGGCAAAAGCCAAATTATTCGCCATGCCGGGCTTAGAATATGCCATTGTTAACCAGGATGATGCGTACCATGAATATATGCTGCGAGCTTTGCCGATTGGTTGTCAACGGTTAACTGTCGGCCTATCTCCCACAGCGGATATAGTAGCCCATGCATGGCATAGCAGCATGCAAGGCACCGACTTTACTGTCGCTACCCCGTGGGGATCAGGGGATTGTCATATCCGTATGCTTGGTGCGTTTAACGTGTATAATACCTTGTTTGTCATCGCAAGTTTACTGGCCAGTGGCCATGCCCTGACTGACATTTTGTCGCTGTTGCCACGCTTGCAGTCTGCCAAAGGACGGTTAGAAGTGGTCCATCAAGAGCCGTGTGTGATCGTTGATTATGCGCATACCCCGGATGCGCTCAAAAATGTCTTAAGCACGTTGCAACCTTTAAAAAAAGGTCAATTATGGGTGGTGTTTGGCTGTGGTGGTGATCGTGATAAATCGAAAAGACCGCTGATGGGTCAGATAGCCAGTCAGTATGCAGATCATGTGGTGGTGACCAGCGACAATCCGCGCAACGAATCCGCGCAGGCAATCTTAGCAGACATTCAACAGGGTATTCCCAGCACTGTGCAACCATGGGTGATTGCGGATAGACGACAAGCGATTGAAACGACCCTAGCAATGGCACAAGCCAGTGATATTGTGTTGATTGCTGGCAAGGGACACGAAGCTTATCAAGTGATAGGTCAAAATAAAACCTATTTTTCTGATCAACAGGTGGTCATCGAATGGATGCAACGCTGAAAAGCATGGAGTTTTTGCGCAAACTCTAGTAAATTATGCCAATTTTCGGTAACTGCTTGTCATGGCTGGCTTTCTCGGACGAGTGCGCCAGTTTTGCCTGCAGTGACCATGTGACTTAGCACCCTCTTGAGGATAATCGCGTTATGCTGAATACCTTGATAAAAAAAATGTTTGGTAGTCGTAACGAACGTACGTTGCGCCGTATGGAAAAAACAGTGGCGGCTATCAATGCATATGAAGCAGCCTTGCAGCAGTTAACGGACGAGGAGTTGGCAGCCAAAACGATTGCTTTTAAGCATAGATTCACGGCAGGTGAAACCTTAGAAGCCTTATTGCCAGAAGCGTTTGCGGTTGTGCGTGAAGCGGCGGTTAGGACCTTGGGCTTGCGGCATTTTGATGTGCAGTTGATGGGTGGTATCGTGTTGCACGAAGGCAATATAGCCGAAATGCGCACCGGTGAGGGCAAGACCTTGGTGGCAACTTTACCCGCTTATTTAAATGCGCTCAGTGGGCGTGGCGTGCACATAGTAACGGTGAATGATTATTTGGCCAAACGTGACAGTCAATGGATGCAGCCGATTTTTGCCTATTTGGGTCTTAGGGTAGGCGTCATTTTTCCTGATATGCCGCATACAGATAAACAGGCAGCATATCGTGCGGATATTGTTTACGGTACCAATAATGAATTCGGTTTTGATTATTTGCGCGACAATATGGCTTTTAATTTGGCTGACAAGGTGCAGCAGCAGCTCAACTTTGCAATTGTTGATGAGGTCGATTCCATTCTGATTGATGAAGCCCGCACGCCTTTGATTATTTCCGGGGCTGCG
Source organism: Legionellaceae bacterium (assembly GCA_036752465.1). Classification (GTDB taxonomy): domain Bacteria; phylum Pseudomonadota; class Gammaproteobacteria; order Legionellales; family Legionellaceae; genus DAIOSQ01. The sequence goes on along the minus strand of DAIOSQ010000011.1, from coordinate 4,625 downwards.
GAAGACAGTTCAGCTTTGTATAAACGCATCAATACCTTGATTCCGCAGTTAAGACTGCAACAAACGGAAGGGGATGACGGTGACTATACTCTGGATGAAAAACAAAAACAGGCGCATTTAACGGAAGCAGGCCATCAACGGATCGAAGAATTACTGACCGAAGCAGGCTTACTCGAAGCCGGTGACAGTTTATATCGTGCCAGTCATATTATCCTGATGCATCATGTCAATGCTGCGCTGCGTGCACATGCGATGTATCATCGCGATGTTGATTACATCATTCAGCATAATCAAGTGGTGATTGTCGATGAACACACCGGTCGTACCATGCCAGGAAGGCGCTGGTCTGATGGTCTGCATCAGGCCATTGAAGCCAAGGAAGGGGTAGCTATTCAAAATGAAAACCAAACCCTGGCGTCGATTACCTTTCAAAATTTTTTCCGTATGTATCAAAAACTCTCTGGCATGACCGGCACTGCGGATACCGAAGCGTATGAATTTCAGCAAATATATAATCTTGAGGTGGTGGTGGTGCCTACCAATCAAACCATGCGTCGCCAAGATCAGTCGGATTTGGTGTATTTAACCCAGCAGGATAAATATCAAGCGATTATCGAAGATGTGCGCACGTGTGTCGCGCGCAAACAGCCAGTATTGGTGGGTACAGCCTCGATCGAAGCATCTGAGCTGCTGAGTCAAATGCTCAATCAGGTCAATATTCCCCATCAAGTACTGAACGCCAAATTCCACGAAAAAGAAGCGCAAATCATTGCGGAAGCAGGTCGACCTGGCATCGTGACCATTGCGACCAACATGGCCGGCCGTGGCACCGATATCGTCTTGGGGGGCAATTTGTCGCAGGAGCTGGCGGCATTGTCGGAGCCGGATGATGACCAACGCGCAAGGATTACCGCACAGTGGCAAACACGTCATCAAGCCGTATTAGAAGCTGGTGGTTTACGCATTATCGGCTCAGAGCGGCATGAGTCTCGTCGGATTGATAATCAATTGCGAGGTCGTGCTGGGCGTCAGGGCGATGTCGGCAGCAGTCGTTTTTATTTGTCGCTGGAAGACAATTTGATGCGTATTTTTGCTTCCGAACGGGTCGCTATGTTAATGCGGCGTTTGGGGATGCAGCCGGGTGAACCCATCGAACATAATTTAGTTACCAGAGCCATTGAAAATGCACAAAGAAAACTCGAAGGACATCATTTTGATGTGCGCAAACAGCTGTTGAGCTATGATAATGTCGCCAATGATCAACGCAAAGTGATTTATTCGCTGCGCGCCTCGGTTATGGAAAATCAAGATTTGAGCGAGATGATTGCTGACATGCGTGAAGAGGTGTTGGACCATTTGATAGATAGTTATTTACCGCCACAACAGCCTGAAGATCAATGGGACGTTGTCAACTTAACGCGGATCTTGCAAGACGATTATCAATTGATAGCGCCGATTAACGAGTGGATCAATGCGGACACAACCTTGCATGCAGACGGCATTAAGCAAACCATTCAGCAATTGTTAAGTGCACAATATCAACAAAAAGAAACCCATTTGGGGCGAGAGGTCTTGGCACAATTTGCAAAGTCGATCATCTTGCAAACGTTAGATAGCAATTGGCGCGAGCATTTGGCGGCTATGGATCACCTGCGACAAGGGATCCATTTGCGTGGCTATGCCCAAAAAGATCCTAAACAGGAATATAAGCGCGAAGCTTTTGATTTGTTTTCGATGATGCTAAACAATATCAAGTATGAAATCATACGTTTATTATCATCGTTAGAAATCAATACCGAGGCTGATGTCAATGCCTTAGAAACACAGCGTCGCGCTGACGCAATTCACAATGTTCAGTACTTGCATGACTCTGGGCCGGTGGTGGAAAGTTCACAGCCCGAGCAAGAGCTGCCGGCTATCCCGCTACGGGCGGCTGCCAAAGTGGGCCGTAATGAACCATGTCCGTGCGGCTCGCAGAAGAAATATAAACTCTGTCACGGCAAATTGGCGTGAGGGTAGCGGTTGGGGTCATATGCAATGCGCAGCAGCAAATCCTTATCACGCAGCGGCCGTTGCACGTTCCGCAGCCGGGTCTGTGGGAGTTGCCAGGGGGCAAATGCGAGTCACACGAGACTCCCGCCCAGGCGCTGGTGCGTGAGTTGCAGGAAGAGCTTGGTATTTTGGCAACAGCATATACTCTTTTTGCACAAACCGACCAGGACGCTGTGACTGCTGTGTGCTTGTGGGTGTACCATGTGACCGCTTACCTAGGCATCCCCAGCAAGCAAGCTGGACAAATCGATTTGCGTTGGGTTGCGCGTGATGACTTGGCAGCTTATACCTTCCCAGCGGCTAATCAAGCCATCCTGCAGCGTATCCAAGCGTTTGATTTGACAACAGGATAACCCACCCAAGGACCCGCCCAAGGTTACAAATGACACATCGCCAGTTGCACCGTAATATCCAGAGCGCGTACTTCCTGTAAGGAGTCTGCTTGACAAAAACTTAAGCTTAAGCCGTGGTGACCTAACTGAATGTGTGGCACCACGCCTATGGTTTTATCCATGTTTAACATGATCAAATGGTAGATATTTTTTAACGAGGTCGCTCTATGATAAAAACCATGGGTAATCGCAAGCGTGGAGAATTCGGCGGTATTGCGCAGCAGGGCAAGATAAATGGTGACCGTATCACATAAGGGTTGCAACAGGGACAACCAATGACGTAGTTTTTGTTGGCGGGAGCTGGCATCACTGGCCAACCACAGCAATAATTGTGGCGAGTGTAATTCACAATCGCTGCTATGTGCCGATTGCGCCAGGCGTATGGTTTGGATGAAGGCATCATGATGGATATCGCCACCAAATTTTGCTGACAAATGGCTCAATACTTGTACCTGTACAAATAATTTAGCATATAAGTCGTTGGAAACGGCGGTTCGCGATTTGGGTAATGCATGCTCTATGCGCATCAATTCTTTGAGAAAACGCCCTTTAAGTTCCGGTTTTTCTATCAACTTTATGATTTCAATCATGCTTTTAAGTGCATAGTGATGAATGATAGGATGGGTGTCAGTGCAGGCTTGTTCTATGGCCTCAAACAGCCTTTCCAAACGCAAGGCTATCTTAGATAAATATTGCGTGGCCAATTGAAAGGTGATGGTATTATCCTGCATGAGCAAAGCTTTTCTTGAAATGAATGCATGAGAGTAACATAGTCATCGCGCAGCGACAATCAGCCGTTAGATATAGATTGGGTCATGTGGCATATGTGTAGGCCGACCGCAGTGAGGCTACTCGTGTAGCGCTCAGTGCGATGCAGCCTTATGATAAGCGACTTAACTCGCGACCCGCCAGGATCCATCGGCTTGGCGACATGCCTGGCCGTAAATTTGTTGGCTTCTGCCACCAATCACGGCAGTGGTGACATATTCACGACAAGGTTGTTGGTCATGGTAATATGTTCGGGTTGGTTTAACCTGATACTGGTTGCCGTTATCAGGATTTTTCCATGCGACGGTTTGGCCTGCCGGTGCTGTCTCTAACGCATGCTGCATTTCTAGACGATCTTGCCTGTCCATGTATTTCCCAATACTGCCGCCTAGATAAGCACCCAGTAGCGCGCCCCCAGCGGCTGCGGCAACTTTACCGGCACCACCACCAAATTGACTGCCCAAAAGTCCGCCAACTACCCCACCTGCGACCGTGCCTACACCCTCATGGGTCACAGGACCGGTACAACCTGTGAGAAACATGGACCAGCATAATGGCAACACGATTAATTTTTTCATGTAATATTTACCTCTTCAAAAGCGCACCCGTGCAGACAGTTGACATATTAATTCATACGGCAACGTCCCTGCGGCGCGCGCGATGGTTTCTACCAGGATATTGCTACCCCAGAGCTCAACAGGATCTCCTATCTGTACTGTTTGACATTGACTTAAGTCGATGGTCAACATATCCATAGAAACTCTACCAACTATAGGTACTTGCATCCCATTGACCATGACCGGGGTATTCGCGGCAATATGTCGGGGATAGCCGTCGCCGTAACCGATGGGCACGACACCAATGACGGTGGCACGCTCAGATTGCCAGCTACCGCCGTATCCTATGGGTGCATGCGGCGGATAATGATGGATTACGGTCACTGCTGACATCAAATGCATCACGGGTGCTAATCCGAGATCATGCGCGGTTTGATCAGCAAACGGTGAAACGCCGTATAACATCAGTCCCGGTCGCACCAAATCAAAATGGGCATCCTGCAGGGCAAAAATTGCCGCAGAATTGGCGGCACTGCAGCGGTATTGTGTGTGCATGGGCAGCGCACAAAATTGTGCTAATTGCTGCTGATTGCTGGGGTTATGCGGCTGATCAGCTGAGGCCAGGTGTGTCATCAGCCCAATGTCAGGATTTATCCAGGGACATTGGCGCAGGGCATCTAGGATGGCTGCGACTTGCTGCGGCGCAAACCCTAACCTATTCATGCCCGTGTTGACTTTGACGTGTACTTTTAACGGGCGCGGCAATGGTGTTTGCAGGATCCATGTCAGCTGTTGCGGTTGATGGATCACACACTCCAAGTTTAACGCGTGTACCGTATGTAATTCTTCCGCGCTG